>NZ_JBBKVV010000001.1:0-3622 GCF_037968635.1 Phenylobacterium sp.
ATCGCCAGGGACGCCGCGCCCAGGACGGCGATGACCGAGGTGGTCTGCACGCCCAGCTGCTGCAGCACCGCGATCAGGCCGATCGCCACCACCAGGTATTTCACCAGGGCCGAGACAAAGGTGCCCAGGGTGCGGTCGGCCGCGTTCGGGCGATGCACCTGCGCCATGGCCCGCTCAGCCATGGTCGACAGGCGTCCTGCAGACCACAGGGTGACCGCCAGGATCAGGGCGGCCACCAGGATGCGGACCGAGAAGGATCCGGCCGCGACGGCCAGACTCCGCAGGATCATCGGGTCTCCGGAAAGCGCCATCCCCAGCGAGTCCAGAAGCGGTGCGGTGGGAACGTCGGTCTGAGGGGCCATGAATATCCAGAGAGGTTGGTGGGACGTAATGCCCCGGCGCCGGAAAGGTTCGCCCCGATCGCGACCTCTATGGAGGTGTCGCCCATAGCTTCACCAACCCGGAGGCCGATGGCGTCCGCATGCCCGGCATCCTCTACGACGCGGGCGCCGGCCTCACTGACGCTCGGCTTCAGCCATCGCAGCCGCCGCCTTCGCCATCAACTTTTCAAAAGAGCCGTTGCGGATCATTTCACGACGCTCCTCCAGCCCGCGATGCAGCTCTCCAAGCGTCTTGGCTGCGTGCTCGTTCTGCTGAATGGCGGTCCAATAGGCCGCCACGTTGGCGTTCTTTTGGATCGGGTCCTCGACACCGACGCTCGGCAGCACGTTCTCGACGAGGAACAGGGCGGGCACCAGCGCGCAATCGGCCATCGTGATGCGGCCCATGCAGGCGAACCCGTCGCGCCCGATCATCTTGTCCAGGGCCTTGACGTTCCGGACCACCTGGCCGCCGAGCAGGTCAACAATGCCCTGGTTGCGGGTGGCCGCGCGCGACTGGGGTGAGAGCATGAACATGTTATTCATGATGTAGATGTCGCCGATCCGCGCCACAGTGCGGATATGGGCGGTCTCGCGTGGGGTGGCTCCCAGCATCGAAGGCTCAGGGTAGATTGCTTCGATATATTCCGCGATCACCTCCGACTCCGGCATCATGTCGCCGTCGATATCCAGCACGGGGATGCGGCCGATCGGATGTTCCTCGCGGAACTTGGGCGTGCCGAAGGTGGCGGGCCGCTCAAGGGTGATGTCGGTGATGCCCTTGGCGTAGATTTGCATCCGCACGCGGGCTGAGTAGGGGCTGAGATCGCCGGAATAGAGTTTCATCTGCAATAGCGCTCCTTGGCGCGGCTCTCGGAAATGGCGGGTCGCGAGCGACCTGAATTCTGGCGTTCAAAACCATCTTGTTGGGCGCGGTCTGAGAAGGTCAACGTTTCTTCCTGCGGTGACCAAGGCTCCCATGAGATCCCGGCGAACGCGAGCGCGCGTTGTTCGTCGGGACCTGGACGGCCACTTGTCGGTCATCATCGGGCGCCCGCCGCCAGGCGTCGCTGCGATGAATTTCAGTATTTTCAACGGCCTAGAGCCGTCCCGACTAGGGCGACGGTGATGTGGCGGCCGTGGCTGTCCAGGGCCCTGAAATGCCCGCCCGGCGGGGGCGACAGACCCCCCTGTGAGGCCGATCTCGGCGCCCCTCTTCCTCCATCCATGGCGGCCGACATGTGCGGGTCAGGCCGCGGCCTTCCACCGGTCGAACATCTGCCGGAAGGCGTCCTCCAGCCGCCGGGTGAACCCCGCCTCGTCGCGGATCGGTGAGGCCTCGAAACGCGGTCGGACCTCGGCTCGCAGGGCGTCCAGCGCGGTGAGGTCCTGGGTCAGCGCCAGGGCCTTGGCGACATAGTCGTCCCAGCTCTCGGCCACCAGTTGGTGCAGGCCCAGCGGCTCCAGGCGCAGGGTCCCGATGCGGCTGTAGAAGTCGGAGCCCCGTAGGGTCAGCAGGGGCACGCCATTGGACACCGCCTCCGACGATGTGGTGCCGCCGGGCGCCGGGGAGGGGTCCAGCGCCAGGTCGATACGGCCGAAGCTCTTCAGGTAATCAGGCCCCGTGGAGTGGCCCTCGAACACGATCTGCCCGGCCGTGACGCCTTGGCCCAGGAAGCGGGCCAGCACGGCGGCCTGCAGGACCGGGTCGACGAAGTACCGGTACTTCAGCAGCAGTTTCGAACCCGCCCGCCCCTTCAGGATCGCCGCCCAGGCCGCCACCGTGGCGTCGTTCAGCCGGGCCGGATGGTTGAAGCTGGCGAAGGTGACATAGCCGTTGGCGAGCGCCGGGGTCGGCGTCGGGTCCAGCCGCTCGCCCGGCCGGAAGGGGACGGCGATGGGGCCCAGGCGCCAGATCTCCTCCACGAACAGCTCATCGTCGCCGGGCGCCTGGGTGCCGTCGGCGTGCAGGACATAGTCCATGGCCGTCAGGCCGGTGGTCTGGACATAGTTGATCCAGGCGGCCTGGATCGGGGCGGGCTTCAGGGCGAAGACCCCGAGCCGACCGCCGGAGGTGTGGCCCCACAGGTCCACCAGGATGTCGATGCCGTCGCCGGCGATCAGGCGAGCGGCGTCGACGTCGCTGAGCGTCCCGATGCCGCGCACGGCGGTGGCGCGGATGGCGGTCTCGGTCGCCGGATCGGCGCAGTAGATGAAGACATCGACTCGATCGAGGTCGTGGTTCTCCAGCACCGGTACGATGAACTGGCGCAACTGGCTGCGCAGGAAGCTGGGCGCCACATAGCCGATCCGCAGCTTGCGTCCCGCCAGGTCGGGATTGGCGAAGGGACGGTCGGCCGGGTCATAGCTCGGGGCGTAGAGCTGCGCCCACCGCCTGGCCTCCGCAGCGTGGAGGCGAACGCCGTCCTGCGCGAAGAAGCAGGCATAGAGCAGGAACTCGTGGGCCATCGAGCTCTTGTAGGTGTCGGCCGCCAGGGTGAAGGCGACGATGGCCTCCGGGATGCGCCCCTGATGCAGCAGGGACAGGCCCCAGCGCATGATTACATTGAACGGCGCGCCCGGCTGCGGGGCGACCTGGCCGAAGGCCGACGAGGCCAGGCCCATCTTGCCGTCGGCATAGGCCTGGTCGCCGATCTGCAGGGCGTAGTTCGGCTCGGAGACGAACCGGCCCATGTCCGCCTGCTCGCTGATGACCTGCAGGGCGTGGAAGGTCTGAGCGTCCAGCAGCCACGATTGCTGGCCTTCGGCGTCGCCTGCCGCGCCCAGGGCCGAGGCCATGGCGTAGTGCAGGCGGTGGTCATAGATCGGGACCTCGATCAGGGTCTGCAGACGCTCGACGGCGGCCACGGTACGGCCTGCCGCGATGTCGGACTGGGCCAGGGCGATCTCGGCGTCCAGGTCAGGCTCGTCGCCAGGAATGTCCATGAGGTCCTCGGCGGGAATGCATCGGCGGGCAAATCGCGGTTAAGTCACCTAAGACCATCCACTGACTCGGGCGAGGCAAAAGGTTGAGAGCCGCGGCGCGACATAGACCCGAGCGTCGCCCATGATCGCCGCGATCATGCAGCCCTACCTGCTGCCCTATATCGGTTATTTCCAACTCATCGCGGCGGCCGATGTCTTCGTCATCTATGACGATGTCCAGTACATGCGCGGCGGCTGGATCAACCGCAACCGCATCCTCCTGAACGGCGCCCCGCACTGGCTGACCCTGCCGGTGA
>NZ_JBBKVV010000002.1:0-3607 GCF_037968635.1 Phenylobacterium sp.
ATCGCTGGGCGCTTGGCCGGAGCTTTCAGAAACATCGGCCGCGATCGCGAGGCCGATGACATCCTCGCTGGAATGCGCGCGGCCGATTACAATGCGCGCGAGACGGATCCCTTCAAGGACCAGGTCCCGCGTGCGCCCTACCGGCGCGACGCCTCGCCCTATGTTCAGCGCATCCGGCTGCTGTGGCAGAAGATGCGCGAGGACATCCCTGGGCGATTTCCCGCGCTGCCTCCGAAGATCTACGACATCGACGCCTACATGCGGCAGGTCGACGAGATCTACGTCACTGATGCGTACCACTCGCTGTCGATCGAGGGCTATGAGGTCAGCACCGACCTGATCGAGCGGGTCCGAGCGGGAAACTGGAACCCTGCGAGCGACAAGGCCGACCGCGACCTCGAGAATGGACTCGCGGCCCGGGGCTATTGGTTGGCGTTCCAAGCCGTGAAGGGGAGCGTTCGCCGCGCCTTGAGCGGCGATAATCCAGGCGAGGTCGCCGACCGCGACCATGGCGCCTGGTATAGAGAGTTGTTCGCGCCGAAGGTCACTGCGGGCATCCTCAAGCCAGAGAACCTCGCCGGCTATCGCAACGCGGCGGTCTATCTTCGTGGTTCGCGGCATGTACCCCTGAATGCCGACGCGGTGCGGGACGCCATGCCCGCCTTCTTCGAACTCCTCACCGAGGAAACGGACCCGGCCGTCCGCGTCGTGCTCGGCCATTTCATCTACGTCTACATCCACCCTTACATGGACGGGAACGGCCGCACCGGCCGCTTCCTTATGAACGTCATGATGGCGGCGGCGGGCTATCCCTGGACTGTCATCCCGGTTCAGTCGCGCGCCGCGTACATGGCCGCGCTGGAGGCCGCCAGCGTTGAGCAGAACATCGTGCCGTTTGCGGAGTTTCTAGCCAACCAGATCGGCCGGCCCGTTCCTAAGGCCGGCTGACGCGGTGGTCAGGGTCCGGGAGGTTTGGAGCGCATCACATTGTAGCTGGCTGCGCCCAGCTAAAGCGTCTTCAATGATTGGCTTGGCCGACGCGGACACCTCCAGCGCACGCCGCACGACCTCACGCGGATAGACCGGCGCGTGGTCGATGGTGCCGTGATTGAGAATCTCATCGGCGATCTGCTGGTTCTTCTTGTCCAAGAACAGCACGCGGAACGCCTCGCGTTCACAGTGGGCCAGCCGCCTACGGCGTCGCGAGCCAATCCTCGCAACGCAGCCCTTCGACGCGTCCGAACTCAGATAGGTTGCCTGTGATGACTGTCAGCCCCCGGCTTCGAGCATGGCCTGCAATGAGGAGATCATAGCCCCCAATGGGCTGTCCTTTCCGTTCAAGCGTCGCCCGAATATCGGCTGCGTGGTCCGCTGCGGCGTCATCAAACGCAAGGACGTCAAGGCGGGACGCAAAGCGCTCCACTTCGGTCCGATTATGCTCGGGCCGGTCTGACTTGGCTGCGCCATAAAGCAGCTCAGTCAACACGATGGTCGATATGCAGAGACTATCGGTCTCCAGATTGAACCTCCCGCGCACCTGAGGTGGGCGATCTCGAAGGACACGAATGCACAGGTTGGTGTCGAGCAGATAGCGCAGCATCAGAAGGACTCGCGGTCCTGAGTCGGGGGTTGGTCCCGATGTCCCAGGTCCACGCCAGGCGCGTCGAAGAAGTCATCCCAAACAGCATCCGTCGGAACAATTACGCGACGCTTCCCGTCACGAAGAATGGTCACGGAGCGCACGCCCTCAGGAAATGCGACTTCCTTCGGAAGTCTGACGGCCTGCGAGCGGTTCGAATGGAAGAGCGTGGTTTTGGTCATTTCGCACCTGGGATATCCATTAGGTATATCCCAACTCATCCGCTTTCAAGTCCACGATCGGACCGACGCCGCGTAAGTCGAAAGCCAAAGGCGTGGAAGGCGCCTGCCCCGTGCAAGCCGCCCGCGAATGGGAGGGCGTTGCCCTCTCTTCGTCTGCGCTGAGCGGCTTTCTGTTTTCGTCTATGCACGCCTGCGGCCGATCTAACCGGGCGTCCAGCAGATCCCCTTTCGGGAGGGGGCGTCTTTGCGGCGTTCAGACCCGTGCGTCCACCTGCCGTAATGAGGGGTGATTACGCGTCGGCAAATCGAGGCGTTTGGTCTCAACTGGCCTGATCATCGACGATAGGTCGATGCTTCGCACGGCGCGCGACAGTCTAAGCGGCCCTCGGTCAGGGTGTTCTTTTGGTGAAGCGGTCTTCGACAAGAGCTGACGCGACCGGGGCCACCACGATCGTTCCTCATCGCGACCAGGGTTGGCCCCAGCGCGTCTCTGTGAAGATCGGAGATGAGCTTGCCCCTCGGCTTGAAATCGAAGCCAAGGCGTTTGGCCACGTCCCCTCCAAATGGATTGAGGCGCTGCTTCGACGTCGCGTTCTGCAACAACCGACGATGAGCCGCCCCGATGAGCTTGCCTTCATCGCCGTCCAGGTCGAACTGCGACGTATCGGTGTGCATCTGCACCACATCTTGAACCAAATCGAGGCGTCAGCGCCGGCGACAAATCCCGCTCACCTTGCCGAGCTCACCGCACACGCTGACGAAATTCGGCTCCATCTCGCGCGGTTGCGCGCGGCGTTTGCCGGAAATCTCGCCTATTGGGAGGTCCCATCATGAGGGACCATGGCCAGGTCCGCGGGTTTGAGGATGACTGGCGCGCGAGGGCCCTTCCAGGCCGGCGGCCGCCCTCAAACCGGACGTCTCTCCAGCCGGGTTTGGGTCTTGGTCGGGATCAATTGGTCAGGGTGGTGTCGCGCGCGCGCGAGGTGATGGTGACGGTGACCGGCGCCATCCACAGTCGGCCGCAGTTGGTTCGCCACCTGGACTACGTGACGCGGCAAGGCCGGCTGGACTTGGAGGATCAAGACGGGTTTGCCTTGAACGGTCGCCAGGCCCTGAAGGATCTGGCTCTTGATTGGAGTAGTTTGAGGCAGGCCGATAGCCACCGGCGGCCAGACAGTCCGATCGCTCGGACCTTGGTGTTCTCGATGCCGCCGGCGACAGATGGGCCGGCTTTGGAGGCCGCTGTCCGCGCCGCTGCGGTTCGTCTCTGGCGAGATCGTTTCGAGTACGCCTGGGTGCGCCACACCGACACCGCCCACCCTCATGCTCATCTTGTCCTGGGTGCGCTTGGGGTCGGCGGCGAGCGGTTCAATCCTGACCGAATTGACCTAAGGCGAATGCGCGAGACGTTTGCCCAAGAGCTCCGGGCGCGAGACGTCGCGGCGGAGGCGACGCCGAGACGTTTGCGCGGCGTGACCCGCAAGGCCGAGAAGATCGCCGTTCGGAAGATGCGCGAGCAGTATGAGCGTGGAGACGGCGCTGCGCCTCACACTCTGGAAGCCGCCTTCGTGGAGGCCTCCGACGCGGCCTTTGATCGCGCAACGCCCCTGAAGCCCTGGGAGGTGCAGATCGTGGAGACGCAAACCCATGTCCGCGGGCTCTACCTTCAGCAGGCCCAGACGCTGGCGCGATCGCCGGCGCCGGAAGATCGCAAATTGGCGAAGTCCATCGAGACCTTCGTCGCTGATATGCCGCCGGCCGACACCCGCAGGCTGGAAATGGCGCG
>NZ_JBBKVV010000003.1:0-51637 GCF_037968635.1 Phenylobacterium sp.
ACAAAGACGCAGTCGGCCCCGGCCTCCAGGTACCGGTTCGCCCTCTGGATGGAGGCGGAGCGGCTCTATGCGCCCGACCTGGCGGCGGAGCGCATCGCGGCGGCGCGGCAGGCCGTGGCCGGCCAGGGCGCCGACCTCGTCATCAACGCCCGAACCGACGCCTGGCTGGTCGGCGAGGACGATCCGCTGACCGCCTCCATCCAGAGGGCGAACCGGTACCTGGAGGCCGGGGCCGACTGCGTCTTTGTCCCCGGGGTGATCGATTTGCCGACGGTCCGGATACTGGTGCGGGAAATCGCCGGTCCCGTGAACCTGGTGCTGGGTCTCGGCGGTTCGGGGGGGAACGCCCACGACCTGCTGGCGGCGGGCGTCGCGCGGATCAGCGTCGGCGGCGCGTTGGCCCGCGCCGCCCTGGGCTTCGTTCGCCGGTCCGCCGAATTGTTGCGTGAGACCGGCAGCGTCGCCTTCACCGACGGCGAGATCTCCGGGCCGGACCTCAACGCCCTCTTCGCTGCGACGCGGGCGCGCGCATGAGCCATGCCATGAACCGCGTGGCCGCCACGCCCAAGCCGCCCTACTTCGCCGTCACCACCACGACCCAGCTTTCATCCGCCTTTGACGAGAGCGCCTATTTCAATCTCGGCGCGCGGCTTTACGGCAAGGCGCACGAGATACCGGGCTTTCTGGGGCTGGAGGCCTTCTTCGAGGGCGGCGCCTCGATCGCGGTGTCATACTGGGAAAGCCTGGACGCCATCGAACGCTGGCGGAACCATCCACTGCACGGGCAGGCCAAATCCCTGGCCAAGTCGGCCTGGTTCGGCCCCACCATGACCCGCATCGCCCGCGTCGAAGCCGACTACGGGTTCAACCTGGAGTCAGGCTAGATCTTCGCCAACTTGCCGATGGCGGCCACCGGACCCGATGGGCCGTCCTGCTTGGAGCCGCCGGGCGGTTCGACGGAGACGGCGATCGACGCCCCCTCGGTGGTGAGGGCCGGCAGGCCCTGTGGCATGGGCAGGGTCTTCGATGTCCCTGGCGCGATGAGGCCCAGGGAGCGTGGCTTGCCATCAGCGGGGATCAACCACAGTTCGTGGACGTGGACCGGATCGGTCCCTGGCGCCACCAGCGAGGTGACGATCAGCTTCTCGCGCACGGGGTCGTAGGCGGCGACGAACAGGTGCTGACCACCGCTGGTGTCGAGACGGGCATTCAGCAACTGGCCCGGGGTGGGCGGCGCGATCATCTCAGGTGGTCGGGTTGCGAGCACCACCACGGCGGCCATGCTCGCAGCCGCCAGTCCCATGCCACCCATGGCCCAGCCGCGCCAGAACTTCACCCCGCGCCCGTCGTTGTCGTTGGCCGGCAGGCCGCGCTCGATGCGCGGCCACAGCCCCGCGGGCGCCTCCACGGGCGCAATAGCGGCCAGCATGGGCGCCAGGCGGTGGCGCCAGGCCTCGACATGGGCCGCGAAGGCCGGGTCGCGAGCCATGCGCAGCTCGGCGACGGCGCGTTCACCGGCGTTCAACACGCCAAGGGCATGCTCGGCGGCGAAGGCCTCGTCCTCGGGCAGGTCGGGGATCAGGGGCTCACTCATGACTCAAGGCACCCCTTGAGCTTGGCAAGGCCCCGGCGGATCCAGCTTTTGACCGTACCCAGCGGCGCCTCCATGCGCGCGGCCAGAGCCTCATAGGTGACACCTTCGAAGAAGGCGGTGCGGATCACCTTCTCGGTGCGCTCGTCCAATTCCGACAGGCACTTGCCCAGGGCCTCGCCATCCTGGGCGGCCTCCAACAGGGCGTCGGCGCGAGGCATGCCGTCGTCGATCTCCAGTTCCTCGACCTGCTCGGCGTAGGCCAGAGGCCCGCGGGCCCGCAGGCGGTCGATGGCGCGGTTCCGGGCGATCGTCGAAATCCACGTCATCACGCTGGCCCGGCCCGCCTCGAAGCGGTCGGCGCGACGCCAAATCGTGATGTAGACCTCTTGCAGCACGTCTTCGCTTTCATCTCTGTTGGAGAGGATACGAAGGCAGACGCCGAAAAGCTTCGCGGAGGTGGCCTGGTAAAGTTGTCGCAGGGCCGCGCGGTCGCCTGCGGCGATCCTCGGCATCAACTCGGTAAGGGGATCGATCGCAGAGGTCGCGGGCAAGTGTGAGATCTTTTCCGGCGGAGGGCTGGCGGCGAAGCTGCCTCAAGCCGTAGGTCGGTGGCAAGCGCTAAGGCCTGCGCCGACGACCTCGGATGCAACCTGTCGGCGCATCGAAAAGGCGAAGAACCGTCGCGTCGAGGTCAAGCTGTCGAAGGCCAAGGATGACGACCGCTCAGACACAGCGGGCGCCACCGCAGACGAGACGCCGGCTGTTGAATTCAAGGATGCCGTGCGAACCGCGCGTGAAGTCGGCAGCCGCTGACGCCCCTGGTCGCTCGAGTCAGATTTTGCGCATCAGGAAGTAGTCACCTTCCAGCGCCACGCCGGCCTCGCGACGGAGCATCGAGGACCTGCGCTCGAGGATCTCGAAACGGCCGGCGGCGAGGTCGGCGATATAGCCGCGCCCGTGGGCGTAGCGCCCGTTGCCGCGCAGCGTGACGCCGTCGCCTTCCGCCGCCTCGGTGGAGAAGATCAACCAACCGCCGGGCCGCAGCGTCGCCGCGGCGCCGTCGAAGACGTCACCCAAGGTCCCGACATAGGGGAAGCTGTCCCCTGCAACGATCATGTCCCAGCGCGCGCCTGGCTCACGCAAGGTGTCGACCAGGTCGGCGCAGCGAAGTTCGTCATAGAGGCCGCCTTCGCGGGCCTTGGCCAACATGCCGTCCGACAGGTCGATCCCGGTCAGACGCTGGGCATAGAAGCGCAGGACCGGACCGCAGAGACCGGTGCCGCACCCGATATCGAGCACGTCGAGCGAACCGTCAGCCTCAATCCATGCGGCCATCAGGCTACGGATTTCCTCCGGCCCCCGGTAGCCCAGGCGGCCCACGAGTTTCTGATCGAACTGGTCGGCCATGCCGTCGAAGTGCTGAGCCACGAAGGCCGCCGGCTGGCGCTCCACCGGGCGGCCCATCGTGGCGTCGGCCATATGCCGGGCCTCGAGGTTTCCAGGACGCAGGGCGGCCCAGGTCTGGCCGATCAAGGCCGCGGGTCCCTTGTGTCCCGCCCAGTCCAGGCAGAGCAGCGCCGTCTTGAAGAAGGTGTCGGTCTCCGCCGCGCCGGTCAGTTCCCGGCTGATGGTGGTGACTCGGGCCATGTCTCCGTCGAGGCCCGCCACAACGCACCGGCAGAGTCGCGCCATCTCAACGATCTCGGCGGCGTCGGCCTCCAGGTCCATGGCGGCGTCGAAGTTGCGTTGCGCCTCGTGGAAGGCGCCGGACTTGAACAGGGACACGCCGAGGTTGGCGCGCAGGGCGCCGGTCTCGCCCGCGATCTCGATGGTGCGGGCGAAGGCTGCCGCCGCGCCGACGAAATCGTCGCGGCCGGCCAGGACCATGGCGCGAATCTGCCAGGCGTCGCCATTGCCCGGGTCGCGGTTGATGGCGCCGTCGCAGGCGCTTTCGGCCTCCTCCGGCAGGCCCAGTTGCAGGAGCGAGGCGGCAAGGCTCACCCAGGCCGAGACTTGGCTGGCGTCGATATCCAGCGACTTGCGCAGGGCGAGGACAGCCTGCTCATGATCCCCCAACCCGCCGAGCGCCAGGGCCAGGTTGTTCCAGACCAGGGCCTGACGCGGCGCAACATCCGCCACGGCCCGGAAGGCCTCGACGGCCGCCTGGAAGTCGCCCTTGGCCTGTCTTTCCAGCCCGTAGCGAGTCAGGGCGACGAGAGAGGTGGGGGCGCCGCCGCCAGCATCCCCCTTGAGGGACGCGGCGTCTGTCGGCGGAAGCCCGAGCGCGCGTGCGAAAGCAGAGATGGCGAATCCCCCAGCCGGAGTTGTCCTGTCTCGAGGCTGAGGCTTGGCTATGAAATCATGGTTAACGCGGCGTCTGAGCCGCACCCTCACGCCGACGATGGCGCCGCCGGCGCGCCAGGTCGCTGCGCGGGTCGGCAAGAACCCAGAAGGTTTGGAAGGACCTACGGCGCCTCGCGGACCATGTTGGCCTGGCCCGGCGGGGTCTGATCAATGACCAGCAGCTTGGCGCCCTTACCATCCAGCGGCTCTGCCTTGTGCCACTGATCCAAGGCCTCCACCGCGAAGTCCCCAGCCTTCAGCATCGTCACCGTGCCCGTGTCCAGGTTGGTGACCTTCAGCGCGCCTTCCATGATGTAGGCGTAGCGCGGGAACGGATGCTTGTGGGGGGTGATGGCGCCGCCGGCCGGCACACTGGTTTCGGTGACCGTGACCCGCACCGGCCCTTGCGGCAGCAGAATCTGCTGGCCCGACTGGGTCGCATCCAGCTGCGCCACCGGCCTGGCGACAGAGCCGGGGGGCGCCTGGGCGGCGGCCGGCGCGGAGACCAGGGCGAGCGCGGCGGCCAGATGAAGGAAATTCATGTGCAGGCGTCTCCGGTTGGGTCGGCGCGAACGCGCGTTGCTCTCTGTAACAGCCCCTAGACAGCAACGGTCCCTAATCTTGCTTTCAGCGCGCAATTCGGCGAAGATGGGCGCGTCAAACTCGCAGGTTCGACAGGCCTTCGACGCGTCCCCAGGCGCGCCGGATTCGCGTTCCGATCTGTCCGATTTTTGCCCCCTGTCCGAGCGCTTCGGGCGGGGAAATGTCTATCCAAGGACGAATATCTCTATGTCTACCGGCACCGTGAAATGGTTCAACGGCACCAAGGGTTATGGCTTCATTCAACCCGATGAAGGCGGCGCGGACGTGTTCGTGCACATCTCCGCCGTTGAACGCGCCGGCCTTCGCTCTCTGGACGAAGGCCAGAAAGTCACCTTTGAACTCGAGCGCGACCAGCGCAGCGGCAAGATGTCCGCGGGCAATCTGCAAGTCTAATCCCGCTTCCGGCCTTCGGGTCCAGACCAGCGCCAGGAATGGGCCGGCGCACGCGCCAGCCCATTTTCCTTGGGAGGAGGCGCAGGCGCGCTCTCGAGAGTCTCCCTCCGGGGTGCCCTGCCCGCTTGCGCCCGCCCGACTCCCTCTCTAAACGGGCGCCTTAACCTACAGACTGAACGGGAACGGCGCGCGGCAACGCGCAGCCGCCCTTATGCGCGGACCGAACGATGCCCAAACGCACAGACATCTCCTCGATCCTGATCATCGGCGCCGGCCCAATCATCATCGGTCAGGCCTGCGAGTTCGACTATTCGGGCGTCCAGGCCTGCAAGGCCTTGCGGGCCGAGGGCTACCGCATCGTGCTGGTCAATTCGAACCCGGCCACGATCATGACCGACCCGGACGTGGCCGACGCCACCTATATCGAGCCGATCACCCCTGAGATGGTCGAGAAGATCATCGCCAAGGAACGCCCCGACGCCCTGCTGCCGACCATGGGCGGCCAGACGGCGCTGAACACCGCGCTGGCCCTGGAAGCGTCCGGCGTGCTGGCCAAGTACGGCGTTGAGATGATCGGGGCCAAGGCCGACGTCATCGACAAGGCCGAGGATCGTCAGAAATTCCGCGACGCGATGGACAAGCTGGGCCTCGAGAGCCCCAAGTCCAAGGCCGCCCACTCGATGGACGAGGCGCTGGAGGGCCTGGAGTTCGTAGGCCTGCCGGCCATCGTCCGCCCGTCCTTCACCCTGGCCGGCACCGGCGGCGGCATCGCCTACAACGTCGAGGAGTTCCGCGAGATCGTGGAGCGCGGCCTGGATCTCTCCCCCACCACCGAGGTGCTGATCGAGGAGAGCGTGCTCGGCTGGAAGGAGTACGAGATGGAGGTCGTCCGCGATAAGGCCGACAACTGCATCATCGTCTGCTCCATCGAGAACATCGATCCGATGGGCGTGCACACGGGCGACTCGATCACCGTCGCCCCGGCCCTGACGCTGACCGACAAGGAATACCAGATCATGCGCACGGCCTCGATCGCCGTGCTGCGGGAGATCGGGGTGGAGACCGGTGGGTCCAACGTCCAGTTCGCGGTCAATCCCGCCGATGGCCGGATGGTGGTGATCGAGATGAACCCGCGGGTGTCGCGGTCCTCGGCGCTCGCCTCCAAGGCCACCGGCTTCCCCATCGCCAAGGTCGCCGCCCGTCTTGCGGTGGGCTACACTCTCGATGAGCTGATGAACGACATCACCGGTGCGACGCCGGCCTCGTTTGAGCCCAGCATCGACTATGTCGTCACCAAGATACCGCGCTTCGCCTTTGAGAAGTATCCGGGCTCCGAGCCCCACCTGACCACGGCCATGAAATCGGTGGGCGAGGTCATGGCCATCGGCCGCACCTTCGCCGAGAGCCTGCAGAAGGCCCTGCGAGGCCTGGAAACCGGCTTGACCGGGCTGGACGAGATCGATGTCGAGGGCGCCGAGGATCCCGACACCGGCCGCGCCGCCGTCCTGCGCGCCCTGGCGATGCCGACCCCCGATCGCCTGCGGGTCATAGCCCAGGCCTTCCGCCATGGCCTGTCGGTGGACGAGATTCACGGCGCCTGTTCCTACGAGCCCTGGTTCCTGCGCCAGCTCGAGACCCTGGTCCGCACCGAGGGCCACATTCGCGCCGCCGGCCTGCCCGTCACCGCCCAGGGCTTCCGCGCCCTGAAGGCGCAGGGCTTCTCCGACGCCCGCCTGGCCAAGCTGACCAATACCCCCGAGGCCAAGGTTCGCGCCCTGCGCCAGGAGCTGGGCGTGCGGCCGGTCTACAAGCGGATCGACAGCTGCGCCGGCGAGTTCCGCGCCGCCACCCCCTACATGTACTCCACCTACGAAACCGGCTCGGTGGGCCAGGAGCCGCAGTGCGAGAGCGCGCCCACGGCCGCCCGCAAGGCCATCATTCTGGGCGGCGGTCCCAACCGGATCGGCCAGGGGATCGAGTTCGACTACTGCTGCTGCCATGCGGCCTTCGCCCTGGCCGACCTCGGCATCGAGTCGATCATGGTCAACTGCAACCCGGAGACGGTGTCCACCGACTACGACACCTCCGACCGCCTGTACTTCGAACCGCTGACGGCTGAGGACGTGCTGGAGCTGATCGCGGTTGAACAGCGAAATGGGACCCTGCTGGGGGTCATCGTCCAGTTCGGCGGCCAGACCCCGCTGAAGCTGGCCCAGGCCCTGGAAGACGCCGGCATCCCGATCCTCGGCACCAGCCCCGACGCCATCGACCTGGCCGAGGACCGCGAGCGCTTCCAGCAGCTGCTGCACAGGCTGGAGATCGCCCAGCCGATCAACGCCATCGCCCGCAGCCGCGACGAGGCCTTCGCCGGCGCCCACGCGGTGGGCTATCCCATCGTGATCCGCCCTTCCTATGTGCTGGGCGGCCGGGCCATGGAAATCATTCGCGATGACGAGCAGCTCGAGCGCTACGTCAACACTGCGGTTCAGGTGTCCGGCGACAGCCCGGTCCTGATCGACCAGTACCTCAGCCGCGCCACCGAGGTGGACGTCGACGCCATCTGCGACGGCAAGGACGTGTTCGTGGCCGGCGTCATGGAGCACATCGAGGAGGCCGGGGTTCACTCCGGCGACAGCGCCTGCTCCCTGCCCCCCTTCTCGCTCAAGCCCGAGACCATCGCCGAGCTGAAGGCGCAGACGGTGCGCATGGCGCTGGCCCTCAATGTAAAGGGCCTGATGAATGTGCAGTTCGCCATCGAGGAGCCGCACTCCGACAACCCGCGGATCTTCGTCCTGGAGGTGAACCCCCGCGCCAGCCGCACCGTGCCCTTCGTGGCCAAGACCATCGGCAAGCCGCTCGCCGCCATCGCCGCCAAGGTGATGGCCGGCGAACCCCTGTCGTCCTTCGACACCAGCGAACCGCCCTACGACCATATTGCAGTCAAGGAAGCCGTCTTCCCCTTCGCCCGCTTCGCCGGGGTCGACACCATCCTGGGTCCGGAAATGCGCTCCACCGGGGAGGTGATGGGCCTGGACTGGCGTCGTGAGGGCGAGGGCCTGGCCCCGGCCTTCGCCCGCGCCTTCGCCAAGGCCCAGCTGGGCGGCGGCGTCACCCTGCCCAAGGAGGGTTGCGTGTTCGTCTCGGTCCGCGAGGCCGACAAGCCCTGGATCGTCGAGCCGATCCGCCTGCTGCTGGGCCAGGGCTTCCAGGTGCTGGCTACGGGCGGCACCGCCGCCTTCCTGGCCGGCGAGGGCCTGGTCGTGGAGCACGTGAAGAAGGTCCTTGAAGGCCGTCCGCACATCGTCGACGCCATGAAGAACGGCGAGGTCCAGCTGGTCTTCAACACCACCGAGGGCAAGCAGTCGGTGGCCGACAGTTTCGAGATCCGCCGCACGGCCCTGATGATGAAGACCCCCTACTTCACCACCGCCGCCGGCGCCCTGGCCGCCGCCCAGGCCATCGCCGAGACCGCCAAGGCGCCGCTCGAAGTCCGGCCGCTGCAGAGTTACGCCTGATTTATTGACCGAACCGCGTTTTCGGATCACTCTTCTCGCGTCGCCTTGCTAACGCAGGCGCAAGTGGGCGTGCTTCCGGCGGCCCCTGAAGACTGACCGGACGAGCCCAGTAGGGCGCCTGTCGCAGCCTGGCGTGGGGACTTGATCCCCCAACAGAATGCGAGGGAAACGCCATGTCAGAAGAGCTGAAGACCGGCGAAACGGCCGTCCGTCACCACAAGAACAGGCATCTCTACGAACGCTTCGAAGGGCTGATCGGCGTCCTGATGGTCGCCGCTATCGTGGTGCTGGCCATCGGCCTGATCTACGGCGTCGTCACCACCGGCGACTCGACGCCCGCCTGGATGCGCTAAGGGCCCGCCCTGGGCTGGCCGGACGCCGTGTGGCGTCTGCGCCAGCACAAGGCTGTCATTGACCTGCCTCCCCCGCCTCGACGAGATCCAGGCGGGCTTGGAAGATTGTAGCGCCCGTCCCCCGAACTGACGCAGCGTGATGCTGGGCAAGGCGCCGGGCCTGGGTTAGGCCTCTCGCCACATCCAACAACAAGGCCACGGGGAAACGACATGGCGGGACGGGTTCAGGGCAAGGTGGCTTTGGTCACCGGCGGCTCCAGCGGCATCGGGCGCGCCTGCGCCGAGCGGCTGGCCGAGGAAGGCGCCATCGTCATCCTCACCGACCTCCAGGACGAGAAGGGCCGGGCCCTGGCCGCCGAGATCGTCGGCAAGGGCGGCAAGGCCCAGTACCGCCACCAGGACGTCACCTCCGAACAGGAGTGGATTGATGTCGTGGCCGCCGTGAAGGCTGACCACGGCCGCCTCGACATCCTGGTCAACAACGCCGGCATCGGCATCTCCGGTTCGGTGCTGGACATGGCGCTCCGCGACTTTCAGCGGCAGGTGGCGATCAATCTCGACGGTGTGTTCCTGGGCGTGAAGCATTCCATCCCGCTGATGCGCGTGAGCGGCGACGGGGGCTCCATCATCAACATGTCCTCGGTGGCCGGCCTCAAGGGCTCAGCCATCCTGGCCGGCTACTGCGCCACCAAGGGCGGGGTGCGACTGTTCACCAAGGCCGTCGCCATGGAGTGCGGGAACGCCAAGGACGGCATCCGGGTGAACTCGGTCCATCCCGGCATCATCGAGACCCCGATCTGGGACGACATCATCGGCACCGGCGAACCCGGCGACAACGCCCGCCCGCCTCGGCCACAGGTGCTGGACGCCATGAGCGCCGACGCCGTGCCGCTGGGCGGCAAGGGCTATCCCCTGGACATCGCCAATGGCGTGCTCTGGCTGGCGTCTGAGGAAAGTCGTTATGTCACCGGCGCGGAATTGGTCATCGACGGCGGCCTCTCGGTGAAGTAACCGGCGGCCCATGACCGCAATCCTGCACGTGATCTTTGGCCCCTCGGGGGCCGGGAAGTCGACCTACGCTCAGCAGCTCGCGCGCAGCGAGCCCGCCGTGCATTTCGCCATCGACGACTGGATGGCCCGACTGTTCGCCGCCGACATGCCCGAGCCGCTGGAGTTCGAGTGGATGATGAGCCGGGTCGAGCGCTGCGAGGCGCAGATCTGGTCCGTCGCCGCCGCGACCATGGCGGCCGGGACCTCCGTGGTCTTGGATCTGGGCCTGATGCGCAAGTCCGACCGGGCCCGTGTGGCGGAGATCGCCGAAGCCTGCGAGCTACCGCTCCAGTTCCACTTCGTGACCGCCAGCTCCGAGGTCCGCCGTGCCCGCGTGCTGGAGCGCAATGAGGTGCGCGGCGAGACCTTCGCCATCGAGGTCAACCCCGACATGTTCGACTTCATCGAGGGCGTCTACGAAGCCCCCGACGCGGCTGAATTGAGAGACGCGATCATCTCGGAGAGCACTTAGACTTCAGTGGGATGCGGGCGGAAAACCGGTTCCCACTTTTCCTCATCCCACTACGCCTGCGGGAACAGGTGCGCCGGCCAGGTGGCGTCGGCCGCCCGGTGATAGGCCGGGCGGTGGGTCAAGCGGGCGTTGTAGTCCATCAGCACCAGGTGCTCGGGCAGTTCCTTGCGGTAGAGCGAGGTCGAGATCACCGAGCCCAGCATGACGTCCGCCGCCGAGAACCGGTCCCCCAGCAGATACTTGCGGCCCTTCAGGCTCTCGGTGAGAACACCGATCACGTCGTCATAGGCGCCAAAGCCGGTCTCGCGTCCCGGCAGGTCGATATGCTTGCCGTGCAGCACCAGCAGGGGCTCGAGCACCGCCGTCGAATAGACCATCCATTTCAGATAGGCTCCTCGCTCGATCTCATCGATCTTGGGGGCGAGCGAGCCGTAGCCATAGCGGTCGGCCAGATAGAGGCAGATGGCGGGGTTCTCACTGACCACGACCTTGCCGTCGGTAAGCGTGGGCACCTTCCCGGAAGGGTTCAGTTTCAGATATTCCGGCTTCTTCTGGTCGCCCTTGGCGATGTCGACCGTCTGAACCTGGAACGACACGCCCAGCTCTTCCAGCAGCCAGTAGGCGGTGAACGCCCGGCTAGCGGGGGAGTGGTAGAGGGTGATGCCCCGCTTGGCGGCCATGGCGTGGTCTCCCGTTGCAGTGGCAATCTAGGCGCCCGGCAGGCTCCGCGCCACTGACGGCCGAGGGAACGGTCTGGTTGGCCGAGAGTTCGGGACCCAGTTGCGGTCCCTGCCGCGCCCAGCAATGTGATTGCTGCATTGCACCCCTTGAGTTTTCACAGTCTGGCTTCTATCCTCTATCCCCCCGGTCGCCTGCGCCCGCGGCCGGAACACAAACCCAAGGGCGAACCCGAGTCACCTATCTGCCATGGAAAAAGTCCCAATGACCGCCGAGGGCTATCACGCCCTCGACGAAGACCTGAAGCGTTTGAAAACCCTGGAGCGACCAGCAGTGATCGCGGCCATTTCGGAAGCTCGCGAGCACGGCGACCTTTCGGAAAACGCCGAGTACCACGCTGCGAAGGAGCGCCAAGGCTGGATCGAAGGCCAGATCGCCGACATCGAAGATCGGATGGCCCGCGCACAGGTCATCGACGTGTCCAAACTTTCCGGTAGTCAGGTAAAGTTCGGCGCCACGGTCTCCGTCGTCGACGAGGACACCGAGGACCAGGCCCGCTACCAGATTGTTGGCGAGCACGAAGCCGACGTGAAGCTGGGCAAGATCTCCATCGCCTCTCCGATCGCGCGCGCGATGATCGGCAAGGAAATGGGAGACGTCGTCGAGGTCCCCACCCCCGGCGGCACCAAGGCCTACGAGATCCTCAAGGTCGAGTGGGTCTAGCTAGCTCTTAGCCGAGACAGACAAGGTCGTTATGGTGGCCGGCGAGAGTCGGCTCCCTGACTCACGCCTGCAGACGGAAGCCTCCAGCTTGGCGAAATCTCCCGACCAGCCGCCGCTCGTGATCTGGGCCGTTTCCGACGGACGCGCCGGAATGGAGAGCCAGGTCGTGGGTCTGGCCAACGCCATCGCGGCCAGGCGGCAAGCCGAAGTGGTGGTCAAGCGCGTGGCCTGGAAGTGGCGCATCGGCCGCCTGCCCTGGTGGCTGAACCCCTTCCCGCTGAAGTCGCTGGCGTCCGACACGGGGATCGCGCCGCCGTGGCCCGACATCTGGCTGGCCGCAGGCCGCGCCACCCTGCCGCTCTCCATCCGACTGAAGGCCTGGACGAAGAACGCCGCCTTTGTGGTCCAGACCCAGGACCCGCGCATGCCCACCAACCTGTTCGACCTGGTCATCCCGCCCAAGCATGACCGGCTGCAGGGCGACAACGTATTCTCGATCACCGGCTCTCCCAACGGCGTCAACGCCAAGCGCCTGAAGGCCGAACTGGGGCGCTTCAAGAAGCAGATCAACGCCCTGCCCCGCCCCCGCGTGGCGGTGGTGATCGGTGGAAAGTCCAAGGCCCACAACATGTCGGTGGAGCGCGCTGCGGCCCTGGCCCACGAGATCGAGTTGCCCATCGCCCAGGAGGGCGGGTCGGTGATGGTGAGTTTCTCGCGCCGCACCCCCGAACCGGCCCGCGCTCTGTTGACCGCGCGCCTGCGGCATATGCCCGGCATCATCTGGGACGGAGAGGGCGACAATCCCTATTTCGCCTTCCTGGCGGCGGCTGACTACATCCTGGTCACCGAAGACTCCACCAACATGGCCACAGACGCGGCCAGCACGGGCAAGCCGGTCTTCATCCTGAAGATGGAGGGCGACAGCCTGAAGTTCCGCCTGTTCCACGAGGACCTGGAGCGTTTGGGCGCCGCCCGGCCCTTCGGCGGCGCCTTCCATAAGTGGAAGTACCCGCCGCTGGCCGAGACCGACCGCGCCGCCGCCGAGGTGCTGCGCCGCTACGACCAACGGAGCCAGGCATGAGCGTCACCATCCGCCCCGCCGCGCCAGGCGATCTGGCCACCATCCTGGCGCTCGACCCCGTCGCTCGGCGCGAGGAGCGCCGCCACGACTATATGAGCAAGGCCATCGCCGGCGATCGGGGCATGGACGTCCGCGTCCTGGTGCTGGACGATCGGGTCGCGGGGTATGCGGTCATGGCGGAGTTCTTCGGCCACCCCTTCCTGGAGCGCATCTGCACTGGCGAGGCCTTCCTGCGCCGCGGCGTGGCCGGCGCCCTGATGGCCAACATCGAGGGCCTGTTCGAGGGCGACCGCATGTTCGTCTCCTGCAACGAGTCCAATAACGCCATGCGCACCCTGCTGGTGGCGCGCGGCTACAAGGTCTCAGGCATGGTGGAGAACCTGGATCCCGGCGATCCGGAACTGTTCTTCGTGATCTTCCGCGACGCCCTGGACGCCGCCATTGAGGCCGCCAACGCCTGATGCCGGGTCCGGCCACCGCCAGACCCTGACCCTTACGACCCCTATGACCACCGCCTCGGCGGGCCGCTGCGGCCCGCTCCTGTCGGAGGACATCCCATGACCACACTCACCAACAAGGTCGCCATCGTCACGGGCGCAAGTTCCGGGATCGGCGAAGCCGTCGCCCGGCTATTCGCCCGCGAAGGCGCGAAGTTGGTGGTTACAGCCCGCCGGGCGCCGGAACTGGCCGCCCTGGTGGGCGAGATCACCCGGGACGGGGGCCAGGCCGTGGCCGTACCCGGCGACGTTCGCGACGAGGCGGTGGCCCGCGCTTTGGTGGAGACCGCCATCGCCCGCTTCGGCGGCCTGGATATCGCCTTCAACAATGCCGGCGCCCTCGGCGAAATGGCGCCAGCGCCGGACATCTCCGCCGACGGTTGGCGCGCCACCCTGGATAACAACCTCACCAGCGCCTTCCTCTGCGCCAAGCACCAGATCCCCGCCATGGTCGCGCGCGGCGGCGGCTCGGTCATCTTCACCTCCAGCTTCGTGGGCCACACTGTGGGCTTCCCCGGCATGGCCGCCTACGCCGCCAGCAAGGCCGGGATGGTGGGTCTGACCCAGGTCATCGCCGCCGAATTCGGCGCCCAGGGGGTGCGCGCCAACGCCATCCTGCCGGGCGGGACCGACACTGCGGCGGGCCGCGAGGTGGCCAGCACGCCCGAGGCGCGGGCCTTCATCGCCGGTCTCAACGCCCTAAAGCGCCTGGCCGAGCCGGAGGAGATCGCCCGATCGGTCCTCTACCTGGCCTCCGACGCCTCCAGCTTCATGACCGGGACGGCCATGCTGGTGGATGGCGGCGTCTCCATCACCCGGACCTGATCCTGCACGGCTGCGCCATAGAGCCACCTTCCCAGCGCCCCGCTTTCAGCCTTCCATGCACGGGAAATGATTCCCGCCCGCCCGCGCATTCTGTTCGTCGCCAACGCCGGCCCCGAGGTCGGGGGCGGCCACGTCATGCGTTGCATCACTCTGGCCCGCGCCCTGGGCGAGCGGGGCGCCGACTGCGCCTTTGCCTGCACGCCGGAAGTGGCCGCCCTGCTGGAGGTCTTCGGCCCGGAGATCGTGCGTGAGGACGCCACCGGCCTCGAACCTGACCACATCGCCGACGCCCTGACGGGGGTGCGTTTCGACGCCGTGGTGTTTGACCACTACGGTCTGGCCCTTGAGCATCACGAGGCGCTCGCCAAGGGCCGCACCACTCTGGTGATCGACGACCTGGCCGACCGCCCGCTGGCCGCCAACCTGGTGCTGGACTCCGGTCCCGGCCGACAGCCCCGCGACTACGCTCTGCTCACCGAGGCCCAACTGCTTCTCGGGCCGGAGTTCGCCCCCGTCCGTCCCGAGTTCGCCCACCTGCGCAACACAGCCCTCTCACGCTGCGGAGGTGATGTGCGCCGCGTGCTGGTGACGCTTGGTCTCACGGACTTGGGGGGGCTCACAGCCCAGGTGGTGGAGCGGTTGCGGATGCGGCTCCACGACGTCGCCCTGGATGTGGTTCTTGGCGCCGGCGCACCGAGCCTTCCGGGCCTCACCAAGGTGGCCAGCCGCGACCCGCGCATGACCATCCATGTCGACAGCCAGGACATGGCCAACCTCATCCTCAACGCCGACATCGCCATCGGCGCGGCCGGATCGAGCATCTGGGAACGCTGCGTCCTTGGCCTGCCCTGCGCCATGCTGGTCCTGGCCCCAAATCAGCAGGGCGCCGCTGCGGCCTTGTCTGAGCGTGAAGCCGCCCTGGTGATCGACGCCACCGCCGAGGACCTGCACGCCCGGCTCGACCGCGCCATCGTGCGGCTGTTGACCGACGCCGCCCTTCGCGCCCGCCTGTCGGCCGCCAGCGCTGCGATCTGCGACGGACTCGGCGCTGGGCGCACGGCCGAAGCGTTTCTGAAGCTGATCGCTACCCGCGACAGGCTGCCTCACCCTCAGACCCCGCCGCCTTAACGGTCCTTTCGCAACCCAGAGCGTAGCCTTGGCGAAACGGGGAGGGCGCCGAACGCGCTCATAAGACAGTCGGCATGCGACAGCTTGGCGTAATCCGGGGCTCCAACGCTCCGACAGTCCGCATCATCGGCGGCGGACTCACGGGAATCCTGGCCGCCTTCGAGGCCCACAGGCTCGGCTGCCGCGACATCGAACTTCATGAACGCTTCGACCAGTTGGGCGGGAGCGCCTGGCCGCGCCGCGACCACGGCCTGGAACTGCGCGCCGACCGCCGCCATTTCGGCGCCCAGGGCGATGCGACCCGGACCCTGCTGGAAGCAAATGGCCTGGTCTTCGAGGATTTCGAGAACCG
The DNA here is from genome assembly GCF_037968635.1 of Phenylobacterium sp. GTDB lineage: Bacteria > Pseudomonadota > Alphaproteobacteria > Caulobacterales > Caulobacteraceae > Phenylobacterium. Next base: position 15,608 of record NZ_JBBKVV010000003.1, read on the forward strand.
CTATGGTTCCGTCAGCCCTGCCCCCGGCGGCGACCTGGCCTTCACCCACGACTTCGAAGGCCCGGCCCTACGCACCCGCAAGCTGGGCCTGGGCCCCATCACCGGCGGCAGCCTGGCCGATAGAATTCGCGCCTATCCGCATGATATCTCGGGTCATCTGACTCGCTATTGCCAGTGGGCGCTGGGCTCCTGGCTGGACGAGGTGGACGCCGGCGCAGCCGTTCCGCTGGGTATCAAGCGGGTTTACGCCACCGAGATCGACACCTGCGACCTGGCCCGCGCCAAGCGCGCCGACCCGGTCTATGACAGCCTCTACGGCATTCCCCGCGCCCTCTGGGGCCGGCTGCAGAACCAGACCGCGAGCCTACCGGCCGGCGGCTTCCAGACCTTCTTCATGCGCTGCCAGAGCGCGCTGGAGCGGCTGGGCGTCACCATCCTGACATCCTCCTTCCTCTCGCCCCAGCAAGCCTTCCGGGCCCGCGAGGCCGGCGACATCGTGGTCTGGGCCGCAGACCCGTCCCCTCTGTTCGCGCCTCTGGACCTGGAGCCGCCCAAGCGCCTGGCCAAGAGTCTGACCAGCTACATCTTCAAGGCCCGCTATGCCGGCCCCCTGCCCTTCCACGTCCGGAACTTCACCGCGGAGGGCTCGGTGTTCCGCGTCCACCTCTACGAGTGCCGCGGCCAAGCCCTGTTGAGCGCCGAGTGCGTTTCGGAGATTTCCGACGGCGAACTGCGCCGGGAAATCCATAGGCTGATGTCCGGCTTCGGCGGCGCGTCGCTGCACCTGGACGAAACCCTCTCCATCCAGGTCGAGCCGCGCTGGTCCCAGCATTCGCTGGACGCGGCGCGCAAGCTTTCGGGCCTGCATGCGGCGCTGACCAAGCACCAGGGCGCCAACTTCATCGCCGGCGCCTGGGAGGCCCAGACTCTGGGCGCCTCACTGTCGGAGATTTCGCTGTCGCTCACCGCGGCTCTGGCGATCGAACAGGCCGAGGCGGTCGCAGCCTAGCCCAACATGTCCCAGGCCAAGGGCTCGCCCCGGATCAGGTCGCGAGCGGCGGACTTGCCCAGCACCTTCTCCAGATCGGCCGGCGGCAGGCCGTTGCCCGGGCGGATGGAGCGGACGTTGGCGCGCGTCAGGACCTCGCCGGCCTTCACGTCGGCGCTGACATAGAGCGAGCGGCGGAACTGGCGGTTGGCCTTCTCCGAGCCCAGCAGGTCGTAGTGGGCGCGGCCCAGGGCCCTCCAGGCATCCTTGCAGTCGCGGACCAGGGCGGCGAACTCCACAGGCTCCAGGCTGAAGGCGGCGTCGGGGCCACCGTCAGACCGCGCCAGGGTGAAGTGCTTCTCGATCACGCAGGCGCCTAGAGCGATGGCGGCCACCGAGGCCGCCGTGCCGTGGGTGTGGTCAGACAGGCCGATGGGGCTGTCGAACTTCGTGGCCATGTCGGCCACGGTGCGAACGTGGGCGTCCTCCAGAGCGGCCGGGTAGCTGGACACGCAGTGGAGCATCACAACGCCGGGCGCCCCGGCGGTCAAAGCAGTCTCGCGGGCGGCGGTCATCTCGGCCAGATTGGCCATGCCGGTGGAGATGATCAGCGGTTTGCCCTTGGCCGCCGCATAGGCGATCAGCGGCAGATCCACGGCCTCGAAGGAGGCGATCTTGAAAGCCGGCGCGCCCAGGGCGTCCAGCAGGTCCACGGCGCTCTCGTCGAAGGGGCTGGAGAACAGGGTCACCCCCCGCTTGGCCGCCCGTTCAAACAGCGCCGCATGCCACGCATAGGGGGTCTGGGCCTCCTGATAGAGCTCGTACAGGCTACGCCCGTCCCACAGCCCGCCGTGGATTTTGAACTCGGGCCGGTCGACATCCATGGTGATGGTGTCGGCGGTATAGGTCTGGATCTTGATGGCGTCGGCGCCGGTGTCGGCGGCGGCGTCGATCATGGTGAGCGCCCTGTCCAGGCTGCCGTTATGGTTGCCCGACAATTCGCAGATGACATAGGGTTCGCGGTCCGCCCCGATCCTGCGGCCGGCGATCTCGACATGTGGGGCGCTGTTGGCGGGCATGGGTGACCGAAGACCTCTGGCGCGCGATCCTAGCCGTGCGCCCTGAAGCAGGCGTTAACCACGCGCCCTAGACAGGCTTGGCGCCCGGGGCCGCAAGGTCAGAGCCATCGACCCCGCCCTCGGTCTCCACCACCACCGCGCCCAGCGCCGCAGCCTCGGCCAGCTTGGCGAGGTTGGCCTCGTGGCCGGCGCGGTCCAGGCGGTAGAACATGATCGCACTGATGGCCATCAGGGCGAACAGCGCCGTGGCCGGCAGATAGAGCAGGGCCAGGTTGGTCATGACCGACGGATCGAGGCTCTCCGGCTTGGCCTTCTCGGGCATGCCGACCCACAGCAGCAGGAAGCCCGGGATGATGCTGGCCACCGACCCGGCGATCTTCTGGAGGACGTTATCGGCCGATAGCAGCAGGCCCTCCGACCGGCGTCCGGTGGCGAGCTGAGATTCCTCCACCACATCGGCGATCATCGAGGCGGTGAGGATGGCGGCGGCGGTGGCGAAGGCGCCGTAGAGGGTCCGATCCAGCAGCAGGATCGCCGTCAGGCCACTGGAGCCGTTCATGTCCGGGGGAATGATCCCCAGCAACCGCAGGCTGATCGGGGTAAGCGCCGTGGCCAGGGCCAGACCCATAAGGATCGCGCAAGCCCGCTTCTTGCCATAGAGGCGCGACACCAGGGGCGCGAGGATCAGGGCCAGCAGGCTGCCCAGCATGGTCCCGGCGACAATGAAGGCCAGGTTGGCCGACCCCATGCCCCAGAAGTAGGTCTGGAAATAGATGTTGAGCCCGTTGCTGAGCCCAGCGCCAACCCCAACGAACAGGGCCGAGAGCGACACCACCAGGAAGTTGCGGTTGGACATGGTCACCAGCATCTCCTTGATGACGTCCAGGACGCTGACGCTGCGCACCGCCGGCTTGTGCAGGAAGGGGATGAACCTCTGCGTCGCCAGGCAGGCCACCAGGATCGAGAAGATCATCAGCCCCCCCACCACCAGGGCATAGGGGCCGTAGCCGTCGGGATTGAGCTGGCCGCGGACCCGCTCGCCGTTGGGGCCGACCGTGTCCTTGAGGAAGATCACCCACCCCATGACCGCCGCCGCGCTGCTGGCGAAGATGGCGAAGAAGTAGCGGAAGGTCAGCAGTTGGGTGCGGTCGTGATAGGCGGGCGCCAGTTCGGGCGTGAGCGCCGTGGCCGGCACCTCATAGAGGCTGATGGTCGCCTTGGCGGCGATGACCATGATGATCATGTAGGCGGTGATCGCGCCGTCGGACCAACCCTGGGGCGGGTTGAACAGGGCCACCAGGGTGACGGCGGCCGGTATGGCCGCGAAATACATGAAGGGATGGCGGCGCCCCCAGCGCGAGCGCCAGTTGTCGGAAATCTGACCGATGAAGGGGTCCCAGAGGGCGTCGAAGAAGATGGTGACCGCCAGGCCGATGCTGACCCAGTGCGGCGGGAGGCCGACGATCTGGTTGTAGTAGAGCAGCAACAGACCCATGAGTTGGGTCTTCACCCCGAACGCCACGGTCCCGAAGCCATAGGCCAGCTTGATCGGTAGGGTCAGGGCCGGCCGTTGGGCTGGGACGTCACTCATTGGGCATTCCTCCTGGGGCCAGCCAGACCTCGCCTGAATTGCGCGGTCTGACCAAGTCACTTTCTGGCGCCACGGCATCTGCGACCGAGGGCGTTTTGGCCAAGGTGTCGTTGCGTCATGTTGCGGGGATGTTTCAGGCGCGGGGCGATCGTCGCCCCAGGGTGCGCGAACGCGGAATCTCACCTACATAGGCTCTATGTCCGAAACCAAAGCCCCCCGCACCACCCGCTGCCTGATCGTCGGTTCCGGCCCGGCTGGTTACACCGCTGCGATCTACGCCGCCCGCGCCCTGCTCAAGCCCGTGTTGATCCAGGGCATCCAGCCCGGCGGCCAGCTGACCATCACCACCGAGGTGGAGAACTATCCGGGCTTCGCCGACGTCATCCAGGGTCCCTGGCTGATGGAGCAGATGCAGGCCCAGGCCGAGCATGTGGGCACAGAAATCATCAACGACATCGTGCTGACCGCCGACCTGTCGCAGCGGCCGTTCCGGCTGACGACGGATAGCGGCGAGGTCTGGCTGGCCGAGACCCTGATCATCGCCACCGGCGCCCAGGCCAAGTGGCTGGGCCTGGAGAGCGAGCAGAAATATCAGGGCTTCGGCGTCTCGGCCTGCGCCACCTGCGACGGCTTCTTCTATCGCGGCAAGGACGTGGTGGTGGTGGGCGGCGGCAACACCGCGGTGGAGGAGGCCCTGTTCCTCACCAACTTCGCGGCCAAGGTCACCGTGGTCCACCGCAAGGACGAGTTCCGCGCCGAGAAGATCCTGCAGGAGCGCCTGTTCGCCAATCCCAAGATCGAGGTGATCTGGGACAACTCAATCGACGAGGTCCTGGGCGCTGTCGATCCCATGGGCGTCACCGGCGTGCGGCTGAAGAACGTCAAGACCGGCGCCACCCAAGTGGTCGCCTGCGACGGGGTGTTCATCGCCATCGGCCACGCGCCCGCCTCCGAGCTCTTCAAGGGTCAGTTGGAGATGGACGGATCAGGCTATCTGAAGGTGAAGGCCGGCACGACCTCGACCGCGGTGGCGGGGGTCTACGCCGCCGGTGACGTCACCGACGATGTCTATCGTCAGGCGGTCACGGCGGCGGGCATGGGTTGCATGGCCGCCCTTGAAGCGGTGCGGCTGCTGGCCGAAGAAGACCACGCCCGCGCCCACCATCCGATCAGCCACCAAGAGGCGGAGAAGATCGGAACCTGGTGACGGGCCCACAGCCCTGATCTACTCGACGACTTCCATTTCCGCCCCGAAGAGACGAGGCCGCCGGCCATGACCAACCTGATCGTGAGAGGCGGACGCGCCCTGCGCGGAACCATCACCCCCTCGGCCAACAAGAATGCGGTGCTGCCGGTTCTGTGCGCCACCCTGCTGACCGACCAGCCGGTCATCCTGCACCGGGTTCCGGACATAACAGACGTGCGCAAGATCCTGGATTTCTTCGGGAAACTTGGCTCCTCCGTGGACATGGACTACGCCACCGGCACGCTCAGGCTGCGGCATGGCGAGGGTCTGGACCCCAAGGAAGCGCACCTGCCGCTGGGCATGCGCTCCACCCTGATGCTGATCCCCGCCCTGCTCTACCGTTTCGGCGCCGCGAGCATCGAGGAGGATGTCACCGGGTGTACGCTCGGGGTCCGCGAGATCGACCCACACATCGAGGTCTTCGAGAGTTTCGGCGCCCAGATCGACCGTAAGCCCGAGGCGATCTTCATCAAGACGCCCAAGGGCTTCGCCACCACCGACCACTGGCTGGACTACGCCTCGGTCACCACCACCGAGAACTTCATCCTCTGCGCCGCCACCGCCAAGGGCCGCTCGCAGATCACCAACGCCGCCTGCGAACCCCACGTGCAGGAGTTCTGCAGCTTCCTGACCATGATGGGCGCCAAGCTCGAGGGCGTCGGCGGCTCGCGGATCATCGTCGAGGGCGTGTCGAGCCTGAAGGGCGCGGAGTTCACCTTCGCCGACGACTTCCACGAGGTGGCGACCTTCCTGGCCATGGGCGCCATGACCGGCGGCGACATCGCGGTGAAGAACGGCTCGGTGGACCAGTTCCCCCTGCTGGACCGCACCTTCGCCAAGTTCGGCGTGGAGATCACTCACAAGGACGGTTGGAGCCGGGCCAAGGTCGACGGCGGCGGCATGCGGGTGCGCCAGCCCTTCACCGCCAATATCCTGCAGAAGGTCGAGGCCGCACCCTGGCCCTACGTTCCCGCCGACCTGCTGCCGATTTTCGTGGCGCTCGGTGTGCGCTCCGAGGGCCAGTGCATGTTCTGGAACAAGGTCTATGAGGGCGCGCTCGGCTGGTCCTCGGAACTGGGCAAGTTCGGCGCCCACTCCCTGCTCTGCGACCCGCACCGCCTGATCACCTTCGGCGGCAAGCCCCTGGTCCCGGCCGAGGTGGAGAGCCCCTACATCATCCGGGTGGCGATCGCCCTCTTCATGCTGGCCGCCAGCATCGAGGGCGAAAGCACCATCCTCAACGCCACCCCCATCCAGCGGGCCCACCCGAAGTTCGTGGAGAACCTGAATGCGCTGGGGGCCGATGTGTCGTGGGTGGCCGGGGACTAAGTCAGGTCATCCCCAATGTCACGTGCCGCGGACAAACCACGTTCCTAGCCAAATGAAGACGAGCGCGGGGATCAAGGTTACGGCGGCGAAGATCGCATCCCGCGAGCAGAGGACCCAAAGCGGGAAGCTCAGGCAAGCGACGAGGATCGTGGCCAATATGGCGTAGCCACGTTTTGGGAGCTGCGGTGTTGTTGGGGCGGGGACAATTCCGCGTTGACGGGCGGAGAACGCAATCGTCTCGCGGAGTGGCGGCCAAATGGCTCGGAGGCACAGGAGTGTGACCACCGGACCCAGGAATGAGATCGCTTGGACACTTGGTCCCATCACCAAGACTCCAGCCAGCCCGAACAGGACCATCACCAAGCCTCGCCTTACCCACGCGTTGCCTAGCATTCGACCCCCTCCATGACCGGGGCCAAGCTTAGCAATGGAGTGGCGTCAACTCCATTGTTGACGGCGCGAACTCCGCAAGCGCGATCAACCCACCCTGCGCTAACCTCTCTCCATGAACCGGCCCATCACCCGCGAGAGCTATGCCCGCCGCCTGAACCGGGTGGCCGAGCATATCTGGGCGCATCTGGATGAGCCCCTGGACCTCGCGGCCCTGGCCGAGGTCGCCTGCCTGTCGCCGTTCCACTTCCACCGCATCTACCGCGTCCTGATCGGCGAGACCGTCACCGAGACGGTGAGCCGCCTGCGGCTGCAGCGGGCCTCCATGGAGCTGGCGCGGAGCGCCACGCCCATCTCCGAGATCGCCCGGCGGGCCGGCTATGCCTCCAACCCCGCCTTCACCCGCGCCTTCCGCGCCGCCTATGACCTCGCGCCCGCCGCCTTCCGGGCCGCCCGGCGCGCCGAACCCGGAGCCGATCCCATGCCCGTCGAGATCCAGGACCGCCCCACGATGCGCATCGCCACCGTGCCGCACCGCGGACCACCACAGCAGATCGGCCAGGCCTTCGACCGGCTGATGGCCTGGGCCGGACCCAAGGGCGTGGTCATGCCGCCCGCCGTGGGCGTCGCGGTCTATCTGGACGACATGTCGGTGGTCCCGCCCGCCGACCAGCGGGCGCTGGCGGGGATCACGGTCGGACCCGAGGTGGAGAGCGACGACACCGTGACGATCCACGAGCTCCCCGCCGGGCGCTACGCCGTGCTGCTTTATCGCGGCCCCTACGCCCAGATCGGCAAGGGCTATGAGGCGCTGTTCGGCTGGCTGTCCACCAGCGGCGAGGAGCCGGCCCACGCCCCCTGCGTCGAGGTCAACCTGAACGATCCGCGCAAGACCGCGCCGGCCGACCTGCTGACGGAGCTGTGCCTTCCCCTCAAATCCTGAGGGGGTAAGCTGGCGGCATGATCCGACACGCCAAGCCCGCCGACCACGCCGCCATCCGCGAGATCAACATCGCCGCCTTCGGCCAACCCGCCGAGGCCGACCTGATCGAACGCCTTCGCGCCGACGGGGACAAGGTCTTCGAACTGGTGGCCGACGAGGACGGGGCCGTCGTGGGTCACATCTTCTACAGCCGGCTGTGGGCTGACAGTGTCCACCTCTATGCCGCGCTCGCCCCCATGGCCGTGCGCCCCGACCTGCAGAAGTCCGGCATCGGCTCCAAGCTGGTGAAGGCCTCCCTCGACACCGCCCGCGAATTCGGGACCCACGCCGTGATCGTCCTGGGCCACCCGGCCTACTATCCGAAGTTCGGCTTCACGCCGCAGGCGGCGGCCAAGGTGAAGGCCCCCTATTCCGGCAGCCCCGCCTTCATGGCCCTGGAGATCGAGGACGGCGCGCTCGCCGAGCCGGTCCTGGTGGCCTACCCCGACGCGTTCGGCAGCTAGTCTGGCGCGGGCACGGCCAGCGGCGCGGGCTCCGTCGCCACTGGAGCCTCCATGGCCGCCAGCGACTCGTTGATCTTCTTGATTTCTTCCGGGGTCGGCTTGCGGCGCGGCGCGAAGATCGTACCCAGGACGCGGGTGCGTTCGCCGCCCACCGCCAGGGGGTCGACGACATTGTAGGTGCGCACCTCGCCGCCGACCGAGAGGGTGATCTTGCGGCCGGCGGGCACGCCCTGGTTCTCGGGGTCCAGCAACCCTTGGGTCCGTTCGTCCAGGCTGCCGAGGATGGCCGCCGACAGATAGGCCTCGCCCCCGGCATAGCGGCCGGTGAAGGCTGGCGGCTCGCCCCAGGGTCCGGTCCAGCGATAGAAGATGTGCTGGCCGATCTGCCGCATCTTCACCAGGGTCGGCGCCCAATACGGGGCGACATACTGGGCGTGATAGTGTGTGGCCGAGCCGACCCCCTTGGCCACGAAGCCGTTCAGGGCGTGGCGGGCGACATCCTGAGCGCGTAGCCACAGGTCGGGCTGGGGCGCCCGGGAAAGCGACCCGTCGCAGGTGAAGGTGAACTGGCAGCCGGTGGTCCGCGCCGCGCCCTGATAGACCACGCCGCAGACTGATTTTGGATAGGCCGGGTGGCGCAGCCGGTTCAGCACCACCTGGGCCACGGCCTCCTGGCCGAGCTGCGGTTCACGAGCGGATTCGTAATAGACCGCCTGGGCCAGGCACCTGAGCGCCCGGCCCCCGTCCTGGCTTTCCACCTGAAGTCTGAAGGGCTTCATCGGCCGGATCGGCAGGGTGGAAAAGGGCCGCAGGGCGTTGATGTCCTCGGCGATGGCGGCGACCGCCGTGCCGAAGCCGAGGTCGGGCGGGGTGCGGATATCGAGGCTGGCCCAGCCCTGCGGCCGCCCCCAGAGGTCAGGGCTCCGACGGGGGTCGTGCCGACGGGCCAGCGCCAGCATGGCCGGGTCCATGTCGGCGGTGAGCCGCGCCAGGCCCTTGTCCGAGAGGTTCTCACTGACCGTCGCCATGCCCTGCAAGCGCCCCGTGCCGCGCGGCAGGTAGTAGGTGGTCGCGCACGCCGCCAGCAGGCTCGCGGTCGCGGCCAAGGCGAGGCCGGCACGGCCATGGGGAGGGAGGCGGAGGCTCAGCGTCAGGTCTTTCGGTCGTTTCCGGGCGGCCAGTTTAGCAGAGCGGCGGTTCGACCCGGAACGGGCGAAACGCGGGAAAGGCTGCGTGCAGCATTTATCCTCGGTTGCGCGTGACGGCCAGCGGTCCCATGCTCGACACCGAACCACCCCTACGACCACGGGAGCCGATCCTTGGCGATGACGCCCGTCGAGTGGACGCTGCGCTTCATTCCGCGTCGCTCGCCCTCCTTCCTGGCGGCCCTGACGGTGAGCAGCACCGCCATGGTCCTGGCCATCCTGGCGCGCGGCGCCTTCCTGGGGTGGCCCAATGGCGCCAGCCTCTCAGCCACCTATTTCCCGGTCTATATCGTCGCCAGCCTCTATGGCGGCCGGCGCTGGGGCTGGGCCACGCTGGCCATCTCCCTGGCGCTCGGCCTCAGCAACCGCATGGCGTTCCCCACCGGGGTCTCCGAACAAGGCATCTACTTCCTGTTCGCGGCGTCCGGCGCGATCACGGTCGTGGTGGCCGGCGCGCTGCGCGACACGCTGGTGCGGCTGGAGGAAGCCCGCTTGGACCAGAACCTGACTCAGAGCGCCCTCGACCGCAGCGAAGTGCGGCTGCGCCTGGCTCAGGACGCCGGCAGCGTCGGCCTTTGGGATTGGGACGTGGCGACCGGGGAGGGCGTCTGGTCGCCGACCCTGTACCGCAACCTGGGCCTGGATCCCGTGCGCGACGCCAATGTGCGCAGCCTGCTGGACATCATCCATCCCGACGACCGGGAGAAGGTTCGTCAGGTCAATATCATCGCGGTGAAGGAAGGCCGCATGGACCCCATCGAGTACCGGGTGGTCTGGCCCGACGGCTCGATCCACTGGTTGTTGTCGCGAGGCGAGATGCTGCGCGACGATGATGGCGTGATCGTTCGCGCCGTCGGGGTCAATATCGACGTCACCGAGCGCCGGATGGCCTTTGAGCAGGTGCGCGAAAGCGAGGCGAGGTTCCGGGCGCTGGCCGATAGCGCCCCGGTGCTGCTGTGGGTCTCCAAGACCGACGGACAGCGGGAATTCGTCAACCAGGCCTATCTCGCCTTCCTGGGGACGACCTATGAGCAGGCGCTGCACTTCGACTGGCGCGACCGACTGCATCCAGACGACCTGCCCCGCATCATGCAGGAACAGGTGGCGGGCGAGGCCTCGCGGCAGTTGTTCACCCTGGAGGCCCGCTACACGCAGGCCGACGGCGCCTGGCGTTGGATCCGCTCCTACTCCCAGCCGCGCTATGGGCCGGAGAGGGATTTCATCGGCTTCATCGGCATCGCCTTCGACGTCACCGACGCCAAGCAGGCCGAGGCCGATCTCAAGCACATCAACCAACTGCTGGCCGACTCCGTGAAAGCCGCGCTGGCCGAGCGCGACGAGGCCGAGACCGCCCTGCGCCACGCCCAGAAATTGGAGGCTGTCGGTCAGCTCACCGGCGGGGTGGCCCATGACTTCAACAACCTGCTGACTGTGATCATCGGAGCGCTGGACCTGATCCAACGCCATCCCGCCGACGCCGACCGTCGCGAGCGGATGATCGACGCGGCGCTGGGCGCGGCCCGTCGGGGCGAGCGTTTGACCGGTCAGTTGCTGGCCTTCTCCCGCCGCCAGGCTCTGAAGCCCGAGGCCATCGTCATCGACGATCTGCTGGTGGACGCTGAGCCCCTGCTGCGCCGTGCGGTGGGCGAGGCGGTCAGCCTGTCTGTGGCGCCCGCCGCACCGGGCGCGGTCGCCATGATCGATACCGGGCAGTTCGAGGCCGCGGTGATGAACCTGGTGGTCAACGCCCGCGACGCGGTGGCCAGCGGTGGCTCGATCCGGCTGGAGACCGGTGTCTGCGAACTCACCGAGGGCGAAGTCCCAGAAATCCAAGCGGGGCCCTATGTCCGCGTTGGGGTCCACGACACCGGGGTCGGCATGGACGAGGCCACAGTCGCCCGGGTGTTCGACCCCTTCTTCACCACCAAGGAGATCGGCAAGGGCACGGGTCTGGGCCTGTCCCAGGTCTACGGCTTCGCCCGCCAGAGCGGCGGCGGCGTGTCCATCGACTCCGCCCCGGGCAAGGGCGCCTCGGTGCGGCTATACCTCCCGCGGTCGACCATCTCTCCGCTGGAAGCCGAGCCGGGAACCGTCGCCGTCGCCCTGGGTCCAGCGCTGCGGATTTTGCTGGTGGAGGACGACACCGAGGTCGGCGACCTGGTGGCCATGATGCTGGAGGACCTGAACCATCAGGTGTTCCGTGCCGACGGCGCCACGGCTTTTGCGCGGTTCATGGAAACCGGCCAGGCCTTTGACCTGCTGATCACCGACCTGATCATGCCTGGCGCCAAGACCGGCGTGGACCTGGCGCACGACGCTGTGAAAGCCCGACCCGGTCTGCCGGTGATCCTGTCCTCCGGCTATACGGGCGAGGCCCTGGCCAGCGCCGACGGCGCGCCGTGGCCCCTGCTGCGCAAGCCCTACGCCGCCGACGCGTTGGCCCAGGCCATCCAGGATGTGATGGCGAGCCCCGCCCCTGTCGCAACGGCAGGCTGAAGAACCTCTTGTCGACGCGCGAACACGGGTCTATATGTCTGTTACTGGGTTTTGCTCGAAGTGAGCATATCCATCGCGTCGAGGGAGCCGAAAGCGTTCTCCGGCGTTTTTTGAGGCGGAAGAAATGCTCAATGTGAGCATAAGGAGGGCCAAGTGGCCGACGGGTTCCAATTCGCGTTCACGCCTGAAGTCGACAAGGCCACCCTGCCCCTCTGGGAAAAGGTGAAGGGTCACATTACGCCTATGGAATGGCGGCTGCAGGCCCCGCTGATCGCCGAGATCAACCGGCTGAAGCACGAGAAGAACGCGGTCATCCTCGCCCACAACTACATGACGCCCGACATCTTCCACGGGGTCGGCGACTATGTCGGCGACAGCCTGGGCCTGGCCAAGGAAGCCGCCAAGTCGGACGCCAAGATCATCGTCCAGGCCGGCGTGCACTTCATGGCCGAGACCTCGAAGATCCTGTCCCCTGACAAGACCGTGCTGATCCCCGACCTGCGAGCGGGTTGCAGCCTGGCGTCTTCGATCACCGGCGCCGACGTGCGCCTGATCAAGCAGCGCTACCCGGGCCTGCCGGTGGTCACGTACGTCAACACCACCGCCGACGTGAAGGCCGAGACCGATGTCTGCTGCACGTCCGCCAACGCCGTCCAAGTGGTGGAGCATGTGGCGCGCGAGTGGGGCGTCGACCGGGTGATCCTGATCCCCGACGAGTTCCTGGCCCGCAACGTCGCCCGTCAGACCGACATCAAGATCATCGCCTGGCAGGGCCGCTGCGAAGTACACGAGCGCTTCACCGCCGCCGACATCCTGGAGCTGAAGGCGTCCTATCCGAACGCCCAGATCCTGGCCCACCCCGAGTGCCCGGCCGAGGTGCTGGAGGTTTCCGACTTCGCCGGCTCGACGGCGGCCATGAACGACTACGTCCTGACGCGGAAACCCAAGCAGGTGGTGCTGATCACCGAATGCTCCATGGCCGACAACGTCGCCGTCGACGCGGTGGACACCGAGTTCGTGCGCCCCTGCAACCTGTGCCCGCACATGAAGCGGATCACGCTGGAGAACATCTACGAGACCCTGATCCACGACCGTTACGAGGTCACGGTTGATCCGGCGATCGCCGCCCGCGCCCGCGTGGCGGTGCAGCGGATGATCGACCTTCCGCCGCCCCTGGTCCCGGCCCGCTACGATCTCGTGAAAGCCCGCCACCATGTGGACGTGGAGCTCATCTGAGGTGGTCGACCGCATCCACCATGACGGCGTCCTCATCGTCGGCGCGGGCCTGGCGGGCCTGAGTGCGGCCCTCGCCGCCGCGCCGCGCAGCGTACTGCTGCTCACCGGCGCGCCTCTGAACCAGGGCTGCTCGTCGGCCTGGGCTCAGGGCGGCATGGCGGCGGCGCTTTCCGACGACGACGCCCCGGCCTTGCACGCCGCCGACACCATCGCGGCGGGCGCGGGCCTGGTGGATGCCGCCATGGCCCACCTGCTGGCCAAGGAAGGCCCGGCCGCCGTGCGCCATCTTGCCGATCTCGGCGCGCCTTTTGACCGGGATGCGGCCGGCGCCTTCGCCACCAGCCTGGAGGCCGCTCATTCCCGCAGCCGCGTCGCACGGGTGAAGGGGGACCAAGCCGGCCGCGCCATCATGGAGGCTGTGGTCCAGACCGCCCTGTCCTCGCGACACATCGAAGTCCGGGCCGGGATGCGTCTGCGCGGCGTGCTGCACGACGCCAGTGGCCGACTCCGCGGCGTGGTCGCCGAACAGGCGGGTCGCCTGGTCGAGATCACCGCGCCCGCCACCCTGTTCGCCACGGGCGGCATCGGCGGGCTCTACAGCGTCACGACCACGCCCCCCGAACTGCAGGGCGAGGGCCTGGCGCTCGCGGCCCTGGCCGGCGCCACCATCGCCGATCCCGAGTTCGTGCAGTTCCATCCCACCGCCATCGACATTGGCCGCGATCCCGCGCCCCTGGCCACCGAGGCTCTGCGCGGCGAAGGCGCCCGATTGATCAACACGGCCGGCGAGTTCTTCATGGCCGCCTACCACCCGGACGCCGAGTTGGCGCCCCGCGACGTGGTGGCCCGCGCCATCCATGCCGAACTGGCCGCCGGACGAGGCGCCTTTCTCGACGCGCGCGCCGCCGTCGGCGTCCATTTCCCCGAGGAGTTTCCCGCCGTCTTCGCCGCCTGCCTGTCGGGCGGGGTCGATCCCCGCGTGCAGCCGATCCCGGTGGCGCCAGCCTGCCACTACCACATGGGCGGCATTGTCACCGACGCCAACGGCCAGACCTCGCTGGAGGGCCTGTTCGCCGCCGGGGAATGCGCCTCGACCGGCGTCCATGGCGGCAATCGCCTGGCGTCCAACTCCCTGCTGGAGGCCGCCGTCTTCGGAGCTCGCGCCGGCACGGCGGCCCGCGAGCAGCGTGACGCCGTCGGCGGGCCCCTGCGGCGCATCCTGACACCGGACCTGCCCTCCGACGCCCTCGCCGCCCTGCGCATCGCCATGAGCCGTGACGCGGGGGTGGTCCGCGACGCCAAGGGCCTCACCAATCTCCTGACCGAGATCGACCGGTTCGAGGCCGACCACGGCCGCGCGGGTCCCCTGGTGGCCGCCCGCCTGGTCGCCCAGTGCGCCCTTGACCGCAAGGAAAGCCGTGGCGGCCACTACCGCTCCGACTTCCCGCAGTCCCTGCCGCCCAAGCGGACCTTCGTCACCTTCGCCGATCTCAAGTCGGATGACCCTCTCAGCTTTGCGGCCGAATGATCCAACCCCTTCCTGACCTGCTGATCGAACCCACCGTCCGCGCCGCCCTTGCCGAAGATCTCGGCCGGGCGGGTGATGTCACGGCCCAGGCCTGTATCGACGCCGAGACTGTCATGAGCGTGGTCTTCGCCACCCGTCAGAGCGGCGTGGTGGCGGGCCTGGCCTGCGCGCGACTGGCGATCCTGGCCCTCGACCCTCAGGCCAGCTTCGAGGCCGTGGTGGCCGACGGCTCCACGGTCGAGGCCGGCGCGATCCTGGCCAAGGTCACCGGCAATGCCCGCGCCATCCTCTCGGCCGAGCGCACGGCGCTGAACCTGATGGGCCGCCTATCGGGCGTCGCAACCCTGACGCGGGCCTATGTCGACCGCACGGAGGGCACAGCCGCCCGCATCGTCGACACCCGGAAGACCACGCCCGGCCTGCGACACCTGGAGAAGTACGCCGTGCGCTGCGGCGGCGGGGTCAACCACCGCTTCGGACTGGATGACGCCATCCTGATCAAGGACAACCATGTCGCGGCCTGCGGCGGGGTGGCCAACGCCCTGAAGCGCGCGCGCGCCTTCGCCGGGCATCTGACCAAGGTGGAGTTGGAGGTCGACAGCCTGGAACAGCTTGCCGAGGCTTTGCCTCACGGAGCCGACGTCATCATGCTGGACAACTTCAGCCCTGACGACCTGAAGAAGGCCGTCGCGATGGCCGGCGACAAGGTGGTTCTGGAGGCCTCGGGCGGGGTGAACCTGCAGACGGTCCGCGCCATCGCCGAAAGCGGCGTCCAGGTGATCAGCGTCGGCGCCCTGACCCATTCCGCGCCGGTGCTCGACATCGGCTTGGACGCCGTCTGAGCTTTCCGGCGGCTTGAGTTTTTCTGACGTGACCCGGTCGCCCGGCGGAGTTACTTCCAAACGATTGTTTGAATTCATTCCAGTCGCCGCAGGGAGTTTCCCATGACCACCGCCCGTCAGATCCACCTCGTCCGCCGCCCCAAGGGCAAGCCAGTCGCGCAGGACTTCGCCCTGGTGGAAGCCGCCGTGCCCGACGCCGCTGACGGTGAGATCCAGGTGACGGCCCTGCTGATGTCGGTGGACCCCTATATGCGCCCGCGCCTGGACGCCGATCAGGCCCTGGACGCGCCTCTGCTGGGCGGCGGCATCGGCCGGGTCACTCAGTCAAAGAACCCCAAGTTCAAGGAAGGCGATCTGGTCCGCCACGGCGCCGGTTTCCGCGAGACCTTCGTCTCCGACGGACGCGGCGTCTCGGTGCTGAACCGCGACCCCGAACTACCGCTCAGCGTCTACATGCATGCGCTGGGCGGCACCGGCATCACCGCCTATGGCGGGCTGCTGGGAACCGGGGCCCTGAAGGACGGCGAACAGGTCTTCGTCTCCACCGCCGGCGGCGCCGTGGGCTCGGTCGTGGCCCAGATCGCCAAGATCAAGGGCTGCTACGTGGTCGGCTCCACCGGGACCGACGAGAAGGCCGCCTGGCTGCGCGACGAGGTCGGGATCGACGCGGTGATCAACTACAAGACCGAGAACCTGGCCGAGGCTCTGAAGGCCGCGACGCCCAAGGGTATCGACGTCTATTTCGAGAACGTCGGCGGCGCACACCTGGACGCCGCCCTGCCTCGCATGAACGTGCGCGGTCGTATCCCGGTCTGCGGCATGATCTCCACCTATAACGGCGACGGCGAAGGCGTGCAGAACCTCTTCAACCTGATCTACGGCCGCATCCGCATGGAGGGCTTCGTGGCCGGCGACTTCCCGCACCTCAACGCCGATTTCCTGGCCGACATGACCCACTGGCTGAAGTCCGGCAAGATCAAGTACCAGGAGACCATCCTGGACGGCTTCGAGCGCGCGCCCGAGGGCCTGATCGGCCTGTTCGAAGGCAAGAACAACGGCAAGATGCTGATCCACATCGCCGACTAGAAGCCTCCCTCACCGTCATGGGGAGGGACACGCCGACCTCGGCCCGTAGGCCGCCAGGAAGACGTTCACCGCGACGTCCACTTCCCGGGCGATGCGCTCAGCTGAGGGCTCGGGCTCGACGCCCAACATGCGGCGCAGATGCATTTCACCCTTCAACAGGCCGCTCAGCACATGGGCGGCCTGCAGGGGATCGGGCGCATGGATCGTGCCCCGTTCGTGGGCCTGAGCCATGTAGGCCGCCAGCCGCGCGGCGCCCTCCTGCGGCCCGGCCTCGTCGAAGCGGCGCGCCAGTTCAGGGTTGCGTGGACCTTCCTCGATCACCAGCTGCATGGTCCGGACGGCCTGGTCCGACACGATGGCGGTCATCAACTCGATCCCTAGCTTGGTCAGCGTCGTGCGCACATCCGCGCCACCGTCGTCCATCACCAGAGCGCTCTGGATCACCGAGCACTGCTCGGTGATGATCGCGGAGAACAGGTCTTCCTTGTTTTTGAAGTAGGCATAGAGGGTCGCCTTGGACCCTCCGAGTCGCTCGGCGATCATCGACATCGTCGAGGCGCCGAACCCGTGTTCGAAGAACACCTCCCGCGCGGTCTCCAGAATCCTGTCCCGGCGCTGGTCGCGGATGCTTTGCGCAATCCCTTGTTTCATAAATCGTACCGTACCGTACAGTTTTGCCTTGACGCAAGCTCTTTGCGAGGCGTAACAGCGAAAACATGAACCGTACCGTACGGTTTTGTTCCTGGTTAACGAGCCTCCCCCATGCGTCACCTGTCTCTCCTCCCCAGCCGCGAAGGCGGCGCGTGGCTCCAAGGCCGTCGACTGGCGACGGCGGCGAGCGCCGCGGTGTTGATCGCCGCGCTCGCCGCTTGCGCCACCCTGCCCCCCACCACCCAGCGCGCCACGCCGCTGGCGTCCGACGCCCTGGCCACCAGCCAGACCCTGGCCGCTACGGACGGCGCCTGGCCGGCCGATGGCTGGTGGCGCGCCTACGGCGACAGCCAGCTCAACGGCCTGATCGACGAGGCCCTGGCCCGATCCCCCGACATCGCCGCAGCCCGCGCCCGCCTCGCCAAGGCGCAGGCCCTTGCCGGCCAGAGCCGCGCGGCCCTGGCCCCACAACTCGACGCCACCGCCCAGGTCCAGGCGGTCAAGCAGAGCTACAACAACGGCTTCCCCGCCGCCTTCGTCCCCAAGGGCTATGACAACAGCGCCCGGGCCAGCCTGAACCTCGGCTACGATCTCGACCTCTGGGGCGGCAAGCGCGCCAGCCTCGCCGCTGCCGTGGGTCAGGCCAGGGCAGCCGAGGTCGACAGCCAGGCCTCCCGGCTGGCCCTGTCAGCCGCGGTCGCCGAGGCCTATGGCGATCTCGCCCAGGCCGAAGCCGATCTCGACGCCGCCCGCGAAGCCCTCCGCATCCGCCAGGAGACCTCAACCCTCATCGACGACCGCCTGACCAGTGGCCTGGAGGATCGCGGCGCCCTGCTGCGCGCCCAGGCCGGCGTCGCCTCGGCCAAGGCCCAGGTCGCCGCCATCGAGGAGTCGGCCGCCCTGACCCGCAACCGGATCGCGGCGCTGCTGGGCGCTGGTCCCGACCGGGGCCTGTCCATCGCCCGGCCCCAGGTGAGCAACCTTCACGCCTTCGGACTGCCCGCCGACGTTCGCGTGGCCCTGGTGGGCCGCCGTCCCGACCTCGCCTCGGCCCGGCTGCGCGCCGAGGCGGCAGGCCAGAAGATCAAGGCCGCCAGGGCCGACTTCTATCCGAACATCCAGCTCTCCGCCTATTTCGGCCGCCAGAGCCTGGGGCTGGACGCCTTCTCGATGAAGGGCTCCGACATCGGCGGCATCGGCCCAGCCATCACCCTGCCGATCTTCAACGGCGGCGCCCTGCGCTCGGCCTATGGCGCGGCGGGCGCCGACTATGACGCCGCCGTCGCCGACTATGACGCCACCCTGGTCCAGGCCCTGCGCGAGGTGGCCGACGCCGCCGCCAGCTCCAGGGCCCTGACCGAACGCCTGGGAGAAAGCCGCCAGGCCCTGGATGCGTCACGCAAGGCGCACGACATCGCCGTCGCCCGCTATCGCGGCGGCCTCTCCACCTATCTCGACGTGCTCACCGCCCAGGACGCCCTGATCGTGAACCAGCGGGCGGTGGCCGACCTCCAGACCCGCGCCTTCCTGCTCGACATCGCCTTGACCCGCGCCCTCGGGGGCGGATTCACGGCCGCCTGATCTCCCTCTCTCCTCCCCTCTTCAAGGCCTCTCCGCCATGTACGATTCCGACGAAGTCCAAACCGAAGCCAACCTCGCGCAACCCGCCAACGACACCGCCCCTCCGGTCTCCGCCCCGCCCGTCGCCCCCGCCAAGCGCGGTCGCCTGTTCGCCCTGCTGGGCGGGACGGTGGCCGTGGCCGCCGTCGTCTTCGGCGGCTGGAGCCTGATCGCCGGCGGCCAGCACGTGGAAACCGACAACGCCTATGTCGACGCCGCCACCGCCCAGGTGACGCCTCTGACCGCCGCCGCCGTGGTTGCCGTGCCGGTGATCAACACCCAGACGGTGAAGGCCGGCCAACCCTTGGTCGTCCTCGACAGCGCCGACGCGCGCCTGGCCCTGTTGAGCGCCGAGGCGCAACTGGCCCAGGTGCAGCGCCGGGTCGTGGGCTATTACGCCAATGACGACGCCCTGCGCGCCGAGGTCGGGGCCCGCGCCGCCCAGGTCTCCAGCGCCAACGCCAATCTGGCCCGGGCCCGCACCGACTATGACCGCCGCAAGGCCCTGGCCGCCAACGGCGCGGTCTCCGGCGACGAACTCACCCAGGCCCAGAACGCGCTCGCCACCGCCCAGGCCGCCGTCGCCGCCACGGTCGCCCAGCAGCGCTCGGCCGAGGGCCAGCGGGCGGTCAACGCCTCCCTCATCGCCGGCGTCGGCCAGGCCGACAACCCCGAGGTGGCCGCTGCCCGCGCCACGGTGGACCAGGCGAAGCTCGACCTCGCCCGCACAGTGATCCGCGCCCCGATCTCCGGCGTCATCGCCAAGAACGACGTCCAGGTTGGCCAGCGGGTCCAGGTGGGTCAGGCCCTGATGAGCGTGGTTCCCGTCGACCAGGCCTATGTGAACGCCAACTTCAAGGAACAGCAGCTGCGCAAGGTCCGCGTGGGCCAGCCGGTCGAGCTGAAATCGGACCTCTATGGCGGCGGCGTGAAGTACCGCGGCACAGTGGTGGGGGTCTCGGGCGGCACCGGCTCGGCCTTCGCCCTGATCCCGGCCCAGAACGCCACCGGCAACTGGATCAAGGTCGTGCAGCGCCTGCCAGTCCGCGTCGCCATCAACGCCGCCGACCTCAAGGCCCATCCCCTGCGGGTCGGCATGTCCATGAGCGCCCAGATCACCACCGGCCGCTAGGACCGAGCCCATGCCCACCGCAACTGTCGCTAACGGTCGCGTTCAGCCGCTGACCGGCGCCGCCCTCTGGGGCGCCGGCATCCTGCTGGCCCTGGCCAACTTCGTCGCCGTGCTGGACCTCAGCATCGCCAACGTCTCCGTGCCCAACATCTCCGGCGCGCTGGGCGCGTCGACCAGCCAGGGCGTCTGGATCATCACTTCCTATGCGGTGGCCGAGGCCATCACCGTGCCGCTGACCGGTTGGCTCGCCGCCCGGTTCGGGGCGGTCCGCACCTTCTCCACGGCCTTGATCGGCTTCGGCATCACCTCGTTGCTCTGTGGCCTGGCCCCGTCCCTGGGGATGCTGGTCTTCTTCCGCATCCTGCAGGGTATCTGCGGCGGCCCGCTGATGGCGCTGTCCCAAACCCTGCTGATGCAGATCTTCCCGGAGGAGAAGCGGCCCGCCGCCATGGGCCTGTGGGCTGTCACCACTCTGGTGGCGCCGGTCTGCGGACCGATCCTCGGGGGCTATCTCTGCGACACCTTTGGCTGGGGCTCGATCTTCCTGGTCAACGTGCCGGTCGCCATCCTGGCCGGGGTCATGGTCTGGCGGACCCTGTCGCGCTACGAGGGCTCCCTGCGCCGCATGCCCTTCGACGGCGTGGGCCTGGGCCTGCTGATCATCTGGGTCGGCGCGCTGCAGGTGATGCTGGATCTCGGCAAGGAGCACGACTGGTTCCAGTCGCCCCTCATCGTGATGCTGGGTCTGGTCGCCCTGGTGGGCTTCGTGGCCTTCCTGATCTGGGAGCTCACCGAGAAGAACCCCATCGTGAACCTGAGGGTTTTCCGCCATCGAGGCTTCAGCGCTTCGATGGTGACGCTGGCCCTGGTGATGGGGGCCTTCTTCGCCACCAATGTCCTGACCCCGCTCTGGCTGCAGTCCAACATGGGCTACACCGCCACGTGGGCGGGCTATGTCACCGGCATGATCGGCATCCTGGCGATCTTCAGCGCGCCGATCGTCGCCCAGGCCATGGCCAGGACCGACCCGCGCCGGATTCTATTCATCGGGGTCTCGTGGCTGGCCTTCACCACCCTGATGCGCAGCCACGGAGAGAGCCAGATGACCTTCTGGCAGATCTCGCTGTGGCTGTTCGTGGCGGGTGCGGCCATGCCGATGTTCTTCCTGCCGGTGACCACCATCGCGCTGGGCGCCGTCGAACCGGAGGAGACCGCCGACGCCTCGGGCCTGCTGAACTTCATCCGCACCGTCGCGGGCGCCGCAGCCACCTCGGTGGTCAATACGGTGTGGGAGAACAACGCCGCCAGCAACCACGCCGACCTGGCCAGCGCGATGCCCAACGCCCAGGTCGCGGTCGACGCCCTGTCTCCCGCGATGGGCCCGGCTCAGGCGCTGGCCACGGTGAACAACCTGGTGGGCCAGCAGGCGGTGATGCTGGCCACCAACCAGCTGTTCCTGGCCTGCGCCATTGTGTTCGCCGTCGCCGCAGCCCTGGTCTGGATCACCCCCCGGCCGAACCGGGAGGTGGACACCAGCGCAGCGCACTAATCCCTAGACAGCCTCAAGCCGGCGGGCGGCTTCCTCAGCCGCCGCCTGGCGGTCGCCCATGGCCCCGGCCATCATCGCGGTCACCGCCGCGAGAATCTCAGGCGGGGCGGTGTCGGGCGTGCCGGAGTTGAACGGCGGGGCTGGAGAATATTCCAGACCCAGTTGCAGGGACTGCGCCAGGGTCTCACCCGCCAGCTCGGCGACCATCGTAAAGGCGAAGTCAAGGCCCGCGGTCACCCCGCCGCCAGTGATGATGTTTCCGTCGCGCACCACCCGACCCTCGGTGACGATGACGCCGAAGGGCTTGAGCTGATCCTTCCAGGCCCAGTGGCAGGTGGCGCGCTTGCCCTTCAGCAGCCCCGTGGCCGCCAGGATCAGCGACCCGGTGCAGACGCTGGTGAGGTACTTGGCCCCGCCCGCCAGCCGCTTGATCTGGGTCATGAAGACCTCGTCCAGCATGGCCGCGCTGGTCCCGAACCCGCCGGGCACGCAGATCACGTCGCAGGCCTCGACCTTCGCCAGGTCAGCCAGGTTGGTGAAGGTCAGGCCGTCGGCCTCGATATCAGCGCCGCCCATGGAGGCGACGATGATCTTCGCCCCAGGAATGCGGCACATCACCTGCTGTGGGCCGGTGAAGTCCAGGTGGGTGACGCCCGGATAGAGCGGGAAGACGATGACGAGGTCGGACATGGCGAGGTTTCCTGGAAGTTGACTACAGAAGGGTGTCAGGCCTAGCCTCCGTCCGAAATGACAATCTTACCTCAGATTCAGCCATGACCCGCAGGATCGGCTTCCTGATCTTCCCCGACTTCCAGTTGCTGGACGCGGCCGGGCCGCTGGGCGCCTTCGAGATCGCGGGGCGCTATGCACCCGGCGCCTACAGCCTGAAGGTCATGGCCGCGCAACCGGGCCAGGTGATGAGCTCCGCGGGCGCGGGCATGGGCGCGGAGGCCTTCGACGAAAACCTCGACACCCTGGTGATCTCGGGCGGGATCGGGGCCAGCAAGGCCTCGAAGGATCCGGCCACCAAGGCCTTTATCCAGCGGGTCGCCGCCAAGGCGCGGCGCACCGCCAGCGTCTGTTCGGGCGCCTATCTTCTGGCCGAGGCCGGCCTGCTGGACGGCAAGCGCGCCACCACCCACTGGGCCCGCAGCGCCGAGCTGCAGAAGCGCTATCCCAAGGTCCGCGTGGAGGCGGACCGCATCTTCGTGCGCGAAGGCCCGATCTGGACCTCGGCCGGGATCACGGCCGGGATCGACCTTTCACTCGCCCTGATCGCCGAGGACCTCGGGGAGGACATCGCCCGTCAGACCGCCCAGACCCTGGTGGTCTACCATCGCCGACCCGGCGGTCAGTCGCAGTTCTCCGCCCTGATCGAGATGAGTGGCCAGGGCGGCCGGTTCGCGAGTTTGCTGGACTGGATCCGTGAGCACCTGGATCAGCCGCTCACCGTCGACCAGCTGGCCGGTCGCGCGGCCATGAGCCCCCGCCACTTCGCCCGCGCCTTCGCCGCCGAGACCGGCATGACGCCGGCCAAGGCCGTGGAGCGCCTGCGGCTGGAAACGGCGCGGGAGCGGGTGGAGGCGTCTTCCGACCCCATCGACCAGGTGGCGGAAACCGTGGGCTTCGGCGACGCCGAGCGCATGCGCCGCGCCTTCCTCCGCGCCTTCGGTCAGCCGCCCCAGGCGCTGCGGCGGGCGGCGCGGGCCTAGAGCACGAAGGTGAAGTGTCGAATTCAGGCTTCGAGAGAAGCCATTCGGCTCCAGCCGCGCCTGGCCTTCAGCGCGGCGATGTCGTGCTTGAGCAGGTTCAGGGTTTCAGTCTGGGCCCGGATCACCTCCACCAGCTCCTGATTGCGAAGGGCGTCGAGCTTGTCGTGGAGATGCATGATCTCCAGTTCGGCGCGCAGGTTCACGACATAGTCGTGCTCGGCGTTCATGCGGTCGCGGGCCGCCGCGCGGTTCTGGCTCATCATGATCACCGGCGCCTGCAGCGCCGCGATCATCGACATCACCAGATTCAGAAAAATGAAGGGATAGGGGTCAAAGGCCAGCTTCTTGGTAAGTGCGTTCCAGGTGACCCAGGCGATCAGAATGCCCAGGAAGCTGAAGATGAAACGCCACGAGCCGCCCACCGCGGCGATGGAGTCGGCCAGCCGCTGCCAGAAGGTGCGGTCGTCGCCGGAGAGTTCGGGGCTGAGCCCGCTCGGGGACTCCGTCGCGATCAGGTCGATGACGCTGCGCTGGACGGGCGTCAGCACGTCGTAGCTACGCCCCAGCAGCGTCTCGGCCAGTTCGGCGTTGTGATCCCCGGCCTGCATCGGCGTTCTCCTTCGCTAGAGCGGCGAAGGATGAGCATCATCGCGCGCCCAACCCCACCGCAAGCGGCAATGCGCTTGTCGGAGGGCGGGAATGCGGCGGATCAGGAGGCGGTGGCGGCCTTGGCCACGGGTTCGGTTGGCTTGCTCTGGCTGACCGGAGTCAGCTTGGCCTTGCCGGCGTCGGCCTTGGGCTCCGCGGGCGCCACGGTGGGGCCCGCCTCGGCGACCTTGTTGTGCTCGATGGTCTTGTCGGCCGGCTTGTTCTGGCCGGGTGCGACCGGACCCGCGACGATCACGGCCGAGGTCAGGCGGAAATCGGGGGACGGGGTGGCGGCCTGGGCCGGCATCGGCGTGAGGCTGGCATAGACGGTCTCGCCCTCGCTCGCCTCATGATGCCCGGCCCGGCTGTCGGCGACATAGGTCGCAGGCGTCGCGCCACGGCCGAAGCGGTAGAAGACATGCATTCCAACCTGGGCCACGCGGACCATTCTCGGGCCCCAGTTGGGCGCCACGTTGGTGGTGTGGAAATTGGTGGCGTCGCCAACGGAGGCCATGACGGCGCCGGAGAGGGCTCGCTCAGCCACCGTGCGGGCGCGGTTCCAGGCGGCGGTCTCGCGGCCCCGACGCATGGAGCCGTCACAGGCGAAGCTGAATTGGCAGCCGCGCGCCCGGGCCGCGCCCTGGAACACCACGCCGCAGACGCTCTTGGGATACGCTCGGTGGCGCACGCGGTTCAAAACAACCTGGGCCACGGCCTGCTGACCGACCGCGGACTCGCCCCGCGCCTCGAAATAGACGGCCTGGGTCAGGCACTCAAGCTCACGCGAGCTTTCCAGCACGCCGGCCATGCGGAAAGGGCTGACCGAAGGAACCAGGGGGCCGGCGAAGGCGGCGCGCAGGACGACGGCCGAGGCCGGGTTGCGGTCGCGCTTTTCCAGGCGAGCCGCGAAGATGGACGACTGCCGATCGCGCTCGGCGTCCCCGGCGACGGTGAAGGGGTCATGCCGGCGCGCGACGCTGAGCGTCCCTGGATCCATACCGGCGGCTTCGCGTTGAAGAGCAGACTCCGAGAAGCCGCCCGCGGCGGCTTCGGCCAGGCGGGCATTGCGTTGGTGGTCGGCGGTGGCGCTCGCCATCCCACCGGCCAGATAGGCGGCGCCAAGGCCCAGGCCGACGCCCGAACCCAGCAGCACAGCACTGGTCAACGCACGCCAATCGGCGCGCGCCTGAGGTTTAGATAACAAAGGGTGGTTGTCCCGTGTGGCGAGGGCGAAAGCGCCCCCAGGCATCGTTGCCGCTCGACGCCCCTGCACTTGCTGGCGGCGTTCCGCGGCGGGCCTGCTCCTTACACGTCGGAAGACAGGCCATGGCGAAGTTGGCGTGCTTCTAAACGGAAGAATCAAGATTCGCAACCCCATATTGCAGTGCAGCAAGGACAGGCCTGTGGATGGCCGCTGGCTCAGGCCCGCTGGAACCTTCACCGTTCGCCGCCGTTGTTCCCGCCGAGACATCCTGAAGCGGAGCTATGTCATGCGGAAAACCCTTAGCGTTCTTGCCCTTACGGGCTTTGCCCTGGCCTTGGCGGCCTGTGGCCACAATGTCGAACAGCGCGCCTCCACCGGCGCGATCACCGGCGCCGTCATCGGCGGCCCCGTTGGCGCCGCCGCCGGCGCCGCGGCTGGTACGGTCGTCAGCAAGGCTGTCGACAAGTAGGATTGGCGTTGGCCCCGCGCCTCGCGGGGCCATAGTCCAACTGCGTCATGTGCGCGTCCTCGCCCTGACTAGAGTCGTATCAAGAGTGCGATTCTCAGGAGCCCGGACGTGGGACATGTATTTTTCGCCGTCATGACCTTGGTCGCCGTTATTGCGATCACGGTCCTGGGCGGGCATCCTCTCTGACGATGAAGCGCAGACTGTCCCTCGCGCTCCTGGTGGCTGTCTGCGCCACCGGGGCCCACGCCGCACCGGCTTGGCGCGTGCAACAGTCTTGCGCCCTCAAGCGCTACCTCGGCGCCACCCCGGCCTTCGCCAACACCTGGGGCCGGGACGCCTCTCAGGTTTCCGAGGGAAACCCTTCCGCCGCCGTCTGGCGGATCGAGCCGGCCGCGCGGTTCAGCTACACCACCGCCATCGCGTCAGGTCGCGCCTTCGCCGATCGGGCCGCCGATCTGCTGGCCCGCCGCGAGCGGATAACCCGAGAAGAAGCCTTGCGGGTTATCGGCGCGGACCCCGGCCCCTGGCCGGACGTGACTGCGGCCAAGTGCGACGACCTGGAGCGGCGAGCCGCGCGTTAGGGCGCCCGCTAAAGTCGTGCCCTCGCTCCGCAAGGCGCGCGCACCACCCCGGACCGTCGTTTCGGGCCAACTGTAAACCATCGTAAAATCGGGGCCGACACAGGGATTCCTACGCCCAAGCTCTGCTATGACACGGCTAAGGATTAACCTCAACGCACGGTCGAACGCAGATGACGGACATGGATGAAGTCGCCCTGGCGCGGCGGATGAAATTCGCCAAGACCTGGAAGGTAAATCCGCTGATCGCGGAGATCGTCGAGATTCTGTTGATCTACGGAGGTTCGGCGCACCGCAACCTGGTGGCCGAACGGATCGCCATGCGTCGCACCAGCGAGCATATCTCCGATGGCCTCAAGCGGGAGATATTCGAGGCGTTCGACACACACTGCGAAGGCGCGGCCCAGGCCAGCCAGCCGGCCCTGGTCTTCCTGCCATTCGGCGAAGGCTCCCACCGCTGGTCCCTGACTCAGGACGCGCAGAGCTTTCTGGAACACGGCCCCTCCTCCCTGAGCCGGTCGGCCCTATGCCTGTGACCCATATCCCGTTCGTGGTGACGCTGACCTCGGCCATTGCGGGATGCGCCTTCTGCCTTGGCGTCGTCATGGGCCTGACCCTGCTCCATGTCTGACGCCATGAGCCCGATGCTGCGACGTTTGATATTCGGTGTAGCTCTGCTGGTGAACCTCGCCGCCTGGGTCTTCATCCTGCGCGCCGTGGTTCTGCCCTTCTTCAAAGATTGACGCGGAGGCGGGCGCGCCGGAGACTTCGCCGATGGCAGCCAAGCTTGTTCTGTTTCTCTCCGTGACCGTCCTTGTGGCCGGATGCGCCACGCCGCCACTGGTCGTGCGCAACGGCGATCCCGCCTTCGCGGGCAAGACCGTGGCCATGGCTGTCACTGAGGCGACGCCGCTGGACCGAGCCCGCCACGACGAGGCTTCAGCGCGGGTCATGACCGAACTCCAGTCCATGGACGCGCGGCTCGGCGAACCGGCCGCCGCAGACTACCTGATGCAGGTGGCCTTCGCCGAACTTCCCAAGGGCGTGGGCGTCATGCGTGACGGCGCCGGGGGCTGGCTATCGGAGGTCCGCCGCCGCTTCGGGATGCGCAGCCCCGCCTATGTGGTCAGCATCACCGCCATCGAGACGAAGACCGGCAAGGCCGCCTTCTCCGTCACCGCTACCGGCCACGCCCACGGCGATCCGGCTAAGGCCGTCGACCAGCTGGTGACCGCGGCATTGGCGGACTAACCGACTCCCCTACCCCTCCACTTGATCGTCATGGCCTGGGGCCGCGCTCCTACTCACACTCCAGCAGGTCAACGACGAAGCGGGCGCCGGTCTCCGGAGCAGCCTCGCAAGTGACCTGGCCGCCATGGCGGAGCACCACCGAGCGTACGAAGGCCAGACCCAGGCCTGCGCCGGGGTCTCCGCCGGCCTGAGGCCGCGCGAACCGTTTGAAGGGCTCGAACACGCTCTCCATCTCCTCACGCGACAGGCCTGGGCCTGAGTCGGTGACCGAGATGCGCACCCGGCCCTTGTCGCGGACCACGGCGACGACGATCTGCGCGCTGGCCGGGCTGTACTTCACCGCATTCTGGAACAGGTTGGCGAAGGCGCGCGACAGCAGGGAGCGATCCCCCATGGTGAAGCAGGGCTCCTCGCAGCCCTCCTGGACGAACGCCACCTTCTTCTGCTGGGCCTGGGGCCAGAGCTCGTCGGCCATCTCCGAGATCACGTCGCACAGGTCCACCGGCGCGCGGTTGAGGATCGAGGCCTCCGCGCGGGCGAACTGCACGAAGCCGTCGGCCAGCGCCAAGGTGCGCCGGGCGTTGGCCGCGATCCGCCCCACCACAGTCGGTTCCAGCCCGGGCGACTGTTGCAGCAGGGCCAGGATCGAGGTCTGCGGCGAGCGCATATCGTGGGTCAGCAGCTGCAGGGCCTGCTCGCGCTGGCGGGCTGTGGCCATCAGTTCGGTGGCGTCTGCCAGGCTGATCACCTCCCCGGCCTGACCGCCGCCCTCCCCCCGCCGTGGCGCAGTCATCAACAGCAGGGTGCGGCCGTCCCGCAGTTCCAAGGGGTGACTCCCCGTCAGACTGGCGTCCCCGATCGGCTCCAGGCGCCGCAGAAGGTCGATGACCCGCGCCCCCACCAGGTCTGACCCCAGCAGCGCCTCGCCGGGTCCATTGGCCTGGATGACGATCCCGTCGGCGTCGGTGACCAGGGTGGCGTCGGGCAGGCTGGCCAGGATGTCGTCAGCAAAGCGCCTCAGCGCGTCCATCCGCGAGATGGCCCCGCTGAGCGCGCGGGCCTGGGCCGCCACCACATCGGCCACCGGCCCGTTGGCCACGGGCTCCGCCAACCGTCCACCCAGTCGCTCAAACTCCGCCTTCAGATAGTCGCTGGCCATGGCCAGGCGCCGCCAGCCCCAGAGCGGGAAGACCAGCAGCAGGATGGCCAGGGTGGTCACCGGCGACAGCCAGACGTGCGCCAGTCCAAACAGCGCCGCGCTGAGCCCTATGGTCGCCGCACCCAGGCCGATGGCCAGGCTGAGGTTTTGCGCCGGCTTGAGGAACAGGAACCCCGCCATCAGGATCCACAAGGGCAGGATGGCGATGGCCAGCCGCAAGGGCTTGCCGGCCTCGGCGCGGGTCACGCCTCGATCCAGTGCGTCGAGGATGTTGGCCTGCAGTTCCACCCCCGACATGCCCCCCAACGGCGTCTGGAAGTGGTCGGTCATGCCCAGCGCCATGGCGCCCACCAGCACGCGTTTTCCGGCAAAGAACTCGGCCGGCGCTTCGCCGCGCAGGACGCTGCCAAAGCTCACCGTCCGATAGACGCCAGGCGGCCCGGCGAAGGGGATCAGCTCGCCGACGCAGGAGTCCGTTGGAAGCGGCCTTGTCAGACCCAGCACCGCCTCGGCCAGCGGCCGTGCGGTCGGAGCGGGGCAACGTTCGCGGAGACGCACCACCCCGTCGGGGTCGGGGCGGATGATCACCTGACCGAGGCCGGCGGCGGCGCGGGCCAGCGGACCGGCCGGTGGAACCTGGTTGAGGTCGGCGCCATTGAGCCCCGGCGCCACCAGCACCGGCAGGAAGACAGAGCCCAGCGCGTCCATCGCCTTGGCCAGGCTTTCGTCGGCCGGGTCGGGCTCGGTGAAGAGGACGTCGTAGATCACCGCCTCGGGGCGCATCGGTGCGAGCGTGTTCAATAGCGCCGCGTGGCGTGCGCGCGGCCAGGGCCAGCGTCCGAGTTCGGCCAGGCTGCGGTCGTCGATGGCGATGATGATGATCGAGGGATCGGCGGGCCGGCCATTCAACCCGGCGAGGAGGTCATAGACGGCGCCGTCGGCTCGGGCCAGCAACGCGCTACCAGCCGAGCCAGCCGCCGCCGCGGTGGCGAGCACGGCCACCAGCAGCCACTCCAGGAGCAGTCGTCGGCCAGCCGGCGATCGCCCCGCAGCCGGCACGGCTATTGCCCGACGTTGAGTTCTTGAAGCCCGCCCACCTTCTCGG
Source organism: Phenylobacterium sp. (assembly GCF_037968635.1). Classification (GTDB taxonomy): domain Bacteria; phylum Pseudomonadota; class Alphaproteobacteria; order Caulobacterales; family Caulobacteraceae; genus Phenylobacterium. The sequence goes on from NZ_JBBKVV010000003.1 coordinate 45,148, forward strand.
TGATCTTGCCCTTGGCGAGCCGCGTCGCCGTCACCCGCCAGTGATAGGTCCCGGGCGGCAGGTCGGTCAGCACCAGTTGCGGCGCCTCCAGGCCTGTCTGGTCCACCAGGGCGGTGCGCCCCTGCGGGTCGGCGAACATCTGGAACCGGAAGGTGCGCGCGCCCTGGCCGGTGGCCGTCCACTTGAACAGGTACTTGCGCACCTTGCCCGACCGCTCCACCGCAGCCTGGCCAGGCTCCAGCACGTTGAGGTCGCGGGCGAAGCCGTAGTTGGACGCCAGGCCCTCCAGGCCCAAAGCGTCGATGGCGGTGGCGCGGACAAAATAGGCGCCGTCCGGGATGTTGTCGAAGGTGACCGCCGTCTTGTCGGTCTTGGTCTCGTTGAAGATGTCGATGAAGCCGGCGTCATTGGCCAACTGCAGGCGGTAGGCTGCCGCGCCAGCCACCGGCTCCACCTCGAAGGCCACGACCGCGTCCTCCTGGTCCCGGCCGCCGCGCACCAGTTTCGGCGTCGGCGGCAGCTTGGTGGGATCGCCCACGGCGGCGGGAGTGACGCTGACCCCAAAGGTCTCGGCCACCGCCACCTCGGTCTTGCTCCCCGCCACGCCGACCAGGCCCTTGAGCACTTCGGTGGTGGCCTGACCATCGCTCAGCGCCGCCACCCGGAACTCGGTGCCGCGCACGGCGGACACCGACAGCGGCGTGCGGATCAGGAAGCGGGAATTGGGATTGTCACTGGGGGTCGCCGAGGTGGAGCTGCGCCCCTGATCCAGGTCGAAGACCCGCAGCAGGCCGCCGGTCATGGGGACCTCCCGCAGGCGCCGCACCAGGCCGCTGGAATTGGACGGCAGGGTGATGCGGCTCGCGTCGGACAGCTCGATGGTGACAAAGCCGTTGGCCAGGGTCGTCAGCCGCATGCCCTCGACAATCGGCAGGCCGACGCGCGGCGCCACCGGCTGGCCATTGCGCTCGATGCGCACCGCACCGGAGAAGGCCACGAGCTCGGCGGTGATGGCGTTGGTCCGCATCAACCGATAGGGCACAACCAACGTCGAGCCCGGCTGCAGGCGCCGGGCGTCCGGGATCTTGTTCAGCCGCTGGACGGTCCGATAGTCGCCGGGCCGGGCGAAGTAGCGGGTTCCGAGCGTGTAGAGGGTGTCGCCCTTGCGCACCACGTAGCGGGCGTCCGGCGAACTGGGCGGCGGCGCCTGCTGGGCCAGGGCGGCGCTCGGAAGCGCGAGGGCGAGCAGCAGGGCCAGCAGCTTCACGAAGCGTCCTCCAGGACCGGTTGGCAGCGTTCCAGGCGGTAACCGAAGCCGTAGACCGTCACAAGCCGGAAGCCGCTGGCGGGCCGCAGGGAGAGCTTGCCCCGCAGGCGGGAGATGTGGGCGTCCAGGGTGCGGGTCTCGAGATCGGCGCGATGCCCCCAGACCCGTTCCAGCAGGTAGTCGCGACTGAGCGCCCGAGACATGTTGCGAAACAGGGTCAGGGCCAGCTGAAACTCCTTGGAGGTCAGCTGTTCGGTCTTGCCGTCGCGGCTCGCGGTCTCGGCGGCGGGGTCAAAGGTCCAGCCCTCGTGGGTCTCGCCGCTGGTGGGCGGGGCCGCCGGATAGGCCCGGCGCAGCAGGGCCGCGACCCGGGCCATCAGGATCGAGGGCTCGAAGGGCTTGACCAGATAGTCGTCGGCCCCGGCGTTCAGGCCCTGCACCACGTCGCTCTCCACAGAGCGACTGGTGACCAGCAGCACGGGCAGGGTGGTGGAGAGCAGCTCCGGCAGCCGCGCCAGAACGTCGATGCCGGTCATCTCCGGCATGTTCCAGTCCATGATCAGCAGGTCGAAGGTCTGGCGGCGAAGGTCGGCCAGCAGGGCCGGCGGGCGCTCATAGATAGTGCAGCGGTGACCGGCCTGACGCAGCATGGCCGCGAGCAGGTCATTGTGGGCTTGGTCATCGTCCAGGACGGCGATGTTCATGCCTTAGGCCCTCACCCAAATCGATTGCCGGGAAGCTTAGCCTTCGCTGTTCCAACCGGCCCGTGGATTCGTCTCCCGGTCACATTCCTTTACGTTCTCGCCTCCGGCGGATTGTTCCGGACGACAAAGGCGGCGTAGCCGTCGACATATTCGTCGGGAATGAAGCCGGCCATCATGGCGCTGAGGTGGCCCTTGCCGGGCAGGACCAGGTTGGTGAAATCCGCGAGTTCGCGGGCCATTCGATGGGTGCGGGCATTAGGGCGGTCGTACTCGCCATTGATCGCCATCACCGGGAATTCGACCTTGGCCAGGTCCAGCTTGGTCAGGGTCGCCATCATGCGTCCGGCCATGTCCTCCATCTTGCGCACTGCGCCCGCGCCGGCCACGGCCTGGACCTTGGCGCGGATCCTGTCGCCGAAGTCGTTGCCGACCTCTTCGCCCTTGGCCTGCCGTCGCGCCTTGACCTGGGCGTTGGCGGCGGCCTCGTCGGGGGCCTCGCCGGTGACGTCGGGCGGGACCTTGTCCTTCCACTCGCCGACCTCGCTGATCCCCGAGCCCTGGAAGCAGGCCGTGATGAACCGCTCCGGCGCCCGGGCCAGCAGTTGCAGGGTGACCCCGCCGCCCATGGAGTAGCCGGCGATATGGGCGCGGGAGACGCCCATCTGGTCCATGAACTCCAGCACGTCGTCAGCCATGTTGAAGTGGCTGTGCCGCGATCCGCCCGACAGGCCGTGGGCCCGCATGTCCAGGGCGTAGACGTGGTTGGTCTGCGCCAGTTTCGGCGCGATGCCGTTGGAGAACCAGTTGCCGATGGCGCTGCCCCGCGCCCCGTGGATCAGGATCACCGGGACGCCTTGGCCAGCCTCTACATAGTGCAGGCGGGTCCCGTCCTTGACCGTGAAGAAGCCGTCGGGCCAGCGCGGCGGTGCGACCTGTTCGGCCGCGGTCGAAACCGACATGAAATCCCCAAGAATCTACGCGACTGAAATGACATCGGCGGGAAATGAGTCCCGCCTGCGCCTATTATGACGGCTCACGCGCCCCGACGCCAACCGCCTCAGTTGACAGGCGAGGGCCAGGCGGTGTCCTGAGGCCGTCCCGCGTCAGGAGTTCCCCCCGTGCGTCACGCCCTGCTCAGCCTCGCCCTGCTCTTCCTCGCCGGCGCCGCCGGCGCCGCGCCGGCCTATCCCACCGGCGACCTGTCGCTGGGCAAGGCCACGGCGAAGATCCACGTGGAGGAGTACGCCTCCCTGAGCTGCAATCACTGCGCTCACTTCAACAATGAGGTCTTCCCGGCTTTCAAGGCCAAGTACATCGACACTGGCAAGGTCCGCTACACCCTGCATGAGTTCCTCACCGAGCCGGTTAACGTGGCGGCCATCGGCTTCATCACCGCCCGCTGCGCCGGGGCCGACAAGTACTATCAGGTGGTCGACAGCCTGTTCCGCCGCCAGGCCGAAATCTTCGACACCGGCCAACTGCGCCCCGTCCTGCTCGACGTGGCCAAGACCGCCGGCCTCACCGAGGCCCAGGTCACCGCCTGCGTCGCCGACACCGGCAACCGCGAGGCCCTGGAGGCCCGGGTGGACGCCGGCGTCGCCCGGGGCGTGGACTCCACCCCGTTCTTCTTCGTCAACGGCGTGAAGGTGGACGGCGTCGACCTCGCCGACCTCGACAAGGCCATCGCGGCGGCGGGAAAGAAGACGCGCTAGCGTCATCCCCCGACTAAAACTGAAGAGCTCAGCAGGGCAGCCCCTGATTCGCATCGTTCCGCCCGCGAACCTCGCCAGGTCCGAGGCTGAAAATGTTCTTGTTTTGTTCTTTGCATTCGGCCTGATCCGTGTGAATATATCTGCACGGTGAGTAACCCCTCGTGGCCGAGCGACTGCTCGGCCCGCCGGGCTCATCCCCTTTCCAACCCCGCGTCATCGCCCCGTCTGAGTTTACGGACCGGGCACAATTTTCATTGAACGGAGGCCTGCATGGCTGAGCGTCAGATCGATCCCGCGCGCCTGGATGGAGAAGCCCTTAGGCGCTGGTACTCGCGATCGCCGGACGAAATTCAACGGCAGCGACAGGCGGCCGAAGGCCCGGCGCGAACAGGTCTTCTTCGGCCGCGGGCAGAGCGTGAACGGGCGCGTTGCCGCCGGAGAATCCACGGAGAGAGCACGCCCCCTCGCTGCGGGTCGCGATGACAGACTTTGGATCGCGGACGGGCGTGGCGGCTTTCGCACCGTGCGCTCCGGATCGGACAATTTTCCGATCACGATGGAGCCCGAGGTTTCTGATTACCCCGAGTTCCTTCCGGAAAGCGCCGCAGCCCTCGAAGACGGCGACCTCCAGGAAATCGTCAACCCGCACCATCGCCGCCTTCGCGGTGAGTGGGAACGCGCAGAGGGGAGGCCCTGGCCGAAGACTTCGGGCGGCCGCAACTTTGATGTGGCGCACACGAAAGCGGTGGCCGACGGCGGGACCCATACTCTGAACAATATCCAGCCTATGCATCCCGATGAACATAAGGCCCAACACCGACTTAACGGCGACCACGCACGATTTGGACGTCGCTCCAGCATAGCCCGCGCATTCGGAGGCAGGGTGGAGCCACCGGCAAATTCATCGAAGGCTGTCCGCTTTCCCACCATGCGGGGGCTTGGAATACTTGGATGGATACCAAACATGACCGGAGTGCTTAGCGGACGCATCAGAACCGACACGCCCATCCACTTCTGGAATGACATGTCAGGGCTTCCTAGCGACGATGACCCGCTACCAAAGGATCTCATTGCCTAGGACATGCACCGCCGCCGACTAGATGGCCTCGGGCAGCACACACCAAGAATGCGGCGTGTGAACACTTGCCTCAAGGCATGGAGCGTTGACCAACGTTTCCCTTTCGTTCTACCTGTGGGCTTGGGCAGATCGAACTGGGATTGGCGCATGCGGTTCTTGTGGAAGCTTTTTCGCCAACGACCTGAGGCCGCGCCCGACGACGGGATATCCCCGATGGTGGCGGAGTCCATCGCCGCGCTGAAGGCCCAGGCGCGATCGTGCCTACGGCTCGTTTCGGGCGGCGACGGTCGGTCACGACTTGGCGGTACGCCGGAGGTGGCCGGCGTCTGGCCGCGATACCAAGGACGACCACTCTCATGCGTCGCGCAACTGGATCTGGCCCAGATCCAAGCCGCTGGAGGGCCGGAATGGCTGCCTGGACACGGGCGCCTGCTGTTTTTCTATGAGCTTGAGCACGGCTCGTGGGGCCTTGATGAGAAGGACGCCGAAAGCGCGGTCGTGATCCATGAGGCGGGTTCGCCAATCGCCGCAACGGAGCCAGGCGACCTTCCGGACGACGCCAAGTTGCCAGCCTACCCGATCACCTTTGCGCCAACCGCCTCCTACCCGAGCGGGGAGAGAGCGGCGATCGACTGGAGCCGCCTCAACACAGCATCGGCCGACACGCTGGACGAGGCTCTGGTGAACTTGGCTCCCGCCGCCCCGGCGCACCAGATCGGAGGCTATCCGGCTCCTGTCCAAAGCGACGACATGGAGGCGGAATGCGAGAATATCGCCCGGCGCTTAGGCCATGGCGGCGGCGATCCTGCGGACTGGCGGCTGCTGCTGCAACTCGACACGGACGAGGACGTAGGGATGATGTGGTACGATGTGGGATCGCTCTACTTTTGGATTCGAGAACAGGACGCGAGAGCCGGAGACTTCTCGAAGGTCTGGGTGATCCTGCAGTCCAACTAAGTTGTTCCCGAGGATGGGACGAATAAACCCACAGCCCTAGCGCACGGCTCCGCGGGCCAGGGCGTCACCCGGCCTACATGGCCGCCCTCCCCGGCGAGGTGGAGGCCTATGAGCTGGCCCCACCAGAGCAGCGCGTGGCCGGCGGCCTCGGCGACCGGTCCCTGGCCGTGATCGCCCACGGCAAGCCCTTCACGGGGCCCCAGGCCTGGATGGAGGACGGCTGGAGCGCCGGCCAGGCGCGGCTGGCGGCGCTGTCCACGGACAGCGAGACGGTGATCGCCACCCGGTCCGGTCACGCCATCGCCCAGACGGAGCCGGACCTGGTGGCGCAGGTGATACGTCGCGTGGTCTGGAGGGCGAGGGCCAGCAGGCGGGAGGTGTTCATGCGACCGACTGTGGCCCGGCCGGCCAAGCCCGGCAAGGCGGTGAACCCGTCCGCCGCGCCGCGCGTTCGCCTGCTGCCACATCCTGTCACCAGGGCGCCCTAGTCATCGGGGGTCATGCACCCTAAATTCGACCTCATGCCCCGTCCCACGAAGTCCGCCCCGGCCGAAGCGCCCGGCGTCGCCGACATGTCGGCGGTGTTCGACTACGACGAGTCCGCCGGCCCGGTCGTCTGGGTCCCGCACCGTCCCGACCGCCCGCAGAAGTCCGAGGGCGGGCGCCGCTTCAAGCTTGTCAGCGATTACGAGCCCGCCGGCGACCAGCCCACCGCCATCGCCGACCTCGTCGCCGGCCTGGAGGGCAAGGAGCGCGACCAGGTGCTGCTGGG
>NZ_JBBKVV010000004.1:0-20877 GCF_037968635.1 Phenylobacterium sp.
TACTTCTTCTGCTTGGCCTTCCACGCCTTCAGCGCGCCGAGGGTCTGGCTGACGTGGTCGTCGGCCTTGAGGTTGTCGTAGGCCAGCAGCACCGTGCCGTCGGGCGCGATGACATAGGACGTGCGGGCCGAGAGGTCCACCGGGGCCTTGATGCCGGCCATCTTCATCGGCGAGTCGTAGGACTTGGCGATCTTGGCGCCCGGATCGGCGGCGACGGGGAACTTGCCGCCGCAGGTCGCGGTGTCGGCGGAGAATTCGGCGAGGCGTTCGACCTTGCCGGCGGTGATCCCGATCAGGGTCGCGCCCTGGGCCTTGAAGTCGTCGGCGGCCTCGGAGAACAGGTGGGCCTCAAGATTGCAGCCGCCGGTATAGGCCGAAGGGAAGAAGTACATCACCACCGGCCCCTTCTTGCGGGCCGCGGCCATGTCGAAGGTGAAGGGCTTGCCCGCCAGATAGGCCGGGGCTTTGAAGTCAGGCGCCTTGGAGCCCACGGCGAGGTCGGCGAGGGCGGGCGTGGCGGCGGCGGCGGCCAGGACGGCGAGCGCGATCAGGCGTTTCATTTTCGGGTGTTCCTTCAAGGTGCGATGATCATACGAACTGGACGGCGCTTTGTCTTCGCAGCATAGCGGAACGATGAAACCGACTCTGCCCGCGCGTCCCGACCAGGTGCTGGCCGACGCCAACCTTCCCGAGCTGCCCAACCACTACCGGGGCAAGGTGCGCGACACCTACGACCTGGGCGACGGCAGGATGGTGATCGTCTCCAGCGACCGGCTGTCGGCCTTCGACTCAATTCTGGCGGTGATCCCCTACAAGGGGCAGGTCCTGACCCAGACGGCGCGGTTCTGGTTCGACGCCACCGCCGACATCTGTCCCAACCACGTGCTGGCCTATCCCGACCCCAATGTGGTGGTGGGGACGCGGCTGGACATCCTGCCGGTGGAGATCGTGGTGCGCGGCTATCTGGCCGGGACGACGGGCACCTCCATCCTGACGCTCTACAAGAAGGGCCAGCGCGAGATGTACGGCCACAGGCTGCCCGATGGCCTGGCCGACAATCAGAAGCTGCCCACCCCGATCATCACGCCGACCTCCAAGGCCAATGACGGCGAGCACGACGCGCCGCTGACGCCGGCGCAGATCGTCGAGCAAGGGCTGCTGAGCGCGCTGCAATGGGAGGTGCTGAGCAAGTACGCGCTGGCCCTCTTCGCCCGCGGGCAGGAGATGGCCGCGTCACGTGGCCTGATCCTGGTGGACACCAAGTACGAGTTCGGCGTCGACACCAACGGCCAGATTATCCTGGCCGACGAGATCCACACCCCTGACTCCAGCCGCTACTGGTTCGCCAAGACCTATGCGGAGAGGTTTGAAAAGGGCGAGCGGCCCGACAGCTTCGACAAGGATTTCGTGCGCAGCTGGGTGGCGGCGCGCTGCGACCCCTATACCGATCCCATCCCGGAAATCCCGGCTGAGATGATCGACGAGACCGCCCGGGTCTATATCCAGGCCTTCGAGACCATCACGGGCCGCGCGTTCGAGGTCGAGACCGGCGATGAGCCGATCCTGGAGCGCATCCGCACGAACCTGGCGGTCTACACTCCGGCCTAGAAAAACTGGGAGAGGGTGGGCTCGCGTGGCCGGATGGAATCCGTCATGGTCCCGCTCCATGCAAAACGAACCTTTTTTCAAAAGGGACGGTCAATTTTACGTCCCGCAACCATCCTGCCGTGGCCCCTGGAATCCTCAGTCCCTGCACGGCCGCGTCATTGTCGGCCTGCTCGGTTTCGAGATCGAGGCCAAGCACGGCAGCCCTGATTTCACGCCGGCCCGCCTGACGGTGGACATGTACCGGCTGCCCGGCTTCGACCCGGTCGAGGTCAAGACCACGGTGGTCCGCGATGGCAACCGCATCCGGGTGGTGGACGCCGAGTTCATCTCCGGCGGGGTCAGCATGGCGCGCGCCTCGGTGCAGTTCCTCAAGCGCACCGAGAACTCGCCGGGCGAGTCCTGGCACAGGCCCGACTGGGACGCCCCCAAGCCCGCCGACCTCGAGCCCCCCACCGACGGGCGTCAGGGCATGGGCGGCATGTGGGCCATGCGGCCGATCACCGGCGGCTTTGGCCAGCCGGGACCGCGCAAGACCTGGATGAGCGAAGTCCGCGAGATGGTGGAGGGCACGCCCCTGACACCGTTCCAGCGGGTGTCCCTGGCGGCGGACTTCTCCAGTCCCTTCGCCAATTCCAGCACCGAGGGGCTGGGCTATATCAACTCCGACGTGACGGTCTATCTGCACCGGCTGCCGGCCACCGAGTGGATCGGGTTCGAGGTCGCCGACCATCACGCCACCGACGGCGTGGCGATCGGCGAATGCTGGCTCTACGACGAGCAGGGGCCGATCGGACAGGCCTCCTGCGCGGCGCTGGCCCAGCGCCGGCTCACCCCTGGGGCGCCTCCGGCGACGGCGAAGGCGTAGGCGGCGCGACGGGCGCGACCTCGACCGGCGGCGTCTCGACCTTCGGGACGGGCGCCGTCGTCCGCCGCGCGCTCAGGATCTTCACGGGGGGCTTGAGCATCTCGCCCTTCATGACGCCGACCCCCGCGTTGGGGTCGCGCGGCTTGACGAGGATCTTGCGGACCACGTCCATGCCCTCGACGACGTAGCCGAAGGCGGCGAAGCCCAGGTTGTCGCCCTTGGCCTTGGGGTTGGCGTCCAGATAGGTGTTGTCGCCCACGCAGATGAAGAAGTCCGAGGTGGCGCTGCCCGGCGCGAAGCGGCCCATGGAGATGGCGCCGTCGGTGTGGGACAGGCCGGTCCTGGTGGTGGGTTCGTGGCCGATGGGCTTCATCACCTTGGCCGGGTCGTTCTGCAGCCCGCCCTGGATGGAGCCGTAGTCGTCGGCGGTGTAGCCCTTGGGCCGCGAGGCCCGGTAGAAGGTCGCCCCGTCATAGCGCTTGGTGTCGGTGTAGCGCAGGAAGTTGGCGACGGTGACCGGGGCCTTGGCATGTTCCAGGGCCAGGACGATGGCGCCGACCGGCGTGGTGAGCTTCACATGGACCACGCCAGGCGCGGCCAGGGCTGGGGAGGCGACAAACGCCGTAGCCCCGGCCAGGAAGGTTCGGCGTTGCAGGATCATCCGATCCGGCTCCCCATGCCGCCGTCCACGGGCAGGATCGCTCCGGTGATGAAGCCCGCCTCGTCGGAGGCCAGGAAGAGCGCCGCATAGGCGGTGTCCCAGGCGTTGCCCATCTTGCCCCCCAACGGCACGCGGGCGTTGCGGGCGGCGCGGACCTGCTCCTGCTCCTGACCGCTAGCCTGGGCGATGCCGGCGACGGCCATGGGGGTGTCCATCAGGCCCGGCATGATGGCGTTGCAGCGCACGCCCTTGGCGGCGTTGGACTGGGCGACACTGGTGGTGAGGCGGTTCACGGCGGCCTTTGAGACCTCGTAGGCCACCTGGTTTCCACCGGCGATCCCGGCCAGGGAGGAGATGTTGACGATGGCCCCGCCGCCCTGCTCGCGCAGGGTGGGGATGGCGGCCTTGATGGTCAGCCACATGCCCTTGAGGTTGACCGAGAGGATGCGGTCGAAGGCTGCCTCCTCGACGCGGTGCGCCGGGCCGTCGCCGCCGCCGATGCCGACATTGTTGACCAGGATGTCGATGCGGCCGAGCCGGGCCTTGCCGGCTTCGATCATGGCGGCGACGTCGTCGGCCTTGGTGACGTTGGCGGTGAAGGCGGTAGCCTTGCCGCCTTCGGCCATGATCATGGCGGCGGTTTCCTCGGCGCGCTCGGCGACCCGGTCGACGCAGAGGATCTCAGCGCCTTCGCGGGCGAACAGAATCGACATGGCGCGGCCGTTGCCGATGGTCTCGCCCGGCGTCTGGCCGGCGCCGACGATGATGGCGGTCTTGCCCTTCAAGCGGTCCGCCATGCTCAGAATCCCTTCAGGTCGGGATCAAGGGTCTGGCCCTCGTCGAGCTGAACCCCAAAGGAGTTCAGGATCATCGAGACCTGGGTGTACTGGCCGGCGGTGAACACCACGTCCATGCACTGCTTGTCGCTGAAGTGGGCCTTCAGGGCGGCCCAGGTGGCGTTGGTGATGAACTGGTCGTGGTGCAGCTCATCGGAGGCCCGCAGAAGGGCCTGGTCGGCGGCGCTCCAGCCGGGGGCGTCGGCGCCGCCCTTGATGGCCTCGCACTCCTCGGCGGTCAGACCCTCGCGCTTGCCGATCGGCACATGCTGGGTCCACTCGTAGCCTGACTTGCAGAGGTAGCCGATGCGCAGGACCACGATCTCGCGCTCGCGGCCGGGCAGGTCATTGCGGCGCGACAGGACATAGTTGCCCCAGGCCAGGAAGCCCTTGGCCGCCTTGGGCGCGTTGACCATCGTGCGGAATATGTTGAGGACGCGACCCGTGGCCACCATCGGGGCCAGGACCTCGGTCTGGGCCTCATCAAGCTTGCCGAGATCGACCGGGGCGATCCGAGGTTGGGTCAGGCGCATGCAGGTTCCTCCGCAACGCCTTACGCGGCGTCATTGCGGGCATCTTACTTGAGCGCCCGCGCGGCCTGTCAAACGAATGTTCGGCCGCCGTTATCCGAACTCGCCGGAGCGGAGGACGAAGGGGATCATCTGCGCCAGCAGCAGGATGCCGAAGCCGATCAACAGAATCCGGCCAAACCACTTGCGGCGGCTGGCGGCCTTGAGTTCCTCGGGCGTGGGGTCGGGCTGGTCGGTCATGTGGCGCGGCCTATCACGCCCATGTCATCGCCCGCAACGGAGCTGTCGGCGGTTTGTCTGGTCTATGGTCGGGGAAAGGCGCATGATGTCGGCGTCGATCTCTGCCGCGCAACGCTCTTAAGCCCTCTCGCTCAGCGCGCGGAACTTTCGAAGCCGACCCTCTCAGACCTCGATGGCCCGCCGGGCTCTTCCGGCGAGCCTACGCATCTCTCGGAGGCTGTCATGGCGACCGGTACTGTCAAATGGTTCAATTCCACCAAGGGCTTCGGCTTCATCCAGCCGGCTGACGGCGGCAAGGACGTCTTCGTCCACATCTCCGCCGTCGAGCGTTCGGACCTCAACGGCCTGAACGAAGGCGACACGGTTTCCTACGAAATGGAGCGCGACCAGCGCTCCGGCAAGGAAAGCGCCGTCAATCTGAAGTCGGCCTAAGACGATAAGGGGCCGGCGCGATCCTCGCGCCGGCCCCGGTCTTTTTACGCGGCGTTCGCGCTGACGGGAGCTGCCCATGTCCATGGCCGATCTGATCCCCACGCTCGATGACGAAGGCCTCGCCAACCTGCGCGCTAACGCCCAGCGTCTCGAGAATTCCGACGTCGCCCGCCAGGCCGAGCAGGCCTCAGCCCTGCTGCCGCTGATCGACGCCGAACTGGCCGAGCGCTTGTCGCGCCTTCCTCCCAAGGCTCCGCCCAAATCCCGCGCCAAGAAGGTCGTGGTCGCCGCCGAGGCGGCTGACGACGACGATGACGACCAGGCTGACGACTAAGCTCACCCTGAGGTGGCGTAACCTGCCCTGACGCAACTCTGAGCATTTGATTTCGCTCGAAAAATCCGCCCGCCGGGTTTCATGGTTAAACGTTCCTAAATCCGCGCGGCCCCATGTGGAGGCATGCGCGCTGACTCGCCTTCCGACCGCCTACCGCTTTCCAGCCTGGTCTTCGCCGGCCTGATCGCCGTGGCCGGCGTCGGCGCGGCCACCCTGCTGGGCGCCCGGCCGTTGGACGCACGCGAGGCGGCCGGTGTCTTTCCGCCCTGGTGGGGCCGGGAGGCGGCCCTGGTGGCGGCTTCCGACGCCGGTTCAGTCCTGGCGGTCGGCACGTTACCGTTCATCGTCATCGTCCGCGTCGACCAGGGTGACGCCGCCGCGCGCCTGCGCCAGGCCGGCGCCCTGTTTTCCATTGATCCCGGGCGTGTCGCGCCCTGCAGCGTCTAGGAGCTCACCATGTTCCAATCCATCGAGGAACAGCGGAGGTTCGCCGATCGAATCATCGTCGGCGCGTTGTGGGTTCTGGCGGCCGTCACCCTGGTCGCGGCCCTGTTGATCAAGGCGCCGTGGCTTGGCTTCGGCCTGGCGTCAGCGGGGCTGGCCGGCGCGGTCACGGTTTTCTGGAAGCTGAACCCCGCCGGCGTGCGGATCGCGGCGTCCGCGGCGCTGATGGGCTCGGTTTCGCTGCTGGTGGCGGCCTTCGCAGGTCGCGCCTGGCAGATCGACATGCACATGGCCTATTTCGCGGCCCTGGCCGCGTTGATCGTCTATTGCGACTGGCGGGCCATAGCGGCGGGCGCCGTGGTGGTGGCGGTTCACCACCTGCTGCTGAGCTTCGTCCTGCCCGCCGCGGTCTTCCCCGGCGGCGGTGATCTGGGCCGCGTGGTGCTGCACGCCGTGATCCTGATCGCCGAGGCGGTGGTTCTGATGTGGGCGGCCTCCAACATTTCCTCGATGTTCGGTCGCTCCGCCGCATCGGTGGCCACGGCCGCCGCGGCGAAAGCTGAGGCTGAGACCGCCATGCGCGCAGCCGAAGGCGCTCGCGCCTCCGAGAACGCTGCGGCGCAGGACCGCGAAACCCTGCAGCGCACCGTGGAGACCGAAAGCACCCAGGTGGTGGACGGTCTGGCGCGGGGGCTGAAGCAGCTCTCCGACGGCGACCTGACCGCCCGCCTGCAACAGGCGTTCCCGCCCAAGTACGAAACCCTGCGCACCGACTTCAACGGCGCGGCGGAACGGCTTGAGCTCACCCTGGCCGGCATCGTGCAGTCGGCCCGGACCATTCGTAGCGGAGCCTCCGAGATCGCTTCGGCCGCCGACGATCTGTCACGCCGCACCGAGCAGCAGGCCGCCGGCCTGGAAGAGACCGCCGCGGCCCTCGACGAAATCACCGCCACGGTGCGTAAGACCGCCACCGGGGCCAAGGCAGCCTCCGACGTCGTCCTGGCGGCCCGCGGCGACGCCCAGACCAGCGGCGATGTCGTGCAACAGGCCGTCTCGGCCATGAGCGAGATCGAGAAGTCGGCTCAGGAGATCAGCCAGATCATCGGGGTCATCGACGAGATCGCTTTCCAGACAAATCTGCTGGCCCTGAACGCCGGGGTCGAAGCCGCGCGGGCCGGGGAGGCCGGTCGTGGCTTCGCGGTGGTGGCGTCCGAAGTCCGGGCCCTGGCCCAACGCTCCGCCGAGGCCGCCCGCGAGATCAAGGCCTTGATCAGCGCCTCAAGTCAGCAGGTGGGGTCAGGCGTCCATCTGGTCGGTCAGACGGGCGAGGCGCTGCAGCGGATTGTGGGTCGTGTCTCCGAGATCGACACCCTGGTGAGCGAGATCGCCGCCAGCGCCCAGGAACAGTCCATCGGACTGGCTCAGGTCAACACCGCCGTCAACGAGATGGATCAGGTGACTCAGCAGAACGCGGCCATGGTGGAGCAATCCACCGCCGCCAGCCACGGCCTGGCCAACGAGGCCCAGACCTTGGCGGAGTCCGCCGCGAAATTCCGTATCAGCACCGCGCCGGCGGAGAGGCCCGCCCGCCGAGCGGCCTAGGTTTACCCGGCGAAGATCCAGCCGCCGCTGAGGCTGCTGGATTGGACGCCCACCAGGACCATCTGGGCGCCGCCGGTCATGGAGATGACCGTGTCGGCGCCGACCTGGTCCACCGTGTAGATCGTGCCGATGTCGACCTGGACGCGATCACCATCGGCCAGGTTGAAGTCGATCACGCGGTCGAGGCCCGCCGCGCCCCAGGTGTGGAAAATGTCCGCCCCCGCGCCGCCGCTGATGGTGTCGTTTCCGAGATCGCCCGACATCCAGTCGTCGCCCGCGCCGCCGGAGATGCTGTCGTCGCCCTGGCCGCCGCGCACCCAGTCCCGGCCGTCGCCGCCGTCCTGGGTGTCGGCGCCCAGGTTGCCGTAGACCACGTCGTCCCCAGCGTCGCCGTAGAGGAGGTCGTTGGCTTGGCCGCCCACGACCCAGTCGGGACCCTCGCCGCCCCGCACCGTATCATTGCCCTGGTTGCCGTTGAGGTCGTCGAAACCCGCGCCACCGATCAGGCTGTCGTCACCGGAATCGCCCCGCAGGTAGTCGTCGCCCCCGCCGCCATCGACGGTGTCGTTGCCGGGGCCTGCGAAGATGTTGTTGGCGACGCTGTTGCCGTTGATCTGGTCAGACCCCGAGCCGCCGATGGCGTTCTCGATGACGGTTCCCACGGCCACGGCCACGTTGCCGGTCAGGCCGCCCACATTGGAGAAATAGCCAGCGCGAAGGTCGATGATCTGGTTCTGGCCGAAGCCGGAGAAGTCGAAGGTATCCTTGCCGCCAGCGTCCCAGACGGCGAACACCAACCGGCTGCCGCCCGAGGTCGCTTCGAACCAGGGCCGCGCGGCGTTGGAATTGAATCCGTAGGTGGTGTCGCCGGTCCGGGTGGTGGTGTTGGCGCCGTATTCGAGTTGGGCCGCGGCGATGTCGTCCAGCATGGGGGCCGCGGAATAGACCCCGCCGAACGCGCCGCCGGTGTTGCTCTCGCTGAAGTAGCTCATCACCGTGTACTGCCGGCTGTCCTCGGCATAGTCGGCGCTGGCGCTGTAGGTCGGCGAGGTGTCGTCCTTGGCGTCGTAGTCGCTGGGGTGGCCAAGCCCGATGGCGTGACCCAGTTCGTGGACCAGCACCGAGCCGCCGTAGTTTCCGATGGTAGGGTTCACGTTGTAGCCGGAACCGCTGTAGACCCAGACGTCGCCGGCCGACGATGAGAAGTCCGTACGGCCCGGATAGAAGCTGAAGGCTGACGCGCCCTCGACTCCGCTGGAATAGTTGGAGAACAGGATGCTGGCGGAATTGCTGTAGGCGCCCTCGCCGCCGGCGCCCGAGCCCACCCGCACGAAGGTGATATTGGCGACGTCCGACCACCCCTTCAGCACCATTTCGGTTGTGGTGATCTGGTTGGTGTTGAACCGGCTGAAGCCCGTGGCGTCCTCGGGCATTTTTGAGGGCGCATCCGCGCGGAAGGCGTAGGTGACGGTGAAGCCGACGCCCAGGGCGCTGGACCATCCGGGCTCGCCGCCCACCAGACGGTTTGCGGCCTCGGCCACCGTAAAGCTTTCCTTGCCGCCCGACGTGCCGCCACGGGCGTCGGCGTTCTGGAACGCCTGGGGCGAGTTGCTCGCGTCGATCGTGAAGGCGAGGGGGGCGGTCGGATCGCCGGACATGGTCAAAGCCATTGAGTGGTCACCACACTACAAGCTCCCCAGCTTTCAATACCCGTACGGGGCGACCTGCGTTCGCGCAACCGAGAACGCGAAACGCGACGTTTTCTCGCAGGTTTCAAAGGCTTAGCCGTAGGCTCTTGTTATCTGCCGTTCATCTTCGCGTCCCGCTGGATCGAGTATCAGCGCCAATCGTTTCGGCAGTTCTAACCGGACTGGAGGCGGCCGTGGCCACGTCGAAACTTGCTCGCTATCAGCAGATGCGGGACTTCGGACAGACGGTGGAACCGTCGGGCCGTGACGCCAAGGTGGTGGCCTCCGACCGCCTGCGCTTTGTCATCCAGAAGCATGCCGCCACCCGCTTGCACTTCGACCTGCGTCTTGAACACGACGGGGTTTTCAAGTCCTGGGCGGTGACGCGAGGCCCGTCACTGGATCCGGCGGACAAGCGTTTGGCGGTGGAGGTCGAGGACCACCCGTTGGACTACGGCGACTTCGAGGGGACCATACCCAAGGGCCAGTATGGCGGCGGCACGGTGCAGCTGTGGGACCGGGGCTACTGGGCGCCGGAACCCGGGATGGAGGATGTCGATAAGGCGCTGAAGAAGGGCGAATTGAAGTTCGTCATGGAGGGCGGTCGGCTCCACGGCTCCTGGGTGCTGGTGCGTCTGCGCGACGACGCCAAGGGAAAACGCCACAACTGGCTGCTGATCAAACATCGCGACCAGGCGGCGGTGGAAGGCGAGGACGGCGCCTTGGCCGCCGAGGACCGCTCGATCGCCTCGGACCGCAGCATGGCCCAGATCGCGGCGGGAGAGGGCAGGGCCGCGCCGCCGTTCATGACCGCGTCCAAGACCGCCGCTGACGCGGTCTGGCGAACCCGCCAGAACGCAAACTCCACGGCGGCGGCGTCGCCGAAGGTGGCGAAGACCGCCGCCAGGTCGATAGAGGCCAGGCATGTCGCGACCCTGCCGGCCTTTGTTGAGCCGCAGCTCTGCAAGTCTTTGGAAAAGCCGCCACGGGGGGCGGGCTGGGCGCACGAGATCAAGTTTGACGGCTACCGGATGCAGCTGCGCACCGTGGGTGGCAGGGCGACGCTGAAGACCCGCAAGGGGCTGGACTGGTCCGCCAAGTTCGCGGCGATCACCAAGGCCGGGACGCACCTGCCCGACAGCATCGTCGATGGCGAGTTGGTGGCGCTGGATCACACCGGCGCACCGGATTTCGCGGCGCTGCAGGCGGCGATCTCGGAAAGGAAGACCGACGACCTGATCTTCTTCGCCTTCGATCTGTTGTTCGCGGGCGGCGAGGATCTGCGGGCCTTGCCGCTATCGGCGCGCAAGGATCGCTTGAAGGCCATGCTCGCCAAGGCGCCGGCCCATATCCGCTATGTCGACCACTTCATCACCGCCGGCGACGCGGTGCTGCAGTCGGCCTGCCGCCTGGACCTGGAGGGGATCATCTCCAAGCGGATCGACGCCCCCTATCGCTCGGGCCGCAGCGACACCTGGGCCAAGTCCAAGTGCCGCCAAGGCCACGAGGTGGTGATCGGAGGCTGGACGACGACGGGCGACGCCTTCCGCTCGCTGATCGCGGGCATCTATCGTGACGGCGATCTGATCCACGTGGGCCGGATCGGCACCGGTTTCGGCCGCGACAAGGTCGACAAGCTGCTGCCCAAGCTGAAGGCCCTGGAGAGCGACAAGAGTCCCTTCACCGGCCAGGGCGCGCCGAGGAAGGCTCCCGGCGTCCACTGGGTGAAGCCCGAATTGGTGGCCGAGATCGAGTATGCCGGCTTCACCGGCGACGGCTCGATCCGTCAGGCCGCCTTCAAGGGCCTGCGCGCCGACAAGCCGGCCCGGGAGGTGGAGACCGAGGTCCCCGAGCCGGTCGAGACCGCCGAACTGGCCGAACCGACGCCGAAAGCCGTGGTCCGCAACACCGTCGCTTCCACGGCGGTGACTCCCAGGAGCTCGGCAGTTGTGATGGGCGTCACAATTTCCAGCGCCGGCAAGGCGCTTTGGCCCGACGCCGATGACGACAAGCCCGTCACCAAGTTCGATCTCGCCACCTATTATTCGCATGTGGCCGACGCGATCCTGCCGCACATCAAGGGGCGGCCTTGCTCGATCATCCGCATGCCCGACGGCGTCACCGGCGGAGAGACCTTCTTCCAACGCCACGCCTCGCGAGGCTCATCGTCGCTGTTCACCGAGGTCGAGGTGACGGGCGACCACAAGCCCTATCTGCAGATCGACCGGGCCGAGGCCCTGGTCGCAGCGGCGCAGATCGGGGCGGTGGAGCTGCACCCGTGGAACTGCGCGCCGTTCAAGCCCGAGGTTCCGGGGCGGCTGGTCTTCGATCTGGATCCTGCGCCGGACGTCGACTTCGACGCGGTGATCGAGGCCGCCCGCGAGGTGCGTGACCGGCTCGAGGCGCTGGGACTGGTGAGCTTCTGCAAGACCACGGGCGGCAAGGGCCTCCACGTCGTCACGCCCCTGAAGGCCGGGAAGGTCGATTGGCCCACGGCCAAGGCCTTCGCCCGTGACGTCTGCAAGGCCATGGCGCTCGACGCGCCCGACAAGTTCCTGATCACCATGGCCAAGAAGGACCGGGGTGGCCGGATTTTCCTCGACTATCTGCGCAACGATCGCACAGCGACGGCGGTGGCGCCGTTCTCCCCGCGGGGCCGGTCGGGCGCGCCGGTGTCGATGCCCCTGACCTGGGGTCAGGTGAGGAAGGGGCTCGATCCAGCCAGATACACTATCCGCACCGTGCCAAGCCTGCTCAAGAAGCTGACCGCCTGGGAGGACTATTTAGACTCCGAGCGGCCCTTGGCGCCGGCGATCAAGCGGCTGGGGAAGGTATGACCGCCAACCGCTCCTCCCGGCGATGGCCGAGACCCAGGTCGCAGGTCACAGCCTGCGCCAAGAATCCGGAATGTGGTGGATGTATCTGGGTCCGGGCCTTCGCCGGGATGTGCGGAGAAATCTAAGCCCTCTTCTTCGCAGGCGTGTGTTTGGCGGGCGTTTTCTTGGCGGGCGCCTTCGCCGCCTTCGCCGGCGCCTTCTTGTCCCCGGCCAGGCTGCGGCGCAGGGCGTCCATCAGGTCGATGACCTCAGCGCCCTGGGGCTCCTCGACAGTGACCTTGCGGCCGGCGCCCTTCTCCTTTTCCTTGATCAGGGCGCGCAGGGCTTCCTCGTAGTGGTCCTTGAACTCGGAGGCGTCGAAGTCACCTTCCTGCTGCTCGATGATCTTGGCGGCGATCTCGATCATGTTCTTGTCGGCCTTCACCGACGGGATGTCGTCGAAGAAGGCCTCGGGCTTCTTGACCTCGTCGAACGCGCGCAGGGTGTAGGCCACCAGGCCCTTGCCGCGCGGCTCCATGGCCAGCATCCGCTCGCGCTGGTGCATGACCAGGCGGCCCAGCGCGATCTTGCCCGCCTTCTCCATGGCCTCGCGGATCACGGTGAAGGCCTCCACGGCCACCTTGCCGTCCGGGACCAGGAAATAGGGGTCGTTCCAATAGAGGCGGTCGATCTCCTCGGCGTCGACGAACTTGTCGATGTCGATGGTCCGGGTGCTCTCCAGCCGGACGCTCTCGATCTCCTCGGGCGTGACCACGACATAGTGGTCCTTCTCGATCTCGTAGCCCTTGACGATATCGGCGCGGTCCACCGGCCCGGTCTCCGGGTCGGTGGGGATCATCCGGATGCGGTTGTGGGTGGTCTTGTGCAGCATGTTGAAGGAGACGTCGCCTGTGCGGCTGGTCGCCGTGTACAGAGCCACGGGGCAGGAGACGAGCGAGAGGCGCAGGTGCCCCTGCCAGGTTGGACGCGCCGCCATGAGACCTCCACGATGTTCGAGTCCGTGAACGCGTCAGGCGGCGCTTGCGTTGCCTAGAGCGTGGACGTGAGGAAGCCCACCACCTCGTTCCGCGCCGCCTCCGCCGCCGGCCGGTTGAATTCCATCAGCACCGGCCCACCCGCGCCGTTGTGGGCGAAGGGGTCATTGATGGTCTGGGCGGGCAGATCCCGGTCGAAACCGTGACCCGCGCCGGCATAGGTGATGTTGCGGACCTCGGCCGTGCCCTGGGCCGCGAGGGCGGCAGCCAGCTTGGCCCCGGCGTCCGGGTGGTCATAGGTGTCGATGTCGCCGGTCTGGATCAGGATCGGCGCGCCCGTTAGGCCGGTCAGCGCCATGCGCGGATCGGCGGCATAGGCGTAGCAGACCGGATAGTGGGCGACGTGGGCGGCGAAGCCCGGGAGGTCGCCGCGAAGGGGATCGGCGCGGTCCTTGGTGGCGCTCAGCAGGCTGACCACCCCGCCCCACGAGAAGCCCAGGATGCCAAGGCGGGCCGGGTCGATCTCCGGCTGCTCGCCCAGGAACTTCAGAGCGGCGAAGGCGTCCGGCAGGGTCTCCATCGGCGAGCGTGGCCGCCCTGCGGCGCCGCGCGAGGTGCTCCGCGCCGCCCACATGTCGATCTCCAGGGTGGCGAGACCGGCCTCGTTGAGGGCGCCGGCATAGTACTCGCCCCGCCCATCGACGCCGTCGGACCCGTGGCAGATCAGGACCGCGCCGACCACAGGGCCAGGCTCACGCGGGGTCCGCAGCAGACCGGCGACATTGAGGCCCGCTGAGGTGGGGAAGCTGGCAAAGGAGGTTCTCAACGGCCGGGCTCCACCAGGATCTTCACGTGGGACTCCGGGTCGCCGAGGGTGACGAAGGCCTGGGCCACCTCCGAGAGGCCGACCTTGCCGGTGACCACGCCGCTGACATCGATCACCCCCTCGGAGATCTGGTGCAGGGTGTGGGCGAACTCCTCGGGCGAATAGCCGAACACGAAGGTCAGCTCGATCTCCTTGGTGATGGCGATGGCCGGCTCGATATTGTCGGTCTCCATGCAGACGCCGGCGACGACGATCTGGCTGCCGGCGGGCGAGGCCTCGATCAGGTGCTGCAGGATGCCGGGCGAGCCGACGCATTCGAAGACCACCGGCTGGCCGAAGGTCTTGCCCATCATCCGGGCCATGTTCTGGGCGGCGCGGGCGGTGGGGACGCCAAAGGCCTCCCAACGGGCGTGGGGGCTCTCGGCGGCCGGGTCGATCACCAGGTCGGCGCCCAGCATTTCGGCGGCGGCGCGGCGGCGCGGGGAGTAGTCAGCGGCGATGACCGGGCCGTGGCCCTTGGCCTTCAGCCCTGCGATCACCGCTAGGCCCACGGGCCCGCAGCCGATCACCAGGCTGACACTGTCCCTGTCCAGGCGGGCCTTGGCCACGGCGTGGGCGCCTACGGCGAAGGGCTCGGTGAGCGCGGCCTGGTCGGTGGGCAGGCCGTTCTTGACCTCCAGCAACATCATTTCCGACAGGATCATCCGCTCGGCGAAACCGCCCGGCAGGTTGTTCGAATAGCCGAGAAGTTCGACCCCGGTCCCGGTGATGGTGGCCGGCACGCTGACCACGCGGGTCCCGGGCTTCAGCAGGCCGGTGGTTCCGGGGCCGTGTTCCAGGATCTCGGCGCAGAACTCGTGGCCGAAGACGGTGTCGGCGGTGGGGTCGAAGCCGCCGCCCATGGCCCCGCCATCCCCTCCGCCGCTGGCGCGGCGCGAGGTCTCGATCATGTGTTCCATGTGATGCAGGGCGTGGAGGTCCGACCCGCAGATGCCGCAGGCCAGGGTCTTGACGAGGACCTGGCCCGCGCCGGGCGTCAGCTCTTCGATCTCATCGCAGACCAGTTGCTTGTTGCGGCGGATGACGGCGCGCATGGCGTTCCCTCCCAGGGTTTGGGACAGCTTGAGGGGGGAGCGGGACGATTTCCAGCCTGTCGTCGCGGAATGCGGCCCGCCTTGCCCGCCGGGGCGCAATCCCCTAACCCTCCGCCCTTGAATCAAGTGGCGCCTACGCGCGTCGAAGGGAGCCCCAGATGAGCCTCGCCTTTCTCTTCCCCGGCCAGGGCAGCCAGGCCGTGGGCATGGGCGCCGACCTCGCCGAAGCCTTCGCCAGCGCCCGCGAAGTGTTCCAGGAGGTCGACGACGCCCTGGGCCAGAAGCTTTTCAAGCTGATGAAGGAGGGGCCGGAGGACCAGCTCACCCTTACCGAGAACGCCCAGCCGGCCCTGATGGCCGTGAGCCTGGCGGTGAGCCGGACGCTGGAGCAGGAGTTCAAGATCGGCATCGACAAGGCCGCCTTCGTGGCCGGTCACTCGCTGGGTGAGTACTCGGCCCTGGCCGCCGCCGGCGCCATCAGCCTGGCCGACACGGCGCGCCTGCTGAAGCTGCGCGGCCAGGCCATGCAGCGGGCCGTGCCGGTGGGCGAGGGGGCCATGGCCTCCCTGATCGGCCCCAAAAGCGACGTGGCCCTGGCCGAGGAAGCCGCCAAGGCCGGCTCGGCCTTCGGGGTCTGCGTCGTGGCCAACGACAACAACAACGGCAATGTGGTGATCTCTGGGGCCAAGGCCGCCGTCGACGCCGCCATCGAGAAGGCCAAGGAGCTGGGCGCGCGGGCCATCCCGCTGAACGTCTCGGCGCCCTTCCACTGCCCGCTGATGCAGCCCGCCGCCGACGAGATGGCGCGCGCCCTGGGCGCGGCGACCATCCTGGCGCCCCGCGCGCCTCTGGTAGCCAACATCACCGCCCGTCCGACCCTGGATCCCGAAGAGATCCGCCGCCTGCTGGTGGAGCAGGTCACCGGCCGGGTCCGATGGCGCGAAAGCATGCTCTGGCTGGTGGAAGAGGGCGGCGTGACCCGCTTCGCCGAGGCCGGTTCAGGCAAGGTCCTGTCGGGCATGGCCAAGCGCATCGCGCCCGACGCTGAGGCCACGCCGCTGAATACGCCTGCCGACCTTGAAGCCTTCGCGAGCAGCCTCTGATGTTCGATCTCACTGGAAAGACCGCCCTGGTCACCGGCGCCACCGGCGGCATCGGCGCCCATATCGCGCGGTCCCTGCACGCCCAGGGCGCCCATGTGGTGCTGTCGGGAACCCGGGAGGCCGTGCTGGCCGAACTGGCTGGAGAGTTGGGGGCGCGGACCTCCATCGCCCCGGCCAACCTGGCCGACGCCGAATCGGTCGATGGCCTGATCGCCAAGGCCGAGGAGGCCGCGGGCAGCCCGCTGGACATCCTGGTGGCCAACGCCGGCATCACCAAGGACGGCCTGCTGATGCGCATGAAGGACGAGGACTGGGAGTCCGTCCTGAAGGTGAACCTGGAGAGCTATTTCCGGCTCAGCCGCGCGGCGATGCGCGGGATGATGAAGCGGCGGGCGGGCCGGATCATTGGCATCACCTCGGTGGTGGGGGTGATGGGTAACCCCGGCCAGGCCAATTACGCGGCCTCCAAGGCCGGCATGATCGGGTTCTCCAAGGCCCTGGCCCAGGAAGTCGCCACCCGCGGCATCACGGTCAATTGCGTGGCGCCGGGCTTCATCGAGAGCCCCATGACGGACGCCCTGAACGAGGCGCAGAAGGCTCAGATCCTGGCGACCATTCCGGCGGGACGCCTGGGCCTGGGGAACGATGTGGCCGCGGCTTGCGTCTATCTGGCCAGCGATGAAGCCGCTTACATGACGGGGCAGACCCTGCATGTGAACGGCGGCATGGCGATGATCTGAACTGTTGGCCTAGGCTGACCAACCATGCTACGGCCACGCCCGAAGCGGTTGGGCCAAGGCCGAAATCGAAGCTCCGTAACGGTTGACAACATGTCGGCGGTCACGGATGGATCAAGTGACTAATTGAGGAACTAAACCTGATGTCCGACATCCTCGAGCGCGTGCGTAAGATCGTCATCGAACACCTCGACGCCGATCCGGAGAAGGTCACCGAGAAGGCGAGCTTCATCGACGATCTGGGCGCTGACAGCCTCGACAACGTCGAACTGGTGATGGCCTTCGAAGAAGAATTCGATATCGAGATCCCCGACGACGCGGCGGAGCATATCCAGACCGTTGGCGACGCGGTGAAGTTCATCGGAGAACGTCTGGGCGCCTAAGGCCCAGAGTTCGTTCAAGATTTGACCGCCGCGATGCTCATATGAGCCGCGGCGGTCTGCGTTTTGGAGCACCCCATGCGTCGAGTCGTGGTCACTGGCATCGGTCTGCTGACCCCCTTGGGGCAGGGGACCGAGCATTCCTGGCAAGCGCTGCTGGCGGGTAAGTCGGGAGCGGGTCGGGTCACGACCTTCGATCCCGCCGACTATGGCTGTCAGGTGGCCTTCGAGGTGCCGCGCGTTGACGGGCGTGGCGGTGGTGGTCCCGACGTGGCGGGCTCCTTCGACCCCGACCAGACCATGAGCACCCGCGACCAGCGCCGGGTCGACGACTTCATCCTCTACGCCATGGCTGCGGCCGACGAGGCGGTGAAGGATTCCGGCTGGGTTCCGGAGACCGAGGAAGACAAGCAGCGCACCGGGGTCATCATCGGCTCGGGGATCGGCGGTCTCGCCACCATCGAGAAGAACGCCATCGAGCTGCACGAGAAGGGTCCGCGCCGCATCGGCCCGTTCTTCATCCCCTCGGCCCTGATCAACCTGGCCTCGGGCCAGGTCTCCATCCGCTACGGATTCAAGGGCCCCAACCACTCGGTGGTGACGGCCTGCGCCACCGGCGCCCACGCCATCGGCGACGGCGCCCGGCTGATCAAGTACGGCGACGCCGACATCATGATCGCCGGCGGCGCAGAGGCGGCGATCTGCCCGGTGGGCATGGCCGGCTTCATCGCCGCGCGCGCCATGTCGACCAATTTCAACGACACCCCCGAAAAGGCCAGCCGCCCCTACGACAAGGACCGCGACGGCTTCGTCATGGGCGAGGGCGCCGGTGTGGTGGTCCTCGAGGAATACGAGCACGCCAAGGCGCGCGGCGCGAAGATCTATGCCGAGGTCGTGGGCTACGGCCTGGCGGGCGACGCCTTCCACATCACCTCCCCGGCCGAGGACGGCGACGGCGGCTTCCGCGCCATGACCATGGCCATCAAGGACGCCGGGATCACCCCGGCCGACATCGACTATGTGAACGCCCACGGCACCTCGACCCCAATGGGGGACGAGATCGAGCTCTCCGCCGTCACGCGGCTGATGGGCGACCACGCCAAGGACATCTCGATGTCCTCCACCAAGTCGGCCACCGGCCACCTGCTGGGGGCGGCCGGCGCCATCGAGGCGGCCTTCGCCTGCCTGGCGATCCGCGACCAGATCGCGCCGCCGACCCTGAACCTGGACAATCCGTCCGTGGAAACGGTCATTGACCTGATCCCGCACAAGGCGAAACCGATGGCGATCGAGTACGCCCTGTCCAACAGCTTCGGCTTTGGCGGCACCAACGCCTCGGTCGTGTTCAAGAAGGTCACGTGAGCAAGAGGCCCCGAACGCCCAAACGCAACGGCGGCCTCTCCCCCATGCGCAGGCTCATGATCATGCTGCTGAGCGCCGCGGCCACCCTGGCCGTGGCCGCGATGCTGGTGGCGGTGTGGGTGGCCTGGTCGTTCCAGGGACCCGGCCCCACGGCCAAGAGCGGCGACATGACCACGGTGATGCTGCGCCAGGGCTCCAGCCTGCCCGAAATCGCCGCGACCCTGTCCCATGAGGGCGTGATCCGCTCGGCCCCGATCTTCGTGGCCGCCGCCCAGATCACCGGCGCCGCGCGGCGGTTGAAGGCCGGCGAGTACGAGTTCGCCAGCCGCGCCTCGATGGCCAGCGTGCTGGCCGACGTCCGCGACGGCAAGATCATCCGCCACCAGATCACCATCCCAGAAGGCCGCACCAGCGAGATGGTGGTGGAGGCCCTGGCCGCCAAGGCCGACCTGACCGGGGTGGCCGCCGCCCCGCCCGAGGGCTCGATCCTGCCCGAGACCTATCAGTATGAGCGCGGCGAGGACCGTTCGGCCGTGCTGCGCCGGATGATGGACGCCCGCGACGAGCTGATCGCGTCCCTCTGGTCCAAGCGCCAGCCGGACCTGCCCTTCACCACCCCGGAGGAGGCCATCACCCTGGCGTCCATCGTCGAGAAGGAGACCGGCAAGGCCAGCGAACGGCCCCGGGTGGCCGCGGTGTTCATCAACCGCCTGCGCCAGGGCATGCGCCTGCAGAGCGACCCGACCATCATCTACGGCATCACCCAGGGCCGGCCCCTGGGGCGTGGCATCCGCGCCTCGGAGCTGGCGGCGGAGACGCCTTACAACACCTACGCCATCAACGGTCTGCCGCCGACGCCGATCGCCAATCCGGGCCGGGCGGCCATCGCCGCGGTGCTGGACCCGCCCAAGACCACGGAGCTCTATTTCGTGGCCGACGGCACGGGGGGGCACGTCTTCGCCTCGAGCCTCGCCGAGCACAACGCCAACGTCGCCAAGTGGCGCGCCATCGAACGCAACGGGGGCAAGGCGCCCGTCAGCGAGGGCCCCGGCCTGGCCGGCGCCGCCCCGGTGGACGCGCCCGATGTGACGGTGGAGGAATGAGCCAGATTCCTTCTCCCCTTGCGGGAGAAGGTGGCCCTGCAGCGCAGGGTCGGATGAGGGGTCGCGCCGACCTGTCCAGTTGTCGTCATCCCGGCTCTGCGGCCCTGGCGGCCCTTGGCCGGGATGACGTGAGTTCTTGCTCCGAGGGGAGCGCGACCCCTCATCCGTCGGGCCTTCGCCCGACACCGTCGAGGGCGAGCCGGGCTACTCAAGCCCGGCTATGCATTTCGCCAACGATTTGGCGAAATGCCGCTCTCGACCCCGCAAGGGGAGAAGGACGAAAGTTGGGAGCTCTCTGATGCCCCTGTCCGGCATGACAGGTTTTGGCCGCGCCGAGGGCGCGCAGGGCGACTGGAGCTGGTCGGTGGAGGCGCGCTCGGTCAATGGGCGCAACCTGGAGATCCGCTATCGCGGGGTTCCGGGCTTCGACGCCCTGGACCGGGTCGCCCGCGAGGCGGCGCAGGCCCGCTTCCAGCGGGGCAATGTCACCATCGGGGTCACCGGCAAGCGCACGGACTCCGACGGCAAGGTCAGCATCAATCTGGAACAGGTGGAGCGCTATCTGGCGGCCGGGGCGCTGCTGGTGGCCGAGGGCAGGGCGACGCCGCCGTCCCTGGACGGACTGCTGGGCTTGCGCGGTGTGATCGAGGCCGGTGAGGCGGTCGAAGACCCCGAGGCCGTGGCCGCCGTCGAAGCCGCCATGGCCGTCAGCCTGAACGCGGCGCTGGACGCCCTGCTGGCCAACCGGCGGGAGGAGGGCGCGGCGCTCGCCGTCGTGCTGACCGGACAGATCGACCGGGTGGCGAGCCTGGTCAGCCAGGCCGAGACCGAGGCCGCTGGGCAGGCCGCCGCCATCAAGGAACGCTTCGAGCGCCGGATGAACGAACTGGCCCCCGACACGCCGGGCCTGGCCGAGCGCATCGTGGTGGAGGCCGCGGCCCTGGCCGTGAAGGCCGATGTCCGCGAGGAGCTGGACCGGCTGTCGGGCCACGTGGACGCCGCCCGCGCGCTGATGGCGGGCGAGGGCCCGGCCGGACGGCGGCTGGACTTCCTGACCCAGGAATTCATGCGCGAGGCCAATACTCTGTGCTCGAAATCGGCCCTGCCCGGCTTGACGACCGTGGGCCTGGACCTGAAAGCCACCATCGAGCAGTTCCGCGAACAGGTGCAGAATGTGGAATGACTCCAAAGCCCTCTCCCTCGATGGGGGAGGGTTGGGTG
>NZ_JBBKVV010000005.1:0-35374 GCF_037968635.1 Phenylobacterium sp.
GACGCCGGGCTCAAGGCCCGCGTCGAGGCGATCCGGCTGCAGGTGGGGCCGCTGATGAACCTCGGCGACGTGGCCAAGAAGACTGTCCCCAAGATGTGCCTGGTGGCGCCGCCCCAGCACGGCGGGATCATCTGCACCCGGAACTTCATCCCCCACCGTGTCCACGAGGCCATCGGCGTCTTCGGCGCCGTCAGTGTTGCGACCGCCTGTGTGGTCCCAGGGACGGTGGCCGCCGTGGTCGCCGGGATCGTCGACGTGGAGGCCGTGAAGGAGCTGGAGGTGGAGCACCCCACCGGCTTCTTCACCGTCGCCATGGACGTCGCCGTGGTGGGTGGCGTGGTGAGCGTCAGGCGCTCGGCGCTGCTGCGCACGGCCCGCAAGCTGATGTCCGGCGAGGTCTATGTGCCGGCCAGCGTCTGGGGCGGCAAATGACCCGGATCTGTCTCATTGGGTTCGGCGAGGTCGGCCAGATCCTGGCGACCGACCTGGCGGGCAGGGCGGAGCTCACCGCCTATGACCTGCTGTTCGCCGACCCCGGCAGCATCCCCAGCCGCGCCCAGCCGAACCACGCGGTGCGCGCTGGCGCGAGCGCCGCCGAGGCGGTGGCGGGCGCCGACCTGATCCTCAGCGCGGTCACCGCGGCCCAGGATGTCGAGGTCGCCCGCGCGGCGGCGGGCGCCATCGGCAAGGACTGCCTCTTCCTCGACCTCAACTCCGCCTCGCCGGGTATGAAACAGGCCTCGGCCGAAATCATCGACGACGCCGGCGGGCGCTATGTCGAAGCCGCGGTCATGGCGCCGTTCCCGCCCAAGCGACTGGCCTCGCCGATGCTGCTGGGCGGGCCGCACGCCCGGGCCCTGGCGGAACTGGCCGCGCCCCTGGGGTTCACCGGTCTCACCGTCTTCTCCGAGAAGGTAGGCCAGGCCTCGGCCACCAAGATGTGCCGCAGCGTGATGATCAAGGGGATCGAGGCGCTGCTGACCGAGTCCATGCTGGCCGCCCGCCACTACGGCGTTGAGTCCACCGTGTTGGCCTCGCTGTCGGACCTGCTGCCGCTGCACGACTGGGAGGCGACGGCCCGCTACATGATCAGCCGCTCCCTGGAGCACGGCGTCCGCCGGGCCGAGGAGATGCGCGAGGCCGCCCGCACCGTGGAGGAGGCCGGCGTCGCTTCCACCATGAGCCGCGCCATCGCTGAACGGCAGGATTGGGCCGCCGACTTCAAGGCCGCCCACACGCAGACCGACCTGGGCGCCATGCTCGACCACATCATCAGGAAGACGGCATGATCATCGACTGCCATGGCCACTACACGACCGCGCCCGCCTCGCTGCAGGAATTCCGCGACCGGCAGATCGCCTGCAACTGCGACGCCCACCAGCTGGCCCGCCTGACCCTGCCCAACATCTCCGACGACGAGATCCGCGAGAGCCTGGAGGGCGCCCAGCTGAAGCTGCAGCGCGAGCGCGGCACCGATCTCACGATCTTCAGCCCCCGCGCCTCGGCCATGGCCCACCACATCGGCGACGAGGCGGTCAGCCTGCAGTGGTCGCGGCTGTGCAACGACCTGATCGGCCGGGTCGTCGAGCTCTATCCGGAGAACTTCGTGGGCGTCTGCCAGTTGCCGCAGTCACCCGGCGTCCCGGCCGCCCACTCGGTGGCCGAGCTGGAGCGCTGCGTCAGCGAGCTGGGCTTCATCGGCTGCAACCTGAACCCCGACCCGTCGGGCGGCCACTGGACCGCGCCGCCGCTCACCGACCGCCACTGGTATCCGCTCTACGAGAAGATGGTCGAGCTGGACGTGCCGGCCATGGTTCACGTCTCGGCCTCCTGCAATCCGGCCTTCCACGCCACGGGCGCCCATTACATCAACGCCGACACCACGGCCTTCATGCAGTTCATTCAAGGCGACCTGTTCAGGGACTTCCCGACCCTGCGGATGATCATCCCGCACGGTGGCGGGGCCGTGCCCTATCACTGGGGCCGCTACCGGGGGCTGGCCCAGGACATGAAGCGCCCGCCGCTCTCCGAGCTGGTGATGAACAACGTCTTCTTCGACACCTGCGTCTATCACCAGCCCGGCATCGACCTGCTGCTGAAGGTGATCCCGGCCAAGAACATCCTGTTCGGCTCGGAGATGGTGGGCGCGGTGCGCGGCGTCGATCCCGAGAGCGGCCAGTTCTACGACGACACCAAACGCTACATCGAGGCCAGCAGCATTCCGCAGGCCGACAAGACGGCGATCTTCGAGGGCAACGCCAAGACGGTCTTCCCCCGCCTGGCCAAGCGGCTGGCCGCGGCGTGAAGCTGATCGGCCAGCTCTGGGTCCAGGTGCTGGCCGCCACCGTGGCCGGCGCCCTGCTGGGCCATTTCTGGCCGGGCCTCGGCGCGGCCATGAAGCCGCTGGGGGACGCCTTCATCGCCCTGGTGAAGATGATCATCCCGCCGGTGATCTTCTGCACGGTGGTGCACGGCGTGGCCGGCATGGGCGACTTCGCCAAGGTGGGCCGGGTGGCCGGCAAGGCCCTGGCCTATTTCCTGGCCGTCACCGCGCTCGCCCTGGTCTTCGCCATGACCGCGGCTAATGTCTTCCAGCCTGGCGCGGGTCTGAACATCGATCCCGCGGCTTTGGATACCGGCCTGGTGGCCGACTACGCCAAGCAGGCCGAGGCCCAGACCGTGCCGCAGTTCCTGGCGGCCATCATTCCCACCACCTTCGTCTCGGCCTTCACCCAGCCCAACGTCTTGCAGGTGCTGTTCGTGGCCCTGCTGTTCGCCTTTGCGCTCGCCCTGATCGGCGAGCGGGGCAGGCCGGTGCTGGACCTGATCGAGCGGGTCTCCGAGGTCTTCTTCAACGTCGTCGGCTTCATCATGCGCGCGGCCCCCGTCGGCGCCTTCGGGGCGATGGCGTTCGCGGTGGGCAAGTTCGGTTCGGCGGCGTTGATGTCGCTGGGCGCCTTGATCCTTGAGTTCTGGATCGTCTGCCTGGTCTTCGTCTTCGTGGTGATGGGGACCATCGCCTGGGCCGTGGGCGTCAACATCTTCCGGCTGCTCGGCCTGCTGAAGGAGGAGATCGCCATCGTGGCGGGCTCGGGCTCCACCGAAGCGGTGCTGCCCCGGGTGATGCAGAAGCTGAAGGGGCTGGGCTGCGACGAGGCGGTCGTCGGACTGGTGGTGCCCACGGGCTACTCGTTCAATCTCGACGGCACCTGCCTCTATCTGGCGACGGCGGCGATTTTCCTGGCCCAGGCCACCAACACGCCGATGAGCCTGGCTGACCAGGCGGGGCTGATCGGGGTGATGATGCTCACCTCCAAGGGCGCCGCGGCGGTGCCGGGCGCGGCCTTCGTGGCCCTGGCCGCGACGCTCGGCACGGTGGGTCACATCCCTGTCGCCTCCATCGCCCTGGTGCTGGGGGTCCACAAGCTGTTGGCCGAGGCCCTGACCTTCGTGAACCTGGTGGGCAACACCCTGGCCAGCATCGTGGTCTGCCACTGGGAGGGCGCCATCGACCGCGAGGTGATGGACGAACAGATCGGCTTTGCACAGCCCTTGGCAATTAGTAAGTAAGACATACAATGGACGCTGACTGGCTAGCCTTCCACCCGAACCCGACCAAGCCCGCCTACCGGCCGCCAGCCGGCGCGGTGGACGCCCACTGCCATGTGTTCGGGCCGGAGGCGCAGTTCCCCTATGCGCCGGAGCGCAAGTACACGCCCTGCGATGCCGGCAAGGACCAGCTCTTCGCCCTGCGCGATTTCCTGGGGTTCAGCCGCAATGTGGTCGTCCAGGCCACCTGCCACGGCAAGGACAACCGGGCCCTGGTGGACGCCCTGAAGGCCTCGAACGGCCTGGCCCGCGGCGTCGCCACGGTGGGGGAGGAGATCACCGAGGCCGAGCTTCAAGAGCTGCACGACGCCGGCGTACGCGGCGTGCGGTTCAACTTCCTCAAGCGCCTGGCCGACTTCACGCCGCACGACGTTCTGCGGCGGATTGCGGCCAAGGTTGCGCCCTTCGGCTGGCACGTGGTGGTCTATTTCGAGGCTCCTGATCTCGAGGAACTGCAGCCGCTGTTCACCAGCCTACCCACCAAGGTGGTGGTCGACCACATGGGCCGTCCCGACGTCGCGCTCGGCGTCGAGCACCCGCAGTTCCAGCGATTCTTGACCTGGATGGCCGAAGACCCGGACGTCTGGTCCAAGGTCTCTTGTCCCGAGCGGCTGAGCCTCTCCGGCCCGCCCTATGACGACGTGGTCCCCTTCCAGCGCGCCATCGTGGAGCGTTTCCCCGACCGGGTGCTGTGGGGCGCCGACTGGCCGCATCCCAACCTCAAGGGGCACATGGCCGACGACGGGGTGCTGACCGACCAGATCCCCAAGTTCGCCACCAGCGAGACCGCCCGCCGCAAGCTGCTGATCGACAATCCGATGGCCCTCTACTGGGGAGACGACCGTGGCTGAGAACCCCTTCAAGGACATCCCCGGCACGACGCTCTTCGACGCGGAGCAGTCGCGGAAGGGCTACCACCTCAACATGTTCTGCATGTCGCTGATGAAGGCCCCCAACCGCGAGGCCTTCAAGGCCGATGAGGCCGCCTACCTGGACCGTTATCCTATGAGCGCCGAGCAGAAGGCGGCGGTTATCGCGCGGGACTGGAACGGCATGATCGCACTCGGCGGCAACATCTACTTCACGTCAAAGATCGCAGCGACGGACGGCCTCTCGTTCCAGCAGATCGCCGCCATGATGTCGGGGGTCAGCCAGGCTGACTACGCCGCCATGATGCTGGCCGGGGGTCGCTCCATCGAGGGTGTCCGCAGCAAGAAGGGAGACGCCTGATGGCGCGTATCACCGCCGGCGTCGCCACCAGCCACGTGCCCGCCATCGGGGCCGCCCTGGATAACGGCCGCTCTGGCGAGGACTACTGGAAGCCGCTGTTCGCCGGCTATGAGACGTCCAAGAGGTGGATCAAGGACGCCAAGCCCGACGTGGTGATCCTGGTCTATAACGACCATGCCAGCGCCTTTTCCCTGGAGCTGATCCCCACCTTCGCCATCGGCTGCGCCGAGAGCTTCACCCCGGCCGACGAGGGCTGGGGGCCGCGCCCGGTGCCGGTGGTTCAAGGCCATCCGGAGCTGGCCTGGCACCTGGCCCAGTCGCTGATCCTCGACGAGTTCGACATGACCATCGTCAATGCGATGGACGTCGATCACGGCCTGACCGTGCCGCTGTCGCTGATGTTCGGCCAGCCGGAGGCCTGGCCCTGCAAGGTCATCCCCCTGGCGGTGAACGTGGTCCAGTACCCGCCGCCCACCGGCAACCGCTGCTTCAACCTGGGCAAGGCCATCGCACGCGCCGTGGCGAGCTTCCCCGAGGACCTCAACGTCCAGGTCTGGGGCACCGGCGGCATGAGCCACCAGTTGCAGGGTCCGCGCGCCGGCCTGATCAACAAGGCGTTCGACGCAGCCTTCCTCGACCGCCTCGTCGCCGACCCGGAAGCCCAGGCCCGCATGCCCCACATCGACTATGTCCGCGAGGCGGGGTCGGAGGGGATCGAACTGGTCATGTGGCTGATCATGCGGGGGGCGCTGACGCCGCAGGTGCGCGAACTGCACCGCTTCTATCACGTGCCCGCGTCGAACACGGCGGTGGGCCACCTCATTCTCGAACCCGTCCCGGAGTAGCCCCACAATGAAAATCGTCATGGCCGGCCAGGGCGCCTTCGGCATCAAGCATCTGGAAGCGATCCAGAAGATCGACGGGGTCGAGGT
Source organism: Phenylobacterium sp. (assembly GCF_037968635.1). Taxonomy (GTDB): domain Bacteria; phylum Pseudomonadota; class Alphaproteobacteria; order Caulobacterales; family Caulobacteraceae; genus Phenylobacterium. The sequence goes on from NZ_JBBKVV010000005.1 coordinate 5,772, forward strand.
GATCAGCCTGGCGGGCGGATCGCCCGACAGCACCAAGGCGGTGGCCGAGCGGTTCAAGATTCCACACTGGACCACGGACCTGGGCGAGGCGCTTGCCCAACCCGGTGTCGAGGCCGCGATCCTGGCCACCCCCACCGGCCTGCACGCCGCCCAGTCCATCCAGTGCCTGGAGGCCGGCAAGCATGTGCAGGTGGAGATTCCGATGGCCGACAACCTGGCCGACGCCCAGGCCTTGGACGCCGCCCAGAAGAAGGCCGGCAAGATCGCCATGGCCGGCCACACCCGGCGCTTCAACCCGTCCCACCAGTGGATCCACAAGAAGATCCTGGCCGGGGAGTTGAAGGTCCAGCAGATGGACGTCCAGACCTACTTCTTCCGCCGCACCAACATGAATGCGCTCGGCCAGGCGCGCAGCTGGACCGACCACCTGCTCTGGCACCACGCCTGCCACACGGTGGACCTCTTCCAGTACCAGACCGGCGAGACCGCCAGCGTCGCGTGCGGCGTCCAGGGGCCGATGCACCCCGACCTGGGCATCGCCATGGACATGTCGATCCAGATGAAGGTCCCGGGCGGGGCGATCTGCACGCTCTCCCTGTCGTTCAACAACGACGGGCCCCTGGGCACCTTCTTCCGCTACATCTGCGACAACGGAACCTACATCGCCCGCTATGACGACCTGGTGGACGGCAAGGAAACCCCCATCGACGTCAGCCAGGTGGATGTCTCGATGAACGGCATCGAACTCCAGGACCGCGAATTCTTCGCCGCCATCCGCGAGGGCCGAGAACCCAACGCCAGCGTGGCCCAGTGCCTGCCGGCGATGGAGACCCTGGACAGGATCGAGAAGAGCCTGGGGTAGGGGCGACCGTCGGCGCCTACTTCATCAGGCCCGCCTTGCGCAGGGCGTCCTCGATCACCGTGCCGATGGCTGAAATCTTGGGTAGGGCGGATTTGACCGTCGACTTTCGGGCTGGAGGCAGGTGGATCGCGCCCGGCGCTTGCGACAGCTGCGTGGCCAGCGGAGCCTCCGTCTCGTGGATCAGACCCCAATTGGCGGCGATGGCCCTGGTCGAGGCCAGGCCGACGTCCAGCATATAGGCGCCGCTGACGCCGCCCCCGGCCGAGCCGTCCGGCTTCAAAGGTACGCCGTGGCCCATGCCGGCCAACAGGTTGTGCTCCAACAGCGAGCGGCCCTCGGCGTCACGCCAGGTGCGGCGGGTGTGGCTACCCACGGTTTCAGTGTGGCTAGGGTCGGGATCCAAGCCGTGGACGCCGCGCCATTGGGTCACCACCGCCTCGCCGTTGGAAGCGCTCACTGTGTGATCGGCCGAGCCGTGCCAGACCGAGACGCTGGGCCAGGGGCCTTTGTGCGGGCTGGCCTTGCGGATGGCGGTGGCCAGTGCGGCCGCGTCCGGGCCGCCATGGCCGCGCATGGCGTCGAAGGCCTCGGGCACTGAGGACGCGACCCCGAAGGGCAGGCCAGCGATCACCGCGCCAGCGGCGAAAACGTCGGGATAGGTCGCGAGCATGACGCTGGCCATGGCCCCGCCTGCCGAGAGTCCGGTGACGAAGATCCGGCGGCGGTCCATGCCGTGTTTGACGATCATCGCCTCAGTCATCTGGCGGATGGAGGCGGCCTCGCCCTTGCCGCGGCGGGTGTCGCCGGGTTCGAACCAGTTGAAGCAAAGGTTAAAGTTGTTGGTGCGGACCTGCTCGGGGAACAGCAGGCCGAAGCCGGCCGCCTGCGCCAGCGCCGACCAGCCGGAGCCAAGGTCGTATTCGGCCGCGCTCTGCGTGCAGCCGTGCAAAACCACGACGAGGGGAGCATTCCTCCGGAGGTCGTCCGGGACATAAGCCAGGGCCCGCAGGGCGCCGGGATTGCCGCCGAAGCCGCCAAGCTCGGTGAGGCCGTCGGACCCCGCGCGGGTTCCGATGTCTGCGCCCGCTTCGCGGAAGGCGGACATCCGCATCAAGGTGTCGGAGAGGGTACGCATGAGAAGCCTTTCGCGCAGGGCCGAAGGGCGCTGATCTGCAAACAACGCAGGCGCACCATGGATCGTTGCTGCAATGCAGCAAGGACCTTTGTTCGCTGAATTCAGCGCCCCTGGCGGCGTGCCGCAACCCGCGCCGGATCGTGCCGGGAAATGAGCAGATCCAGGTCCATTCCGTCGCCGGGACGGCCGGGGCCGGAGTGGGCCGAGCGATGGCGACCCACCTTCTGCTGGATAAGGGACACGAAGTCCTTCAGGGCGTCCTGGGCTAGGGGGGTTCGCCTGCGCGCTACTCCGTCTCGCGCAGCCGGTTGTGCAGGGCTGTTGCGGCGATGGCGGCCTCGCCCTGGGCGGTGCTGATCTGGTTGAGGCCACGGACCAGGTCCCCGGCGGCGTAGAGGCCAGGCACGGTGGTCTGCTGGTGGTCATCGACGATCAGGCGTCCGTCCTCGCAGCGCCGAGCGCCTGCCCTGATAGCGAGATCCGTACGCGGATCGACGCCGAGCGCGGTGTAGACGGCGTCGAATTCCAGTTTGCCATGGACGGTGAAGGCGAGGGCCGTGAGCCGGTTGTCGTCGAGAACCACCTCGTCGATCGGCCCCTCGATCAGGCGGACGCCGGCCTTGGCCAGACGGCCGCGCTCATCGTCGGGCAAGGCGTCCGCGGCTCCGATATGGATCAGTGTGACCCTGTCGGAATAGGTTAGCAGGAACAGAGCCTCGCGGGCCGCCAGTGCGCTGTCGCCGATGATCGCCACGGCCTGGCCGGTAACCTCGAAGCCGTCGCAGATCGGGCAGATGCGCACCAGCGACCGCCGAATGGCTGCCTCGACGCCCGGCAGGTCGGGCAGGCGGTCGAGGACACCAGTGGCGAGGATGACGGCGGGGGCGGCGAAGGTCCGGTCGGCGGTCACGACCTGAAAGCCATCGTCCGCGACGGAGAGTCCGGTGACCTGCGCCTGTTCGATCCGGGCGCCGAATTCCTCGGCCTGCCGCTGGATGCGGTCCAGCAGGTCAGTACCGACCACGCCGCCCGGAAATCCCGGATGGTTGTGGCTGCGGGGAATCCAGGCCGCGCGGCTGCCGCCGTCGTGCAGCACCAGGACGCGGCGGCGGAAGCGGGCGAGATAGATGGCGGCGGTCAGGCCGGCCGGGCCGGCGCCGATAATGAGGGCCTCGGGAGGTTCTGCCATCGCCTAAACCTTGGACTTCTCGACGGTGAAGCTCTGGGAGATCAGTTCGGCCTTGCCGAAGATGGTCATGAAGGCGATGTCGGCGGCGTCCAGTCCGGTGGCGATGCGGACCAGGCCGTCAATTGGCGCCAGGCCCGTGGCGTCGATCAGCCGCCAGCGGCCGCCCAGATAGACCTCGGCCACGGCGTGCAGGTCCGGCGGCTCCAATTTCCAGGCATAGGCGCTGACCGCGCGGGCCGGGATGTCGGAGGCGCGGCACAGGCTGATGGCCAGGTGGGCGAAGTCGCGGCACACCCCGGCGCGGCCCACGAAGGTGTCCAGCGCGGTGGTCATGGCGTCGCTGACCCCGGCCTCATAGGCCAGATGCCCGCCGATCCAGTCGACGATGGCGGCCACCTTGTCGCCGCCCTGGAGGTGGCCGAATTCCGTCTCGGCGAACGCCTCGAAGCGGTCCGACGGGCAGTAACGGCTGGCGCGCAGATAGCGCAGGGCCTCGCCCGGCAGATCACGGATGGCGGTGGCGGCGTAACCCCTGAGGTTGGCGTCGCGGGCCAGCAGTTCGACCTGGGCGGCGTAGGCGATGGTCACCTCGCCGTGAGCGGTGAAGACCGCGCGGCGCTCACCGGTCACGGAGTCGTCGAGGCGGGCGATCTCGGCGGTGGGGCTGATGGTCAGCCGCTCGGAATGGATCGCCTGGTCGGGCGCGCGGGCGGCCTCCAACAGCAGCAGAACCTCGCAGGGATTCTCGAAGCTGTAGGTCAGGTCGGCCTGGATCGACAGTCGCATGGGGTTCTCCGCGGGGCCCAACGCGCGGGTCAGGCCGCCGTTGCTACAGGAGGAGATCGTCATTGCGAAGGGGCCGGCGGAGGAACACGGCGCGGGCCAGGCCGGCCGGCAAATCCCGTCAGGCCTCGGGCGGCGAGCCCTCGCGCATCAGAAAGGCGAGAACTTCAGCGACCGCCAGAAACAGGCGCTCGGGGATCTCGGTGTCCAGCTCGACCTTGGAGAGCGCCTCGGCCAGCATAGGGTTTTGCTCCAGAGGCACGCCATGAGCCTCGGCGGCGGCGATGATCCGCTCTCCCACCAGCCCCCGGCCCGCCGCCACCACGCGGGGTGCGCCCGGGGCTTCGTATTGCAGAGCCACAGCGAGGCGACGGTCAGGACTCATGCCGACTGATCCAGCAGACGGCCGGCGCCTGTGGGCGGCGCAGGCGGCGGACCCGAATGCACCACCAGTTCGAGCTGCAGGTTGGCGGCGGCCAAGGCCTGGGCCAGCATCGGCTGGGCGATACGCAGCCGCTCAGCGGCGTCGGTGCGCTGCACCCAGAGGCTGACGCGGGCGAGGTCGCCCTCGAAGGCCACCTGGGCGTCGATGGGACCGACAGGTTCGAAGTCGACTGAGAATCGGGCCCGCCACAGAGGCTCGCGCTCTTCCTGTTGGGCGCGGCCCTCGCTGTCGCGGCTGATTTCGAACTGGGCCACCCCAGGACCCTGGGATGTCTGCAGCGGGGTCTCGAACATCCAGCGGGTGGGATCGTTCGGCCTATCGGGGTCAGGCAAGGAGGCGAGTTGCAGCAGATCAAGGTGCGCCAACGCGCCTTGCGTCTCGGCGGCCAGGGCCTCGCCGAGGGCGCCGGCGCTGGCGCCCAGGGGCAGGCTGGGCATGGCGGCTTTCTGGGCGGAGGTGGGCGCCCCACCATAGGGCGGCGGTGGTGTGGCGCCGGGTGGTCGGCGGGTCGCAGGACCGAGCGCCTGGCGGAGCACCAGCAGGGCGGCTTTCAAGTCTCGGCCGAGGGGCGTGGTCTCGGGATCGGCGGCGAGGTTGGCTTCCAGGAACAGGCCGGAGGTCTTCAACGCCCGCTTAATGTCGGCGCCCCGGACATCGGGATCTAGCGGCATGAGTTGGGCCAGCATCTGCATGGCCGCGGCCCGGGCCGGTGGCGACAGGGCCTGGGCGCGCAGCGCCTGGTTGAGATCGGCCATCAGGGGGGCCAGGCCGCTTTGCCTGGTGAGCGCCGTGCGCAGGGCCGCGGCCATGGCCTGGGCCGGCGTCTGGGGCAGGAGGGGCGCGAGGCCCCGTTGGGAGGACGGCTTGCCCGGAGCGACCCGGCTGAGCGCGTCGACCGGGGCGGCCGGATCGACCGCGTCGGCCTCCACCGCCCGCTGCATCTCGCGCAGGAACTGCCCCCCCTGCACCCGGGTGACCGGGCGCACGGGGGTAAGCGCCGGCACCTGTGCGGCGGTTGGGATCGTTCCTAGGGGGGCGACCTTCATGGCGCGGCCTGTCTGGACACGCCTTGAGTCTACGACCGCCGGGTGAAGCGGTCCTTAAGGGAAAGCCTACTCGGCGGCGACCAGGGCGCCGACCCGCCGCTTGCGCACCGCCGCAGCGAAGCGGGCGTGATACTCCGGGTGCTCGGTGCCCATCCAGCGGTCCCACCAGGTGAAGTAGAGGCCGTAGTTCATCCCTCGCTCGTGATGCAGGTCGTGGTGGGTCGTGCTGGTGATCCAATCGAACATGGGTCGGCCGGCGGCGGTCGCGGGCATCAATTCATAGCCCGAATGGCCGATGGTGTTGCGGGCCAACTGGTGCAGCATGAACAGCCCCAGGGCCGGCCAGGGCGTCGGCACGGCGATGACCCACAGCGGTACGAAGATGGCCATCACCGCCGCCTCGCCCAGATCGAAGCTGTAGGCGCTGAAGGGGGAGGGACAGGCCAGGAAAAGCGCGCCGGCGATCTGGGCGTCTCGGCTTGCGCCGCCCTGGCGCCAGCCGATGATGCTCGCGGCCAGCGCCCCGACCGCCAAGCCGCGCGGCAGCATTTCATAGTGGATCAGGTCGCTCGTTATCACGCGGCGAAGCTAGCATCATCTGGCGCCCGGGCCAGAGGTGGCGGCCGCTCTAGGTCACGGGCGCGCGGTAGGGCAGGTAGCCGCGCTCCACCATGCGGCGCATGGCTTCGTAGGCCTCGGCAAGTTCCTCATAGGCCTGACGCAGGCGACCCAGGCGGGAGATCTGTTCATGGCTGGGGCTAATGCCTTCGCTCAGGGTCAGGGCTTCCTTGACCCACTGGGCCCGGGCCATGGCGGCGGCTACCGCCATCCGCTGGAACTTCTGGGAATCGGCGTGGCCGAGCACCGCGCCGATCACCTCCTTGTTGGAGGCGAACGCGGTGTAGTCGATCTGCTCAAGCTGACCGCGCATGCGGCGCTGGGCGTGGGGGTCGTCGTCAGTGTCCTGCGGCTCGAAGTGGTCGATCGCGTGTCGGTGGAAGCTGGATGTGCGGGTCGCCATGACGGCTCCCTTTCCTGTTCGAACTTCATTCTAGCCGGCGGAGGCCTTCGAAGCCGTTAAGAGTCGAGCGTCGACAACATAACATTACCTTCGCCTTAAGGCTGTTTGGAAAGGGTTGCTTCAACCTGTCCGGGCAAGCTGCGTCCTAGCGTCCCAGGCATGGGCCTGTCGGCGCTCCCAGAAAGGGGAAGGTGTGCATGACCCAGTTCCTGAAAAGTTTCATCGCCGACGAGTCCGGCGCCACGGCCATTGAGTATGGTCTGATCGCCGCCTTGATCGCGATCGTGCTGATCACCGCGATGAGCACCCTGCAGGGTAAGATCAGCGGCACCTTCGACAAGGTCGGCGGCGAGATGCCCCAATAGATTAGAGCTCACAACCCAGAGCGTTGCAGCGCGACCTCAGGCGCCACCATGCCCGTCGCGCTCAAGGCCGGAGCGGCCCCCCCGCTTGCTCCGGCCACCTCTGCGCCCTCACCGCAACAGAACTGACAGAACGCGATACATGATCAATCGTTAGTCTTACCAACCATTGACGAAGCCAGGCACCTCTCCCAATCTCCGCCGCGATCGAGGCGGCGATAGACCGCGTCACACCCCGGGGAGGGACGTTCCGATGCCAAACTCAAATTCCGCGCGCGCCAGGACGCTGATGGCCACCGCCGCGACCGCCATGGTTCTGTCCTTCGCCGGCCAGGAGCTGGCCCAGACCGAGGTCGCCGAGATCGTGGTCACCTCCGAGCGCCGCGAGACCCAGTTGCAGGACACGCCGGTCTCGGTGAGCGCCTTCACCCAGGAACCCATGGCCGCCCGAGGCGCCACCAACCTGCAGGACCTGGGCAACTTCACACCGAACCTGGAACTGCACCAGACCAACCGCCCGGCCGGCGGCGGCTCGGCCTATGCCGGCTACATCCGCGGGGTCGGCACCGGCGACTTCCAGTTCCCCACCGATCCGGGCGTCGGGGCCTAGGACGACGTCTATCTGGCTCGCGCCGTGGGCGGACTGATGAGCCTGGACGACATCGAGCGCGCGGAGGTCCTGAAGGGTCCGCAGGGCGCCCTGTTTGGCCGCAACACCATCGGCGGCGCCATCAACATCGTCACCGAGAAGCCGAACCTCAGCGAACTCAGCGGCGTGCTGAAGGCTCGGGTCGGCTCCTATGGACGGACGGCCTTCGCGCTCGCGATCAACGGCCCGATCATCGAAGGCAAGCTGGCCGGCAAGCTCTCGGCCTCGCCTGCTGGTGGCCGGCGCCCTGCTGACCTGGATGACCGCCGCACTGAACCGGAAGGCGGCGGCTTGATCCCCATGGACGGATAATAGTATACAACACATACAAAATATAAGGGGAGGCAGATGACCGCCAAAGCGACCGCGCGCGCAGCGATGATCGCGGCCGCCGAGGCCTATTTCGACGGGATCGAGGCCGAGAGCGGCGACAAGGTCCCAGCCGCCGGCGGCTGCAACCGCTATGAGAACGGTGTTCAGACGACCAACCGGCCAGGTGGGCCGCAGGCCGGCTGCAAGGGCCTGGGCGGCTTTGCCTATATCGAGCAGGTTCGCGACCGCCGCTACGTCCTGGCCGATGAGGACCGCGGCCTGGTCTGGGGTCTGGCGGTGTTCGACATTCCCGGCGGGACCTATCCGGCTCTTGTCGGAACCGGGACCATCCAGCGCGAGCCCCGCTCCATCCTGATAGCCGAACTGTTCAAGCTCGACGGCGGTCAGATCCAGGACATCGAGATGGTTATGCGCAACGTTCCGTTGGGCGCCAGCGACGGTTGGCAGGGGAGATGAGCATGGGTGACAAGACCACAGGTCGGGCTGGCGCGGGCGTCATCGTCGCCATCTGCTTCTTCATCGCCGCGCTCGAAGGGTATGACATCCAGGCGTTCGGGGTGGCCGCGCCGCGGTTCGCGCCAGAACTCGGGCTGGACTCGGGTCAACTGGGCTGGGCCGGCAGCGCGGCCATGATCGGACTGGTGATTGGGGCCTTCGTCGGCGGCTTGCTGGCCGACAAGGTGGGGCGAAAGCCGGTGCTGGTGGTTTCCACGGCGCTGTTCGGCGTCTTCTCCGTCGTGACGGCGATGAGCCATGGCTATGACCACATGCTGCTGGCCCGGTTCGCCACCGGCCTGGGGTTCGGCGGCGCCATGCCAAACCTGATCGCCATCGCCACCGAGATCAGCGCGCCCAACCGTCGGGCGGCGACCGTCACGACCATATTCTGCGGGATGCCGGCGGGCGGGGCGGCCGTGGCGCTGCTGGCCAGGTACGGCGGGGATGCTGTCGACTGGCGCATGATGTTCCTGATCGGCGGGGCCTTGCCCCTGTTGCTGACCCCGGTGATCATATTCCTGCTGCCCGAAACCCGACCGGTGCAGGACAAGGCGGCCGACCGTAACCTGTTCCGCGCCCTGTTCGGGCAAGGGCGCGCGATCCCGACCCTGCTGCTTTGGGCCGTCTTCATGATGACCCTGGTGGTGCTCTACCTGCTGCTCAACTGGCTTCCGACCCTGGTGATCGCCAAGGGCCTCGCGGCTTCGGACGGCGCCAGCGCGGCCTTCGTCTTCAACATTTCCAGCATCATCGGCGCGCTGTTCCTGGGCTTCGTTGTGGACCGGGTCGGCTTCCGCTGGCCGCTGCTGATCGTCTACCTCGCGCTGGCCGCGGCGCTGTATGGCCTGGGCGGCGCCAGTGCGCTCACCCCGCTGCTGGCGTTGTCTGGCGCCGCAGGTTTCCTGGTGATCGGCGCCCAATATGCTCTCTACGCCCTCGCACCCGTCTACTATGCGCCTCAGGTCAGGGCGGCGGGGGCGGGCGCCGCAGTGGCGGTAGGTCGTTTCGGATCGATCCTTGGCCCCCTGCTGGCCGGTGAGCTGCGGGCGGCGGGCTATAGCGCCGATCAGGTGTTCGGCGCCTTGCTCCCGGTCGTGGCGCTGGCGGGGCTGGCGGCGTTCGCCCTGACCAGCATCGGCAAGGCCTACCGAACCGACGCGACCGGAACTTCTCCACTGGCGCGAAGCGGCGCCTTGGGGCTTCCTGCCGACCGGGAACATCCATGAGGGAATCGGCATGGCCGCCGCGAAGCGTCTCGCTCCGGGCTTCATCGTCGCGATCTGCTTCTGCATCGCGGCCCTAGAAGGCTACGACATCCAGGCGTTCGGGGTTTCGGCGCCGCACATGGCGCCGGAGCTAGGTCTCAATCCTGGCCAGATGGGGTGGGCCGGCAGCGCGGCCATGATCGGCCTGGTCATGGGCGCGCTCACCGGCGGCTGGTTCGCCGACCGGGTCGGACGCAGGCCGGTGCTGGCGGTTTCGGTTGCGGCTTTCGGGGTATTCTCGATAGCCACCGCCTTCGCCAACAGCTTCGAGACGCTGACCGTGGCGCGACTGCTTACCGGCATCGGCTTCGGCGGGGCCATGCCCAACCTGATCGCCATCGCCACCGAGATCAGCATCCCCTCCAGGCGCGCGGCCACCACCACCAGCATGTTCTGCGGCCTCCCGGCCGGCGGCTCGTTGGTCGCTCTCCTGGCCAGCAACGGCGGCGAGGCCCTGGATTGGCGCACCATCTTCCTGATCGGCGGCGCCCTGCCGTTGCTTCTGACCCCCGTGGTCCTGTGGTTGCTGCCTGAGACCCGGCCCGAGCCGGATCCCAATGCCGATCGTGGGCTGGCCCGAGGTCTGTTCTCCGAGCAGCGGGCGCTCACCACCTTCCTGATCTGGGTCGTGTTTGGCCTGGACCTGCTGGTCACCTACCTGCTGCTCAACTGGCTGCCGAGCCTGGTTGTGGCCAAGGGGTTCACGGCCGCCGACGGGGCCGCGGCCTCGCTGTGGTTCAACGCCTTCAGCGTCATGGGCGCCCTGATGCTGGGCTGGCTGGCCGACCGGGTAGGCTTCCGATGGCCGCTGCTGGCGGTGTTCCTTGTGCTGGCCGCCGCGATGTACGGCCTGGCCCAGGCGACGGCTCTGCCGGCCATCTATGGCTTCGCGGCGGCCGCGGGTTTCACTGTGGTGGGAGGGCTCTACGTGCTCTACGCCCTGGCGCCTATCTACTACCCCGCCCAGGTTCGGGCCGCGGGCGCAGGCGCGGCCATCGCGGTCGGTCGCCTGGGCTCCATCGCGGGACCATTGATCGCTGGCGAACTGCGCGGCGCGGGCTACAGCGCCGGCCAGGTGTTGCAGTCGATGGTGCCGGTGGTGCTGGTGGGGGCGGTCGCGGTTTTCGCCCTGCTGAGCGTTGGCAAGCCGGTGAAGGACTAGCAGGACAGCCTGAAGTGGACTCCGGTTCAGGCGCCCGTCACGCGTCAAACATGGGAATCTAGCCCCGGATCGCCGCCATCGCCGCACGCTTCACGTCGTCCGGCAGGGTCGTGAACCAGGCTTGGGGCGAGAGCCGCTCGGCCACCATACGGCGGCCGTTCTCGGCCAGGCGGCGGCCCAGTTCCGGGGTGGTGCGAAGGCGCTGCAGGGCTTCGGCGGCGGCGGCCGTGTCGGGTTCGGCCCAGGTCTGGCCGAGATAGATGCCCTGGCTGTCCTGCACCGGAATCTGGTGGGAGGGGATGAGCATGGCGCTGTTGGCATCCATGAAGTCCAGATTGCCTGACCAGCCGGTGGCGATCACCGGGGTGCCCAGGGCCATGGCCTCCGCCGGCGTGAGGCCGAACCCCTCGGCGCGGTGCAGGGAGATCAGCACGTCGGCGCCGGCGATCAGGCTCTTCACCCGCTGATAGGGCCAGACGGCGTCCTCCAGGGTCACGTTGGCTGGCGCCATACGGCGCAGACGCGCCAGGTGGTCAGGGAAGAGGTGGCCGTTCTGGGTCTTCATAAGCAGGCGAACGGCCGGGTCGTCCCCGAAGGCCTGGGCGAACGCCGAGATCACGCCCTCAGGGTTCTTTCGCGCCGCGGCGGAATTGAAGTCGAACAGGCTGACGGCCAGGAACTCCGCTGCGTGCGCGGCGGGAACGACGTCGCGGTAGTCTTCCAGGAACAGCGGGTGGGGCACCACCCGCACCGGGGCGGCGGCGCCGGCCAGGGCATTGGCGGTATAGGCGCTGGGCGCCCAGATTCCATCCATCAGGCCCGCGTCCTTCAGCCATAGATCGGGCGCCTTGGGCAGCTCCCAGGCCCAGTAGCCGTAACGGGGCCCCAGCACCCGCCTTGGCCCAAGATAGGCGAGCGCGGCCAAGAGCTCCGGGGCATTTAGGTGGAAGATCCAGGGACCCGGCGTGGGTGTGGGGCCGAGTTGTCCGATCCAGTCGAGCTGGGCCGCCGAGACGTCGATGGTCTCCACCGGCACGCCCAGGGTCTCGAAGGCGCGGATGGCCAGGCGTGCCGAGGCGGCGATTCCGTGGGAGCCTTCAAGGAAACCCACCACTCGGATGGGTCCGCCCAAGGTATCGGCCGCATGCGGCGCGCGAGCGGAGGATCGGACATAGGCCGAGAGCGCCCCGGCCAGGACCGGTTGGGCGGCGCGGCGCAGGGTTTCCGGGACCAGGCCACGCCAGATCCGGCGGGCGGCGGCGACCGCGCTCATCGTCGCGCCGCTCGCCACGCCACGCCATGCGCCAGCAGGGCGATGGCGTCGGCCGGGCTGAGGCCGGGTTCAGTCTGGAACACCACCTGACCGACCTGGGCGGGCGGCCGTTGTGGCGCGCCGGAAGCGGTCAGGAAGCTCGTCGTCGCGCTCTCAAAGACCGGGGCGGCGGCGGTGTCAGTCCATCGTTCCATCACCAGCAAAGTCTCGCAGGCGCCGGTGGCCGCAATGCGGCGCGGGACCGTCCCCTCACGGCGCACACTGAGCCGGGCCAAACGGAACACCGGGTGATTGCGAACGCCAGCGGGCAGGACGGCGAGATCAACGCCCGCTTCCGCGAGGCCGCCGCCGATCAGCCAGCGCAGGAAGGCGAACCGCTGGCGGAAGCTGGCCAGCGGGAAGAGCCTCTGCAAGTCGCCCCGGCTCTCCCACAGGTCCAGGAACAGCCGCGGGAAGGGCAGGCCCTGGGCGAGGTTCGCAACAGGCGCTTCCAGGGCCGGATCGGTCAGACCACCCGGCCATCCGGCGCGGTGGGCAAGGCCATAGGCGCCGACCGGGGACGGCTCGTCCATGGCGTAGCGGGTCGCGCGGGCGACGACGTCGGGATCGGCTTGGGTCAGCAGCCGCGCGTCGAAACGGCCGGCCAGGGCTTCCGGTCCGAGCAGCCAAGCCTGTAGGCCTGCCGGATCGGTGGCGAACCGGTCACGCAGGTCGCTACGGGCGGCCAGCAAGGCGTTGGCGGCCGCTCCTGGATTGGCCATGAGCCAGGCTCCGAGTTCGCTGGACGCGGCGAGCCACGGACCCTCCGGCGGTGCGGTCGGCTGGCGAATTGCGCCGTCTGTGGGGGCGCCGAGCCAGACCTGGGCCGCCTGAGTCAGGCCGCCGCCGAACGCCTCGCCGGCCCGGGCGGCCTCCAGCATCCTGCGGCGTTCCTGCGCCGTCACCAAGCGGCCCGAAGGGAAGGCGCGGTGACCGTAGGGCGTGACCTTGGCCTGCGCATGGCCGTTGCGCAGCATGGCGGCCGCATAGGCCGTCAGGAGGTCGGCAAGGGGCGAACCCGGGGCGACCTTGATGCGGTCCTGGTGCTTGGAGAGCAGGTCCGGCCGGGCCGGGTCAAAGCCGGAGAAATGGAAGAACCCCAGGCTCTGCCCGCCCACCCGCCAGCCGTCGGACCCGTTGGAGAGTTCGCGGCCCTCCAGGTTCCAATAGGCCAGGTTGAGGGTCGGGGTCCGCAGCAGCGCCAGGTCGCTCACCAGGCCCGGAGCCAGGTCCATCCACTTCTGGTCGGTGAACAGGCCGGCCGCGAAGTCGACCCGGCAGTCGAACTCCAGCTTCTGCGCCCACCAGTCCAGCAGGGCCTCGATCTGTGGCTCGTTCCGCACGGCCATGAAGCCGAGGTTGTAGGCGCCGGAGGTCAGGATGACATGGTCGTTCGGGTTGGCGTCCCCTCGCAGCGGCCGGGTCATGTGCGGGGTCAGGACCAAGGGCGCGCGGGCCAGGCCCTCGCGCACCTCGGCCAGCGGCCGATAGACGAAGATGTCGGGGTCCAGATAGACCGCCGAGGTCACGCCAGCCTCGGCCAACAGGGCGCGGAAGGCATGCGGCTTGACCGCCGTGTTCAGCTCCAGGGCGTCGTAATAGGCGCACATGGCAGCGAAATTGGGGACGAAGCTTCCGGCCTCGATCACGCGCACGCCCGCATCGGCGAAGGCGATAGGGCCGTCGGTGGCGATCACCACGCGGGCCACGCCGGGCTCGCTCACGGCGAGGCTCTCCATCAGCGTCGCCGCCTGGGCCGCATAGTTGCGCGAAACGATGGTGAAGACGACGTCCAAGATACTTAGCGCCCGGCCCCTTAGGAGAGTTTGTCTAGCAGCCGATGGCGCCCGCGTCAGGCGTCGGCGAGCAGGTCGTCCAGGTTCTTCACGTGGGTGACGGGGGAGGCGACGCCGCCTTTCATCACCATGACCTTGTTGCAGTAGAGGCGGATCAGGTCGATGTCGTGCGAAGCCAGGACCAGGATACCGGCCCGCTCCATCAGCGACAGCAGCCGCTTGTGGGCGATCTTCTGGAACTGGGCGTCGCCGACCGCGATCCATTCGTCCATCAGCAGCACATCGGCGTCGACGGCGGTGGCCACGGCGAAGGCCAGGCGGGCCTGCATGCCGGCCGAATAGGTCTTCAGCGGCATGGCCAGGAAGGGGCCGAGACCGGTGAACTCGCCGATCTCCTCCAGCTTGTCCTCGATCTCGCGGGCGGTCAGGCCGGCGATCCGTCCGCGCAGGCGGATGTTGTCCAGGCCGGTGGCCGAGGGGTCGATGCCGAGGTTGAGGTCCAGCAGCGAGGCGATCTGACCATGGATCTCGATCTGCCCCTCGTCCGGCTCATAGGCCCCCGACAGGGCCCGCAGCAGGGTGGTCTTGCCTGAACCGTTATGACCGATCAGCCCTAGCCGGTCGCCCGCTTTGAGCTTGATATTGACCTTGGAAAGCGCCGTGACCTCGGTGGCGCCGGTCAGAGACGATCCCAGGCGGCCCCCCACCGTGACGACGGCGAGGCTCTTCTTCAGAGACTTGGCGTCCACCCCATAGACGGGGAAGCGCAGGGTCAGGTCGCTGACCGTGATGGAAACCTGCGGGCCCTTCATAGGTAGTGCACGATCCTGCGGCGGGTGAGGGTGAAGACGCTGAAGGTCCCCACCCAGCCCAGAACGGCCAGGATCGCCAGGATGGGATAGGTCCCCGATCCCGTCTGGCCGCCCATCAGCGGGGCGCGGATGCCGTCGATCATGTGGAAGAACGGGTTGAACACCAGGATGGCGTGGGCCTTGCCGCCCATGCGACCCGGCTGCCAGAAGATCGGGGTCATGAACATGGCGAACTGCATGACCGAGCCGACGATCTGCGGCACATCGCGGAAGCGGGCCGAGGCGATGCCGGCGGCCATGCTGACCCAGGAGACGTTGAGGACCACCAGGGCGATCCCCAGCAGGGCGGCCGGCACATTGGCCACTTTCCAATAGTCGAACCAGACCAGCACCACGACCACGATCACCAGGTGGTGGGCCAGGTTGATCAGGTTGCGCATCACCGTGCGCCACACGAAGGTGAACATCGGCAGGGAGGTCTGGCTCAGCATGCCGGACGCCTGGACGAACGTGTCGCAGCCCTCGGTGATGACGCCGACAATTAGACCCCAGAACACGAGGCCGAGCGCCACGAAGGGCATGTACTCCTTGATAGAGACCTTGAAGATCTCGGCATAGAGAAAGCCCATGCCCAGGATCATCAGGCCCATGGAAAGCGTGATCCAGAAGGGGCCGAGGATCGAGCCGCGATAGCGCGAGATGATGTCGTGCCAAGCCAGAGACCAGGCCAGGTCGATCCGCTTGGTCGAGGCCCTGAGATCGGCGAAAGCCATGCCGAATTCGTGCAAGGCGCCGTGACGGCCCGTGCGGAGCATGTGTTCCGAGACTTGCATCAACTCTCCCGACCGAGGCCGCTGGTAACAGGTCGCATTTTGCGGCGCAAGCGTGGCGCGGGGCCGCGATTCCCGCCGAAATCGGATAGAAATCGCGTGGCTCTAGAGCTCGCTCTCGTCTTCGAAGGGCGGGGCGCTGGTCTTCATGTGGGCGTGGTCGGCGCGGTATTGGTTGAAGTGCCGCCGATCGGCGGGCGTGGGCTGGGCGGTGTCGCGCACCAAGCCGCCATAGGCCAGTTCCCGGGCCGTGCGCTTGCGCACCACGAACTCGATCCCGCACTCGCCGATGGGGGTGAGAGTCTGGTCGAACCGGGGCAGGTCATAGCGGAAGGTGGAGTTCAGCAGGACCAGCCGCTCGATATCGGCGGCCTCACCCAAGCCCGACAGCAGCTCCACCAGGTTGATGGACCGGTCGCTCCAGGAACGCGCCTTCAGCACCGTGAAGGTCCATTTGTGGTCGCGGTTATGGGTCGAGGGGAAGACGCCCTGCTCGTAGAGGTCTTCGTCCGGCACGGTCACCACCAGGAAGCCGCCCGGCTTGATCACCCGGAACCAGGAGGAAAGACCCTCCTTTGGATCGACGAGATGCTCCAGACAGTGGCTGGAGTGGACGAAGTCCAGGCTCTCCGGCGACAGGCCCGCCAGTTGCTGAGCGTCGCCGTCCTCCCAGTCCCAGACCCGCACGCCGGTAAGCGCCGGGAAGAAGGATGCGTAGAGCGACAGGGGATCGGGCTTGCCGCCAATGTCGAGACCATCGCCCACGAACCAGCGGCGTGCGAAGTTGGGATCGGCCATGCGCCGGACGATGGATTTCGAAAGCTCTTTCACGCCTTGGCTCTATCGGTTTTCCGGGCTCACCGCACCACCCAGGATTCGGCGCCTGCGCTGGTGAACCGGGCCGACTGGGCCGCGCCGCCAAAGTTGGTGAGCAGGCGCTTGAGACCATCGCGCTTGGTGGGGTCGATCAGAAACATCATGAAGCCGCCGCCGCCGGCGCCCGAAACCTTGCCGCCGAAGGCGCCGAAGGCCTTGGCCTCGGCATAGACTTCGTCAATCTGGGCCGAGGACATCTTGGTGGCGGTGAGCTTCTTGGACGCCCAGCCTGAATCGAGGAGTTCACCAAACCGCGGCAGGTCGCCGGCCATCAGCGCCGCGCGCATGGCATGGGCGCTGGCCTTGATGTCGTGCAGGGCCTGCAGCGAGCCCGGGGCGTGGGCGCGCATATTCGCGGTCTGCTCCTCGATGATGGAGGCCGACTCCCGCGAGACCCCGGTGAAGTAGAGCACCAGGGAGGCCTCGAGCTCCTTCATCACCGTGGGATCGACCGCGACGGGCTCGACGTCCACGCGGTCCATGGCGTGGAAGTGCATGACGTTCAGGCCACCGAAGGCGGCGGCATACTGATCCTGATGGCCTCCGGCGAGGCCGAGGTCGCGGCGCTCGATGTCATAGGCCAGGGCCGCCACCGCGTGGGGGGACATTTCGATGCCGAGGAACCGCCGAAACGCCTCCACCATGGCCACGACCAAGGCTGAGGACGTCCCCAGGCCCGAGCCGGGCGGGCAGTCGGCATAGGTGGTGAGTGTGAGGGGAATGGCCTGGCCGCCGGCGTGATCGGCCATGAAGCGGTTATAGACCCCCTTCAGCAGCCTCAGGGGCTCGTCGGTCGGCAGGGGGCTGGTGGCCGCCGCATTCCAGAAGTGCTCGCGGTCGGCGGCCACCAGCCGCACCTGGCCGTCGGTGCGGCGCTCGAGACTGACATGGGCGAACAGGTCGATGGCGGCGTTCAGCACCACGCCGCCATGCTCGTCGCAATACGGGGAGACGTCGGTGCTGCCGCCGCCGAAGCCGAGCCGGAGCGGTGCGCGGGCGCGCACCAGGTCGTGGGGCATGAGTCTCGCCGGTTGGTGGACGTTCGACCACGGGGGGTAGTCGCAGGCCGCGTGCTTTGCAACCTGCCAGGAGCCGTGTATCCGACCAGAGAAGGAAACCCCGGATGCCGCCGACAGAATCCGACGCCACGATGGTCCAGGCCCGCACGGCCCGGCCCCTTGTCGCGCCTGCCTCGGCCTTGCCCAGCCTGGAGGACTCCCGGACCTGGATCATCATCCCCTGCTACCGGGTGCGCGACCATATCCTGAAGGTGATCGCCAAGGTCCCGGCCTGGGCCGAGGGCATTGTCTGTGTCGACGACGGCTGTCCCGACAAGTCCGGCGACTTCATCGAGGCGGCCAAGGCCGATTCTCGGGTCGTCATCGTACGGCTGTCGAAGAACCGTGGGGTCGGCGGGGCGGTGCTGGCGGGCTATGCCGAGGCTATTCGGCGCGGCGCGCGGGTGCTGGTCAAGGTGGACGGCGACGACCAGATGGACCTGGGCTACATCCCCCACCTGGTGGCCCCCATCCTGCTGGGGGAGGCCGACTACACCAAGGGCAACCGCTTCACCTCCATCAGCCACCTGAAGTCGATGCCCGGCGTGCGGGTGTTCGGCAATGCGGCCCTGAGCTTCGCGGCCAAGGTCTCCACCGGATATTGGAACGTCTTTGATCCCACCAACGGCTTCACCGCCATCGAGGGCTGCGTCGCCGACCGGGTGATGGAAAAGCGGATCTCGCAGCGATTCTTTTTCGAGACCGACCTGCTCTACCATCTGGGCACCCTGCGGGCGGTGGTGCGTGATGTGCCGATCCCGGCCCGCTACGGCGAGGAGGTCAGCAACCTGCGGATCGGCGCCATTGTGGGGCCCTTCGCGCTGAAACACCTCACCAACTTCTGTCAACGGGTGATGGGTCAGTACTTCGTCCGCGACTTCCATGCCGCCACCCTGGAGCTGATCTTCGGGACCATCTTCCTGGCCTTCGGTGGGACCTACGGCATCCACTGGCTCGCCACACGCGACCCGCAGCAGACGGCCTCGGCCGGCGTTGTCATGGCCGCCGCCCTGCCGGTGATCGTCGGCACCCAGATGCTGCTGCAGGCCATGAATTTCGACGTGCTCAACACCCCGTCCCGTCCGATTCACCCCTATCTGCGCACCATTCGCCAGATGGAAGCCGGCGAGCATGCCGCGTGAAGGCGCTGGACTATCTGCTGTGCGCGGGGTTCGCCGTGGCCCTGCCGATCGGCCAGCTGCTGTTTAAGTGGGCGGCCCTCTATCAGGCCCAGATCGCCGGGCCCATGCCTTGGAAGCTGTTGAAGAACTTCCCGCTGATGGGGGCGTTCGGCTGGTACGGGCTGACGGCCCTGGTGTGGTTCTACATCCTGACCCGGACGCCGCTGTCGACCGCCTACGCCTTCTCGATCCTGGGCTCGGCCCTGGTGCCGCTGATGGCCTGGGTGATTTTCAAGGAGCCGGCGAGTTGGAAGTTCGCCGTGGGCTACGGCCTCATGCTGGCGGGTTTCCTGGTGATCCTGCAGGCCAGGCCGTCCTGATCGAGGCGGCCACCTCGGCATAGGTCACCCCGTACATCCGCTCGTAGAGCAGGGGCCCGGCGTGGGGCCGCTCGTTCACGCGGGCTGGGTCGAGGGCTTGGTAGGCGAACCCCTTGCGCAGGTAGTTGGCGAACATCACCGGCCACAGGCCAAGCCAAGTCTTGCCCTGCGACGGGAACGCCCTCACCCCGGCGGCGAAGACGAGCCACGCCGACAGCGACAGGCGCGTACGGATCAGCGGCCCGTTCTCGGTCAGTGGAACCCCGGCGCGGAACAGGCGGCCGGGCAGGCGCGGGCCATTGTAGAGCGTGATCTGGTCGATGGGAGTCGTCCCCGCCACCCGCACGGCGAGCGCCGCGCAGGCGTCGTGGTCCATGTGGCCGCCCTCCCAGGCGGTGACCACGAAGCGTTCGACCGGCCCGACGCGCTCCAATTCCGCGGTCAGGAGAGGCAGCAGCTCGGGCAGATGCCGATGCACCGTGCCGTCGAGCGCGCCGGTGCCCGCCCCGACATGGATCACGCGCTCGGATGGCACGCCGAGCCCCGCCAGATAGGCCCGTGATTCGGCGAGTCTACGGGAAGAGCGCGCAGGCGTGGCGTAGTCGGCGATATAAAGGAACCACGGATCGCTCCCGGCCCGCGCGATCAGCGGCGTGGCGAAATACTCGTCGTCGAAGTGGGCCAGGACATGGACGACGGCCATGTCAGTAGGGATCGAAGTCGAGGAAGCCGATGGCCACGCGGGTCGGGTCGAGACTCTCTGGCGCCGGGTCGCCCAGCCGCCGATAAATCAGGTTCAGCGGTGAGGGCCGCAGCCTCTGCGGCAAACGCAGGAAGCCCAGCGCGCCGAGGTCCAGGCGCGGCTCCAGCCCGATGAAGAGAGAGGCCATACCCGCCGCCCCGCCCGGCTCGCTCAGGCCCTCGCTGACGAACCCCACGCAGCGCACCAGCGGCAGATGGGTCGGCGCCGAGACCACCGTCAGGCCTGCGCGGTCGCGCACCCCATAGGCGCTGGCCGGATTGGCCAACCGCCAGGCCAGGCGGCGCGGTGTCCAATCGATGCGAAAATCGGCCTCGGCATGCTCGAATTTCTGAGGGCGGAGCAGCAGCAATCCGGCCTCCAGCGGTGCGACGAGCTGGAAGTCGAGCTTCCTCAGGAAGCCGGGTGTCGAGTTGGCGTTGGCGACGCCCATGACGAAACCGTGGCCAGCCGCGGCGCCGGCGTCATAGGTCGCCTGGGCCAGTCGGGTGAACAGCCCCTGGCCGACGTAGTCGGGATCGGTGGCGGTGTTCAGCGACAGCAGGCCCCGCACCGAACCGCCGCCGATGCGCGCTGTGGTGGGGCAGGTGACATAGTGGGCGACCAGCCGCTCGCCGTCCCAGGCGTCGAACCCCACCACGGCGCCGTCCGGATTGTCGCGATAGCGCCAGGCCAAAGCTTGCGGCGTGAACTTCCACGCGTTTCCGAACACCTTGCCCAGCAACGCGGAATAGGCGGCGAGCTGTTCGGGGGTCACGCCGGAGGCCCGAATCTGGAGGTTTGGCGCGGTGCTCATCTGCCCGCGATCATGGAAGCGTCGCTGCGTCGCGGCAACGGGCGCTTTTTTTACCTTCTCAGGAACAGCTGCCGGCCCTACCTCTCAGGACGGATGGGGAGCGGGCGGATGGCGCGAAGGGGTCTGGATCTAACCGCCGACGATGTGGTGCGCGGGCTGCTGATCGCCGGCTTCCTGGTGATGCTGGCCGGCGCCATGCCCGGGCACCTCTCACCCGACTCGATTTCCCAACTCTACGAAGGCCGCATGGGGACCCGGGAGACCTGGGGCCCCGCCGCCTACGCCTCGGTGCTGGCCGCCTTTGACGCCGTGGTGCCGGGGACGGCGCTCTATCTGGTGGGCAGCGGCTTTGTGCTGTTCGCCAGCCTGCTGGGTCTGCGCGGCCTGCGTCCGAAAGCATCCTGGGCGGCGGTTCCGGTGGCTTTGCTGTTCCTGGCCTCGCCGATCATCCTGGTCTTCCAGGGCATCGTCTGGAAGGACGTGCTGTTCGCCAACCTGGCCGTGGCCGGCTTCTTCCTGCTGGCCCGGGCCAGCGTCAGCTGGCGGACGGCGCGGCCGCCCTGGATCGTGCTGGCCGCGGCCCTGTTGGCCCTGGCCCTGGCCGCCCAGGTCCGCCAGAACGGGATCATCATCGCGCCCTTCGCCGCCTTGGCCCTGGCTTGGACCGTGCGCGGCGAGGGCTGGCGGCGCAGCCTCATCTGGGGGCTGGGCTCAATGGTGGCCATAGTCGTGGCCTCACATTTGATCGGGGTCGCCTCCCAGCCGGCCAAGGCAGGCCCGGACAAGGCCGGCGGCATCGGCGTCCGCATCCTGCAGCACTACGACATCATCGGCGCCGCGGCCCATGACCCGGCCCTGACCCTCACCGTCTTCAACGACGCCGATCCGGAAGCCCAGACCGTGATCCGCACTCGGGCCGTGCCAATCTACACGCCGGTCCGCATCGACTATCTCGACCTCGACCCCGCCGTCGGCGCGGTGCTGTGGCGGCAGAGCGACCAGGTTGTCCGCGCCCAATGGCTGGACATCGTGCTGCGCCACCCCGGCGCCTATCTGGCCCACCGGTTCGACGTGTTCCGCTGGGTGTTCCTGACGCCGAAGATCGATTCGTGCCTGCCGCTCTTCGTGGGAGTCGATGGTCGGGCAGACACCCTGAAGGCGCTGGAGATCGCGCCCGGCCGGGACGCTTCGGACCGCGCGCTCTACAACTACGGCACCTGGTTTCTGGATGGGCCGCTGTTCTCGCACCTCAGCTACGCGGTGGTGGCGGTCCTGACCGCCGGCGCTCTGCTGCTGCGGCGTGACCGCGCCGACGCCGCCATCATCGCCCTGTTGGTCGCGGCCCTGGCCTTCACGGCGAGTTTCTTCGCCATCTCCATCGCCTGCGACTACCGCTATCTCTACTTCCTGGACCTCGCGGCCATGACCGGGCTGCTCTACCTGGCCCTCGATCCGCCAGTGGCCCAGGTCCGCCAACTGCTGAGGCGCTGACATGACCGTTTCGCGTTTCCTGCCCCTGGCCATCCTCCTGGCGCTGGCCGCCTGCGACAAGCCCGCGCCGCGCACGATGAGGCTGGCGCCGACTCCGCAACCCAGTCTTCCGGTGGACAAGCCGGTCGCCCCGACAACCCGCGTCCAGCCGATCACCTGGGACGCCGCGGGCGAGGGCTTCCGCCTCGGGGCGACGCCCCTGAAGGCGGTGCGGATGTGGACGTTCGACGGGGCCAGTGACGGCTTCGTCCTGGCCGGCGGCGTCACGGGCCTGGCCCAGAACGCCGGCCTGCGCCTCACCAACCAGGCGCCCGATCCGGCCCTGCGATCCCCCAGCGGGCTGGAGATCAATGGCGCTCGCGGCTCCTTGGTGCTGGTGCGCCTGACCCGCAAACAGGCCAGCTCCGACTGGGATGGAACGCTCTACTACTCCACCGCCGGGCACGGCGAGGGCCAGGGGTTCTTCGCCAAGCCGGTGATGGGCGGCAGTCCGGCGGTCAACGAGACCCTGATCCTGGCCTATGACATGGCCCATCCGATGGGCGGCGGCGACGACTGGACCACTTCGCTGATCAGTCAGATTCGCCTCGACACCGACGATTCGCCCGGCGGCGCCTTCGTGATCCGCCAGATCGCGGTGACGGAGAACCCTGGGCGGGAAGCCCTGGGTCTGGCCCCGCCGCCGAAGCCGGCCGCTAAGCCTTAGCCAGTTCGTCCAGGCGGGCGGTATAGCGCAGGCCCACGGCCCGGGCGCTGAAGTGGGTGCGGATGTGGCGGCTGGCGCGGCGGCCCAGCGCGCGGGCTTCGGCCGGATCGTCCAGCATGCGGGCCATCAGCCGAACCGCGTGATCCACATGGGCGTCGGCCCAGACCTGGCCCTCGGGGAACAGGTAGGCGTCAGATGGCACCGGGATCAGGTCGTAGTCCACCAGCAGGCTGGCCTCCGGCGTCATGAAGTCCAGGTTGCCGGAATAGTTGGTGGCGATGGCCACGCGGCCCAGGGTCATGGCCTCGGCCGGCCCGCGCCCGAAGCCCTCGGAGCGGTGCAGGGAGACGAAGGCGTCGGCGCAGCGGATCAGGTTCTTGTTCTCGTTGTCCGAAAGCTCACGGGTGATCCCCTGGGCGCGGCCGCCCAGCGCCGCGAGTCGGGCCTCCAGCGCCCTGCGCGCCGGGTTCTTCTCGTCGCCGCCCTTGTATTTGACGATCGCGTGCAGGGCGGCCGCCGGCCGCAGGGCGCAGAGGCGTTCGAAGGCGTCCAGCATGGCCAGGGGGTTCTTGCGCTCGGCGAAGGACGAGAAGTCGAAGGAGAACAGCACCACGAAGGCGTGCTCAGGTATGCCGAAGGCCCGGCGACCCAGGAAACTGGAGAGGGTGAGTTCCACCGCGAGCGGCATATGGACCACCGGCTTGCTGACGGCCGGGCGAATGGCCTGGGCGATGAAGTCCGAGGGCGCCCAGACCTCGTCGAACCGCTCCAGGATGCGCGCCCAGGGCTCGGGGTACTTCGCGAGTTCCCACGCCGGGTAGATGATGTTGTAGGCGCTCTCGAAAGCGGGCTTGGAACCCGTGGCGTCCAGCACCCCCATCGCCTGCTCCACCTCATTGGCGTTGATGCAGAAGAGGTTGGTTTTCGGGCTGAGCCGGGGAACCACGTGGGGGCCGTATTCGCGCTCGAAGTCGGGATCCTTGTTGCGGTCCAGGCCGTAGATATCGATCAGGCCCGGGGTGGCGCCGGCCGCCTTGAAGGCGCGCCAGGCCGAGCGGACATGCTCGGCCATACCGATGGCCGAAAAGGGGTGGCCCACCAGGACCAGGTCGTCGCTCATGACTTGTCCAGCAGGTCTGCGTCAGCGGCGTTCTTCACCGCCTCCAGCCAGCCGTGACCGAAGCGCTGGTCGGGCTCCAGGTGCGCGCCCTCAGCCCACTCGTTCCAGGCGTTGATGAAGACCAGGCGTTCCTCGCCGAAGTTCTGCCTTCGGGTCTCGGCGAACATCGCCTCCAGCCAGGCCTGGAAGGCGCCCGGCGTTGCGTGGTGGTGCGACCAGCCGTGGTCCTGACGGCGGGCGGTATTGTCCCAGCTCGGCATGGCGCCGCGGAAGCGGGTGTGGGACGGGGTCGGCTCAGCCATGTAGCGGCGCACGAGTTGACGGTAATCGTTCACCCGGCCCTCGAAGCGGGCGTTGTAGAGCGGGCCCGGCGGATGGATCAGCGCCTGTGAGCCGGCGGGAGGGAACTCCACGCTCGCGTCGAACCCGAGGCTTGTTGGGTCGGTGGCGCCGCCCGCCTTCTCGAAGCCCTCGACATAGGCCAGGTAGATCTCGCCCACCCCGTTTTTCGCGCACCAGTCGCGCCAGTGGGCCACCCACAGCTTGGCGTCCGGCAGCAGGCCTGGGCGATAGAGCAGCACGAGCGGCTTGCCGTTGACCCGGATGTAGTTGGGGCGCTTCAGATACGGACCCATCTCGGCCATCAGGGCCTCGGCGTCGCCTTCTTCATAGGTCTGGGCCAGCAAGACGTCGTTGGATTGGCCGTCCCAGGTGCGGGTCCAGTTCTCATTGGCCCAGCACAGGCAGAACGGGAAATCGCCGGCCGCCCCGGTCAGCAGATGCTCCAGCGGCTTTTCCAGCACCCGGCGGCCGCCGGAGAACCAGTAGAAATAGTGGCAGAAGCCGCCGATGCCGTACTGGGCGGCCAGTTCTCCCTGGCGTTTCAGGGCCTGCGGGTCGGACAGGTCGTAGAAGCCCAGGTCGGCGGGCAGGTGCGGCTGGTAGTGGCCGCGATAGTTCGGCAGGGCCCGGGTGACGTTGGTCCACTCGGTAAAGCCCGCGCCCCACCAGCGGTCGTTCTCGGGAATGGCGTGGAATTGGGGCAGGTGGAAGGCGATCGTGCGGACGGTGTTCAGCGCCTCCAGCCGCTCGCTCCAACGCTGGACGAAGGCCTGCTGGTTTCGGGTCGCCAACCGGTGTTTGTAACCGACGTCGATGGAATTGGCGGTGACCGACAGGTGATGCACGATCTCCGAGGTCGGTTCGTAGATGATCCGCAGGCCGCGTTCGCGCAGACGGAAGCAGAGGTCGGCATCCTCGCAATAGGCGGGCGCGAACGTGATGTCGAAGCCGCCCAGTTCGCGAAACACCTTGCGGCGCACCGCAAGGCAGGCGCCCGAGGCATAGTCCACCTCGCGCCGCACGTTCCAACGCGGCAGGGCGGGATCATCGAACAGGCCGATCATCTCCGAGGCGCCATCGACGCCGATCCGGGCGCCGGCCTCCTGGAGGCGGCCATCGGGGAACAGCATCTTGGGCGCCGTGGCCCCGACACCGGTTTCCTCATCGAAGGGTGAGAGCAGCGCCGCCAGCCAGCCGGGCCGGACCTGGACGTCGTTGTTCAGGAAGATGACGAACTCGCCCTTGGCCGTCTCCGCCGCCCGGTTGCAGGTACGGATGAAGCCGAGGTTTTCAGGGTTGGTCAGCAGTTTCAGGCCAGGAACCTTGGCCAGCATCAC
The DNA here is from genome assembly GCF_037968635.1 of Phenylobacterium sp. GTDB lineage: Bacteria > Pseudomonadota > Alphaproteobacteria > Caulobacterales > Caulobacteraceae > Phenylobacterium. Next base: position 31,259 of record NZ_JBBKVV010000005.1, read on the forward strand.
AGAGGTCGCATCGGCCGAGGCGTCGTCGATGACGATGATCTCGGCGCTCTCGAGCCCCCCGGCGGCCAGCAGCGAGGCCAGGCACTCTAGGGTGAACTTCAGATTGTTGTAGGCGGGGATCACGATGGAGGCGCGGGGCTTGGCGACCGGCGGAAAGGTGAGGGCGGCGGCGGCCTTCTCCAGGTCCTTCTCGCCCAGCTTGACCAGCTTCAGCGGTTTGACCTTCACATTGGCCTTGCGGGTCGCGTCCATCCGCCGACGTTCCGCGGCCAGGTCGCGATAGGCCTGGGCGTCGTAAAGGCTGGCGTCCTTGGCGCGGGCGGCGCGGAGTTGTTCAAAGAGACCGGTGTCGCCGCCGCCGGCCCGGACATGACCTGCGCCCGGCTCCGGCTTGGGCGCACGGCTCAGCGCCCAGTGCTCCAGGGCCGAGATCGGCGCCTCCGCGGCCCGCGGGTTGGCGGTCAGATAGGCCAGTTCGTCGAAGTCCGGCGCCGGCGAGGCTCCCTCGAAAGCTCCCTCGGACAGATAGTGCAGGATGGCGTGGCGATCTTCGGGAGCCTTCGGATTCTGCTCCAGATAGAAGGCGGAATCGAAGTGCAGGCTGGGGTTTCGTCGACCCTCAACGCCGTGGGCCAGGAAGTCGGCGAGCGGGCTTGCGCCCAGCGTCGTCGCGTCGCGATAGCGGTCGGCGTACCAGCCTGTGTCGAACAGCGGGTGAGGCGGGCGGCCTTCGCCGGCGCCGGAGGTCACATAGTGCAATAGGGGCGGAATGCCGCGCTCCGCCACGTCGGGGTTCTGCTGCAGATACCAGGCGCCGGAGAACAGCGGGTGGGGCTCGTAGCCCAGCCGCCATCCCTCGCGCAGATAGTGCAGCAATGGGTTCTCGCCAGACTTCGCCACCTCCTCGGCCTGGCCGACATAGTGGCGCAGATCAAACAGCGGGTGGGGGTTGAAGCCCTCGCGGGCGCCGGTGAAAACGAAGTGCTGCAAGGCGCTCAGGCCGCTGGCGGCGACCTTGACCGCGTGGCGTGAGCGGTAGTCGGCCAGATCAAACAGCGGGTGCGGATCGCGACCTTCCTTATCGCCGGCCACCAAGTAGTGGGCCAGAGGGGCCCAGGCGGTGCCCGCCAGGTCGGCGTTCTTCTCGACGTACCAGGTCTGGTCGAACAGAGCCTTGGGATGGGCGTTGGAGTCGGGGCCGGCGCGGACGTAGGACACCAAGCCACGGGTCCCCCCCCCCTCTCGCCCGACCCCCTGATCGAGGCCGAAAGTCCAGAGCCCGGAGCGCAGCACCAGGGCCACGCGGCCCGGCCACTTGCCCCGTGCGAGGGCCAGGTCAAACCGCTGTTCAATGCGGCCGCGTTCGCGGTCCCAGTGGCGCTTGGCGGCGGCGGCCTGGAAACGGGTCCAGCGGTCCTGGGCGAGAGCCACATGGGCGGCGCGCAGCACCTGGCGGCGCGCCAGAAGCTCTGTGGCGACGACGGTCTCAGCCGCCTTCTTCCTGGTGGGGCGCTTGGTCAAGGGATCAGCGGATGGCCAACATGGCGTCGACCTGGGCCTCGATTGCGGCGCGCTCACGGCGCAGCAGGGCCAGTTCGACCTCGATCTCGTGGGTCTGGAGGCGCTCGCGTCGTCGCTGTTGCCGCTCCTCGTCCAGCTCGGCGCTGGCGGTCGACAGGGCGGCGGTCACCGGAGAGACAAACACGCCCATCCTCGACTTGAGCTCGGCGATCTGAACCGCGGCGGCCTCTAGCGGGGCAAGCGGTGGGGTGGATCCGGCGGCGGCGGCCAGGAACCAGTCGTGGACGGTCTTGGCCAGCGGGCCGACGATCGGCACGGTCGAGAGGTCTCCATCGCCGACGTTGTGGCGCAGGTCGCCTGTAAGGAACTGGTCGATCTGGCCCTGCGCGTGTGGGCTCATCCGGGGCAGGGGCGCGCTGTGGGCGGCTTCAATTCGTTCGACCTCGCCACGCCAGTCGGCGAGCAGGCCGTCATAGGAGACGAAGGCGCGGGGCAGGTCGCGGGAATAGAGTTCGGCGGCCAGCATGTAGACGCACCAGAGCAGAACCGACTTCTCCACCGGGAAGCCGTCGCGCCGGGTCAGGGAGCCAGCGACAGCGAGCGGCGAGCGTACCGGAATCACCGCCCGGGCCGACATGCCCACGGTCTTCAGGACCTGTCGCCACATCGGCCCCAGGACCGAGATCCGAGGGTCCTTCAGCAGCGGAAAGCGGGCCTCGCCGAACTCTTCGCGATAGAGCGCCAGCGCGCGCGCCGTCCACTCGGCTTCGTCGGCCTTGGGCAGGGCCGCGTAGGGCAGGGCGAAGACATCGTCCCAGGCGCTACCGGCGGCGCGCAGGCGCGCGTCGTTGAACAGCGCGATTTTCCAGGGCTCGAAGTAGCCCCGCGCATTGTGCTCGTCGCCGGGCATGACGTTCTGCGGCAGCTCGGCGCCGGCCAGGGCCAGGAGTTGGGTCACGGCCGAGGTGCCGGACCGGTGCATGCCCAACACCAGGTAGGCCGCGGACTTGGCCGGTCGGGTTGTCGTTCTCGCCATCGGGCCCCATCTGGCGCCTCGGCGGCGCACGTGAGCCTTGCGTCTATGACCGCAGGCGCGCGCGGGCAAGGGGCGGTTGATCGAGGCGGCGTTCTGCGGCACAGGTCCAGGCCTCGCGGAGAGTTCGTCTCATGGCCGTCGGCCTCGATCGTAGCCTGCTGGTCCTGGGCCCTGCCCTGGACGCCGACTTCTATCGCGCCACCTATCCCGACATCGCGCAGACCGGTCGCGATCTGGTGATCCACTATGCCGACGCTGGCTGGCGCGAGGGCCGCGATCCCGCGCCCTGGTTCTCCACCACCGGCTATCTGGAACGCTATCCCGACGTGGCGGAGACCGGGGCCAACCCCTTCTATCACTACCTTTCCACTGGACGTCGCGAGGGCCGCGAGCCGGTCGCCTCGGCCCAGGCGCTGGATTACCTGGTGGCGCGGAAGCTGGTCCGGGACGGCAAGGCCGATGATCCGGTCACCGCCGCCGACAGGGCGCTGGCCGCCACTGAGTTCGACGAGACCTACTACCTGTTCAACAATCCCGACGTGGCGGCTGCGGGCCAGGATGGGCTGGACCACTTTCTGGCGCGGGGCTGGAAAGAGGGGCGCGACCCCTCGCGGGACTTCCACCTGGACGACTATCTGGAGCTCAATCCCGACGTGGCGGCGGCCGGCGTGCAGCCCTTTGTCCACTTCCTGGCCCAGGGCCGCGGCGAAGGCCGGATCGCCCGCCGCCGACTGGGCTTCCGGCACGACACCGTGGCCCGCCTGCGGCCCCTGCAGGAACGCCTGGCCGACTGTGAGGTCTGGGCGCGGGCCGTAAAATTGAGCCAGGCCGCCGACCTGGAGAAGGGCCTCGCCGAATCGCACTCGGAACGCCGCGACCTGCACGTGACCTTCAGCCACGACAACTACGCCGCCGTGGTGGGCGGGGTGCAGGCCAGCGTCCAGCGCGAGGCCGCCCGATTCGGCGCGCTCGGCCGCGATCACCTGCACATCTATCCGGCCTCGCCCTGGCCTATCGTCTCCACCGGCCTCGACGGTCCGCCGCTGGGCGTCCTATGGAACGGGACCAAGGTGGGCGCCTTTCGACCCGAGGCGCTGATCGCGGGCTTGAGGACGGCGCTGTCCGATTGGCGCGACGGCCGGCGCAGCTTCGCCATCCACTCCATGCTGGGCCATTCCAGCCGGGAGGTGATCGATGTGGTGCGGATCGCCGGGGCCAACGCCGGTCACTACTGGACCCACGACTTCACAAGTCTCTGCGCCGGCATTCACCTGCTGCGCAACGACATCGACAACTGCGGCGCCCCCCCGCCCGGCAGCGCCGCCTGCGGCATCTGTGTCTACGGACCCTATCGGCAGCTCCATATCGACGAGCACACCCGGCTGTTCCGCCACCTGGACCTTACTGTGGCCTCCCCCTCCCAGGTGGTGATGGACACCTGGCGCGGCGCCGACTGGATGGACCCGGTGGCCGCGACGGTGGCGCCCCTGGCCCGCCTCACGCCCTTGCCCGCCAAGACCGCCCCGCCCCGTGACGGTCCGTTCCGATTCGCCTTCCCC
>NZ_JBBKVV010000006.1:0-9754 GCF_037968635.1 Phenylobacterium sp.
GTCGTCGGCCGGACGGAAGCCCCCATAGGCCAGGCCCTTGAGCACTTCGCGCTGCTTGGCGGCGCGCGGGGTGTCGCCGACGCCGTAGGTCAGGAAGAACTGGCGGATCTTCTCACGGATCGCCGGGTCTAGATCCTTGCGGGCGACGATGGAGGATTCCGGCAGCGGCGGAGAGTTCCAGATCACCTCGATCTTGGCGGCCACCGCAGGATTTTCACGGGCCGCGAAGACCAGACCCACGGAATTGTTGGTGGCCACGTCCAGCACGCCGTTGGCGACGGAGAAGACATTGGTCTGATGGCTGGCCGAGCGAACGCCCTTGAAGCAGCTTCCCGGCTCAATGCCCCGCGGGGTGAACAGATAGGTCATGGGGGCCAGCGTGCCCGAGGTCGACTTGGCGTCGCCGATCCCGAAGGAGTAACGCTTGCCGCACTTCAACACGTCATCAAGCGTGATGCCGCTGCCCTTCTTCACAATCAGGACGGAGGTGTAGGAATCGGCGCCGCCGGAATCAATCACCCGGCCCAGAACCTCGCCGTCAGCACGGCGAATCGCCTCCAGAGCCGGCAGGGCGGAGAACCAGCCCACCTGCACCTGATTAAAGCGCATGGCCTCGATCAATGAGGTGTAGTTGGTGGCGAAGTACGGCTTCACCTTGACGCCGATCTGCGCTGACATGTCGTCCAGGAGCGGCTGCCACAGGGGCTGCATCGAGGCTTGGTTCTCGGCCGACAGGATCGAGAACGTCAGCTCCTTGGGCGCGCCGGCGGTCTCGGCCGGCTTCTGCCCACAGGCGGTCAGCGCCAGGACGACGGCCAGCGCCGTTAAAACTTGGCGGCGGATCATTGCGGCGCTCCTTCCCAGAAGGCGTCTTCGAATTCGGGACCGTAGATGTCGATCAGCCGCTCACGGTCCAGGCCGTCGATGGGGCCGTCATAGACCACCTTGCCGGCCTTCAGCGCCACCACCCGCTTGCAGTAGCGCAGGGCGTAGTCGACCTGATGCAGGGTGACGACGACGGTGAGGCCGTCGGTGGCGTTGAGGTCGCGCAACAGTTCCATGACCTTGCGCGCCGAGACGGGGTCGAGGGAGGCGACCGGTTCGTCGGCCAGGATGATCTTGGCCTTCTGCACCAGGGCGCGGGCGATCGCGCCGCGCTGCTGCTGCCCACCCGACAGGGTGTTGGCCCTCTGGCCGGCATACTCGGCCACGCCCACGCGAGAGAGGGCGGCCATGACCGCGTCCTTGGTTTCCTGCGGCCAGGCGCCAAGGGTTCCGCGCAGCATGGGAATGCGGCCCAGCGACCCAAGCGCGACGTTGGTGAACAGGGTCAGCCGACCAACCAGGTTGAACTGCTGGAAGATGAAACCCACCCGGATCCGGGTCTGCCGCACCTTGCGGCTGATCTTGCCGCCGGACTGCACCGGGCCGCCGAAGGCCTCGATGACGCCAGGCCCCTGATCGATGGCCTGCAGGCCGCTGATGGAGCGCAGCAGGGTCGACTTGCCCGAACCGGATGGACCGATCAGGGCGATCATCTCGCCACGGGAAACATCGATGGACACGCCGTCGAGCGCTTTGCGAGGACCAAAGCTCTTCGAGGCGTTCCGTACGGACAGAACGGCGGCGTCAGGCATGAATGCAGAAGCTTCCCAGGTCGGCGCAGGCAAGGGTGCGGAGATGGGTCATCGCCGACCGTCGCGACGACTTCATGACACGGCGCCCGCTGTCCGGTCTAGCGTCCGTTAACGCCTCCATACGTCGCAGGCGTGGCGCGCGCGCGAATGACGCCGCGGTACGCAATTTCCCTCCCTGAGGACTGTCACAAAAGTCGGAGCCGCGCCCCGCTCGCAAGCCTTGGCCCGGTCAGGGGTTGCGCGCGATTTGGCGCAGTTGGGTCAAACCACTTTACACAGGGAGCATATGCCCCTATTTCACCGCGCTCCGGCGGACCCGAAGTCCTCAAAAGCGCTGCTAACGCCGGCTAGGTTCAACAATCCGTTGGGGGTTACGTGAATTGCACACGTATCAAACGCCCCTGGACCTGGTCCGTCAGCGGTCTCCGGAACGTCCTGTCGCAATAGCGCGACCTGACGCGGTGGCCGTGGCGGCGCGCTGGTTCCAGGAAAATTTCCGAGGCGACGTCTTCTACGCAGTCAAAGCGAATCCCTCGCCGTGGGTTATCGAGACCTTGGCGGCCAATGGGGTGACTTCCTTCGACGTGGCCTCGATCCCGGAGATCGAACTGGTCAGCCAGTTCGCGCCCGGTTCGCGCATGGCCTTCATGCATCCGGTCAAGAGCCGGTCTGCGATCTCCCAGGCCTATTTCGATCATGGCGTCCGCACCTTCGCGCTCGACACGCACGAAGAGCTGGCCAAGATCCTGGACGCCACAGGCGGCGCCAAGGACCTGAACCTGATCGTGCGCCTGGCCGTCGCCGCCGAGGGCGCGGCCTATTCCCTGTCAGGCAAGTTCGGGGTCGACACCTTCGAGGCGCCGAGCCTGCTGCTCGCCGCCCGGCGGGCGACCCAGGATCTGATGGGCGTCTCGTTCCATGTCGGCAGCCAGTGCATGCGTCCCACCGCCTACCAGGCGGCCATGACCCAGGCCTCGCGCGCCCTGGTCCGCGCCGGCGTCTTCGCCGATGTGGTGGACGTGGGCGGCGGCTTCCCGTCGATCTATCCCGGCATGGTTCCGCCCGACCTGGCCGACTATGTCGACTCCATCGACCGCGGCTTCGCCGAGATGATGGTCCATGAGACCACCGAGCTGTGGTGCGAACCCGGCCGGGCGCTCGTCGCCGAGGGCTCCTCGATCCTCACCAAGGTCGAGCTGCGTAAGGGTGACGCGCTCTATCTCAACGATGGCTCCTATGGCTCGCTGTTCGACGCCGCCCACACCAAGTGGCCCTTTCCGGTCAAGCTGATCCGCAACGAGAACGGCGAAGCCCGCGAGGTCGAAGGCGCCCTGAAGCCCTACCGTTTCTGGGGTCCGACCTGCGACTCGCTCGACCACATGCCCGGCCCCTTCTGGCTGCCGGAAGACATCCGCGAGGGTGACTATGTGGAGATCGGCATGCTGGGCGCCTACGGCGTGGCGATGAACACCCGCTTCAACGGGTTCGGCGACGCCGAGACCATCGAAGTCCAAGACGCCCCGATGGCCTCCATGTTCGGCCTGGCCAAGCGTTCCATCTCGGTGCCCAAGTCCGACGGCCAGAACGTCGTGAAGCTGTCACGGGCGCGCGGGAAGAAGCGTCGGCGGAAATAACCGCCCCGCTCAGGTGTTGATGGTCCAGCCGGTCGCTCCGTCCCGGCTGGGCTCCTTTTCCAAGGACGGGCGCTCAAACTCCTGAGGATCAAGAGAATGAACGCTGACGTTCAGAACACGAACCGCAAGGCCGAGTTGCTCTCGACCACGGTCGAGCACGTGGCCATCAACCAGTACGACGCCCGGCCGATCATCGACTCGATGCGGCAGATGAGCTTCACCAGCCGCGACACCGCGCGCGCCGCCGACATCCTGACCATGGCCCTGGAAGACGAGGGCTGCTCGACCTGGCTGACACTTGCCGGCTCCACCAGCGCCGGCGGCTGCATGCACATCTATCGCGACATGCTGAAGTTTGGCCTGATCGACTGCGTGGTCTCCACCGGCGCCTCGATCGTCGACATGGATTTCTTCGAGGCCCTGGGCTTCAAACATTATCAGTCCAAGCCCCAGGATCCGGTCGACGACCGCGACCTGCGCGCCCTCTATATCGACCGCATCTACGACACCTATATCGACGAGGAAGAGCTCCAGAACTGCGACGATGTGATCTTCCAGCTCTGCAACATGCTGGAGCCGCGGCCCTATTCGAGCCGTGAGTTCATCTGGGAGATGGGCAAGTGGCTGGCCGCCGGCAACGCCAAGAAGAAGGGCTCGCTGATCGAAACGGCCTACGAGCTGGACATTCCGATCTTCTGCCCGGCCTTCACCGATAGTTCGGCGGGTTTCGGCCTGGTGAAGCATCAGGTGGAGAACATGAAGGCGGGCAAGCCCTACCTCACCATCGACTCCGTCGCCGACTTCCGGGAGCTGACCGACGTCAAGATCGCGGCGGGCACGACCGGCCTGTTCATGGTGGGCGGCGGCGTTCCCAAGAACTTCGCCCAGGACACCGTGGTCTGCGCCGAAATCCTCGGCCACGAGGTCGACATGCACAAGTACGCCATCCAGATCACGGTGGCCGATGTGCGGGACGGCGCCTGTTCATCCTCTACGCTTAAGGAGGCCTGCTCCTGGGGCAAGGTCGACGTCACCTGGGAGCAGATGGTGTTCGCCGAGGCCAGCACCGTGGTGCCGCTGATCGCCTCGGACGCCTGGCACCGCGGCGCCTGGAAGACCCGCGAAAAGCCCCGCTGGGCCAAGCTCTTCCAGAAGATCGCCAAGTAGCCGACGCAACGACCGTCATCGCGCCAGCGGTGACGGTCGAGGTTTCGCGACAGCGACCGTCAGGGCCGCTCGTCGGAAATCCTGGGCTGGGCGCGATCCTCGATATGAGCTTCGCCGTCGCTCAGGGCTATCATGACGCGGCCAAGGTTCAGCATGACCGTCGCCGGATTGATCCGGAAAGGCCGGGGCAGGAAGACGGCCACGCCCGCCACCAGCAGCAGTGCGGGCGACAGCACGATCAGCACCGGGACGAGCGGCAGCCAGGGACTGACCCGCCGCTGGCCGGGCTTGCGCACGCGCGGAACCACGCGCCAGCGCAGCAGTTCAGCGCGAGCCCGCATCAGCGCGAGTTGGCGCGGCGCCTTCTCACGCTGCGGATTGGCCACCTCGGAGGGCGGGACGGGGGTCGGAAGCGGTTCCAATGTCGGCCTTGGGTTCTAACGACCCTAACCCAGGACCCCACATCCACCCACCGCAGAAAACCCCGCCCAGCTTGGACGTTGCGCCGGAGGTCTGCATGGGCATGATGGCGCCAACAGAACTGGGGAGTGGAAAATGCGCCGTACGCTGATCGGTTTGACCCTGGCAGGCGCCCTCGCCGCCACCGGCGTCGCCCTGGCCCAACCCGCCACGACTCCGGTCGTCGCGCCCGCCCCGACGCCCAGGCCGCTGCCCACGGGCTATCTCAACGCCCAGACCTGGCCCGCCGCGGACCTGATTCTGCCCCCCGCCCCGGCCACCGGGTCTGCCCGTGAGGCCCAGGACCAGGAGGTGTTCAAAGCCACCCGCGCCCTGGAAGGGTCCCCGCGCTGGTCTCTGGCGCAGAACGACGTCCCCTCCCTGCCCGCCAACATGCTGAAGGATTTCAGCTGCGCGGTCGGGGTGCAGATGTCGCCGGAGACCACGCCCAAGCTGCAGGCCATGCTGTCCAGGATGGGGATCGACGCCAGCCGCCAGGTCTCCAGCGTCAAGGATGTCTTCAAGCGCAAGCGGCCCTACATCATCGCCGGCGAGGGCAATATCTGCACGCCCAAGAGCGACTCCCTGGCCGCCAGCCCCGACTACCCCTCGGGCCACGCTACCTGGGGCTGGTCGGTGGCCATGTTCCTGGCCGAGCTGGCCCCCGACCGCGCCACGCCGATCCTGGTGCGCGGGCGGGCCTTCGGCGAGAGCCGGGTGGTCTGCGGCGTTCACAGCGTCAGCGCCATCGCGGCCGGCCGCACCAATGGCGGCGCCCTGCTGGCCGCCTGGCGCGGAAACCCCAGCTTCCGAACCGACCTGGAGGCGGTCCGCGCTGAACTGGAAGCGGTCCGCAAGACCGGTGCGAAACCCGACACCGCGATGTGCAAGGCCGAGGCCGAACAGACTGCTCGCACCCCCTGGTAGGCTAGATTCCGGCGTACCACTCATAGCCGCGGTCTTCCCAGAAGCCGCCCTTGCCAGCCCCCAGGTGCGCGAAGTCGGCGACGGCCTCGATGCGCATGACGTACTTGGCGTGCTTGTAGCCGAGTTGCCGCTCGACCCGCAGGCGCAGAGGGGCGCCGTGGGCCACCGGAAGGGTCGCGCCGTTCATGTCGTAGGCCATGATGCTTTGGGGATGGTAGGCGTCGATCAGGTCGATACTCTCATAGTAGCGTCCGTTCGGCCCTCCGCCGCCCAGGCTGTCGGCGCAATGGAAGACGATGTAGCGGGCGTCCGCCTTCAGCCCCGCCATGTCCAGCAACGGCCCCAGGCGCGCACCCTTCCACTTGCCGATGCTGGACCAGCCCTCCACGCAGTCGTGGCGCGTGATCTGGGTACGGGATTTCAAAGCGCGGATCTGGGCGAGGTCGAGCGAAAGAGGCTTGTCCACCAGGCCGTCCACCACCAGACGATAGTCGGCGAAGCCCGCCAGCAACAGCTTTCGGTAGTCCGGGTCCCCCGGGCTGATGGAGCCGTTGGCGCGGAAATCGCGGGCGATGTCGGCCTCGGTGAACTCCTGGGCCAAGGCGTGGCGGCTGATCAGCAGACGCTGGGCGCGGCGCGTCAGGCCCTCGGCGCTCTGCAGAGTGGCCTGGACCTGAGGGTTGTCGTTGACCTTGTTGCAGGCGGTGAGCCAGAGACCCGCGGCGCCTGCGGCCGCGCCCTTCAGCCAACCGCGGCGCGTGTCGGCGGCGCTCATCGGGCGTCTCCCTCGAGGTCTATGGCGTAGCGGCCGGTGATCATGGATCGCAGGTTGTTCCAGACTCCCGACAACAGGACCATGGCGACATGGACCAGGACGAAGGCCACGATCAGGCCCGCACAGATGAAGTGGATCGTTCGGGCCGACTGCCGTCCGCCGAACACCGCCGGCAGCCACGGCTGGCCCGCATCGACGGCGGGCGACATGGTCAGACCCGTCAGCACCATGAGCGGCAGGAGGATGAGCACGATACCGCCATAGCTCAGCTTCTGCAGGGCGTTGTAGCGTCGCGCCTCCTCGCCCTTGGGGAACCGCAGTCGGGCGTGGGTGACGACCTCGCGCCAGAGATTGCGCGGCGCCAGGTCATCCCGGGTAGGCAGCAGGTCTCGCCGGATGTGGCCGCTGAGGATGTTGGCCGAGAGATAGACAAGGCCGTTGAACACGAACAGCCAGGCAAAAAAGAAGTGCCAATGGCGTCCATCGGCCAGGTTGCGATAGCCGGGCGCCGTGGCCCAGGCGGGGAAGCCGCGCTTCTCCCCGCCGGAAAAGCCGAACAGGCCGGTGGTCTCCAGAGTCACCGGCCCAACCTTGGTAAGACCGATCATCCTGTCGCCGCGCTCTTCGGAGGTCATCGAGACCCAGGGTTGGGCGAAGGTGGACGTATGACCCCAGTAGAGCGCCGGGTGGGCGTTGAAGATCTGCAGCCCGCTCATGAGCAGCAGGACGAGCGCCACGACATTGATCCAGTGGGTCAACCGCGTGATCACGCTGTGGCGATAGACCAGGACCTTCATTGTCGGCGGCATGTGATGGCCTTCCCTAGGTCTTCAGCTTCGCACAAGGACGATACGGCGGCGATGGCCTGCCGGACGAGGTTGAGCTTGGAGAGGAATTCGACATCCGCCCCCTGTCGGTTACAGGACGGGTCCCATAAGTTCGCCGCCAGAGAACGAGGGATGGTTGTGTGATCGAGGTCTGGGGCGGCGGGGTCAACACCTGGGAATGCGACGAGATGGGACACCTGAACGTGCGGTTCTGGGTGGCCAAGTCCCTTGAGGGCGTCGCCGGCCTGGCCGCGAAGCTGGGCATGCCCCGCGCCTTCACCACCGGGGCCGAATCCACCCTGGTGGTCCGCGAGCAGCATATCCGCTTCCTGCGGGAGGCCCGCGCCGGCGCGGGCCTGATCATGACCGGCGGCGTGGTGGAGGTCGGCGAGACCGACGCCCGTCTACTGCTGGTGATCCGCCATCTGTCGGGCGAACCCGCCGCCAGTTTTCAGGTGGTGGTGTCCCACGTCACCAGCACCGATTTGCGGCCCTTCCCTTGGCCGGCCCGCATCCGTGAGGCCGCCGAAGCACTGAAGGTCGAGATCCCGCCCTTCGCCGCAGCGCGCGGCCTGGACCTGGGTCCCGTCGTCCCCATGGCCGGCCACGCCAAGGCCATGGAGTTGAACCTCACCCGCATCGGCATGGGGGTGATCCAGCCCGCCGAGTGCGACGTGTTCGGGCGGATGCGCGGCGAGGTGTTCATCGGCCGTGTCTCGGACGGGGTGAACCGGCTCTTCGGCGAGACCCGGCCCGGCCCGGAACCGGTTCCCGGTGAGGCGCCAAGGAACATCGGCGGGGCCGTGCTGGAATACCGGGTGTTGCATCTGGACTGGCCGAGGGCTGGGGATTCCGTCGAATTGCGGTCAGGCTTCGCCGGCGTCGAGGCGCGCACCCGAAAGGTGATGCACTGGATGGTCGACCCGGTCAGCGGCCGGGCCTGGGCCAGCGCCGAGGCGGTGGTGATCAGTTTCGACCTCGACGCCCGCAAGGTCGTCGACATTTCTCCGACGGCGCAGGCGGCCTACCGCACCCAGCTCACCCCCGGCCTAGGGCTTTGACGCCGCCGCTCTGAGTGCGGCGGCCACCACGTCGGGCCGCTCCATGGGCAGGAAGTGGGTCGTGCCCGGCACGGTCTCCAGGGTGATCTGGCCCGAGGCGGTCAGTTCGGCTTCACGCCCTTCAACCCGACAGGTGGACCCGTGCTCGGCGCGGAAGATGGTGATCGGCGCCCTGGCGCGCGCGAAGGCGTCCCAGGTGTCGTGCGCCTGGGAGGTGAAGTTCGACGCCTCCCACTCGGGCGCGCAGGTCAACTCCACCTCGCCGTCCTCCCGCTCGCGGAAGCCGTCGGCCACGTAGTCGGCCAGCATGGCGGGCGTCCAGCTCTTGAAGGCGCCGCGGCCAGTATAGGCCTCGATGACGGCCTGGCGGCTGGGGAAGACCGCGCGGCGGCGCAGGGCGCCCTGGACCAGAGGCGATTCGATAGGCTCACCGCCCTTGTTGGCGACGATCGCCTCAGGACTCAGAACCACGGGATCGAACATCACCAGGCTCTTGACCCGGTCCGGCGCCTCGGCGCTGGCCAGGATGCTGGCGGTGCCTCCCATGGAGTGGCCGCCCAGCACCACGTTCTTCAGGTCGAGCCCCTCAAGCAGCGCCAGCAGATCATCGCGCAGGCCGTACCAGGACGTGCGGCCCTCCATATCCGGCTTCAGGCCCGAACGGCCGTGACCGCGTTGATCGATCGCCAGGATATGGAAGTCGGCGGCCAGGGGCGCGAGGATGCTGGCATAGGCCCTCGCGTTGAAACCGTTGGCGTGGGTGAACACGATATCCACCGGCCGCGCGGCGGGGCCGAACGCCAGCGCCGACATCTCCCCGCCCCGGCTAGGCAGGTTGATCCGCACCGCCCGGGGCTCGCGCGTGACCGCTACATCCATGAGAACTCTCCTCCGCCCACCCCATATAGCCGGTGAAACGGGCCTCGCCACACTGAAGCCTTCACGCGGGTCGTGATCGCCAAATCGGGGAATTTCAAGGGGTTGAGGCGGCGGGGATGAAAAGTGATCACGAGAGCGTGAATTAAAGCCTTGCCCTCGCCGCGAACCACGGCATATTCAGCTCTCGCGCTTGCGACGTTTCCCATCCGGGGGGCGAGTCGGGCGCGTCTTCACTCCGTTTCCTAGGGGACCAGCATGACCTCCGAACTCCTTCGCAAGCTTCTCGTCGCCGGCGCCGCCGTCGCCGCCATCTCCGTCGCCGCCTGCGGCAAGCCCGCTGAAAAGGCCGACGCCGCCGCTGCTGAAGCGACCGACGCCGCCGCCACCG
>NZ_JBBKVV010000007.1:0-49348 GCF_037968635.1 Phenylobacterium sp.
GAGCCAAGACATCGCCCGAGCGCCGGGCGACCTCGCGCCAGACGATGGCGGCCTCCAGGCGGCGCTGGGCGCGGTCGGCGGCGCCGATGCGACCGGCGGCGATGTCGGCGGCCTTGGCCTCGGCCTTCAAGAGTTCCAGGTCCAGCAGTTCCAGCAGCGAAGAGTCGCCACCAGTCAGACCGTCCCGAGGGGTGTGCATGCCTTCAGCGCCGAACAGGCGCTTAAGTTCACGACCGAACTCGAACATGACGCGGCTCCGATCACCCTGGCGTCTCAACACGGGACGCCCGACTTGGGTTCAGACCGGAAGGAGCAAAGCCGGGTCCGAGATCGTAAACAAGTGGTTAATCAGTCGGTTATGGTTAACAGAGTACGAATTTTCGCGTTTTGGGCGAATTGAGGCCCTTAGCTGAAGATCGCGGCTTCCCCGGCCTCATCCAGCACCCGCCACGCGCCTGCGGCCATATCCGCGGGCAATTCCAAACCCCCGATGCGATCGCGGTGCAGAGCGTTCACGTGGTTGCCCACCGCGGCGAACATCCGGCGGACCTGATGGTAACGGCCCTCGGTGATGGTGAGCGAGGCCTCAGTGGGCGAGACCGCCGTCAGTTCAGCCGGCGCCAGCGGCGTGTCCTCGCTGTCCAGCATCAGCTCGCCGGCGGCGAAGATCGCCGCCTCCTCCCCGCTCATCGGCCGGTCGAGGCTGGCCAGGTAGCGCTTGGAGACATGGGCGCGGGGCGAGATCACCCGGTGCAGCAGGTCGCCATCGTCGGTGATCAGCAGCAGGCCCGAGGTGTCCTTGTCCAGCCGGCCGATGGTGGAGAGGCCCGGCATGCGGGCGCGCCAGCGGGTGGGCAGCAATTCGTAGACGCTGCGCCCAGCCTCGCGGTGGGAACAGACCACGCCGAGCGGCTTGTGCATGATGAGCGTCAGGGGCGCGGGAGGATCGACGGGGTGGCCCGAGATGGTCAGGCGGGTCGGCAGCTCGCGGACAATCGGCACCTTGGCCCCGGCGTCCTTCAGCGTCACCCCGTCCAGCACCACGCCGCCCGCGCGGACCAGGGCGTTGACCTCGCGTCGCGAGCCGTAGCCCAGATTGGCCAGCAGGCGGTCCAGCCTGGCCATCGGGACCTTGCTCACTTGCGGGCCTCGTAAATCTTGTAGCCGCCGGCCTCGGCCCGCAGCTCCACCTTGGAGAAGGCGGCCGCCAGGGGCCGTTCGTACGGCAGGTGCCGATTGGCGGTGAGCCAACAGGTCCCGCCCTTGCGCAGGGCCTTGGCGGCGGTCTCGATGAAGGCCACGCCCAGGGCCCGGTCCTCAGCCCCGCCGTCGTGGAAGGGCGGGTTCATCACGACGAAGTCGAGGTCGGTCAGGCCCGCCTGGCGGACGTCGCCCCAGACGATGGTGGCGCGGGGATCGGTGACATTCTTGCGCGCAGCGTCGACGGCCCGGCGGTCGACGTCCACCAGGGCCAGGCTCTTCACCTCCGGGCTGGCCAGGACGGTGAGGGCCAGGATGCCGATGCCGGCGCCGAAGTCCGCGCCCTTGCCCTTCAGCGGCGGCAGGCTGGCCAGCAGGAGGGCGCTGCCCGGATCGACCCGGTCCCAGCTGAACACGCCGGGCTGGCTCCAGAGTTCGCCCATCTGCTGGGCCGCGCCCCTGGCGAGGACGGCGTCGAGGCCGGCGAGGGTCGGCGGCCGCGCCACCGTGCAGATGCGGTTGTGCTTGCGGGACTCCTCGAAGACCTCGCAGCCGAAGGCCTCAAGGGTCTTCTTCAGGCGGGAGCCGCCCTTGTCCTTGGGGGCGAAGGCGGTGAGCCGTCCCCCGACCTTGAGCGCCCGCAGTCCTTGCGCAAGGGCGTAGTCGCGCTCTGCAGTCCCTGGCGGAGCGGCGATCACCGCCTCGTCCTGGCTTGCCTCGGCCAGGCTCTCCAGGGCCGTCGACCCCGGCAGGATGGGCGAGACCTGGACCGCCCCGGCCGGCACGTCGACCAGGTTGTAGGGCGGGGTCCCGTAGATGATCGCGGCCGGCACCGGCCTAACCCCGCTCCCGGGTGCGGTGGAAGGCCACCGTCGGATAGCGCTCGACCACGTAGCCCAGCTCCCAGGCCGACTTGGCCAGGAACACCGGTTGCTCGTCGATGTCGGTGGCCATGGCGGTCTTGTGCTTGGTGTTGAAGTCCTCGATCTCGGCCTTGGTCCCGGTGATCCAGCGGGCCTCGGCGAAGGGGCTGGCCTCGAACTGGACCTCCAGCTGGTATTCGTTGGCCAGACGGTCGGCCATGACCTCGAACTGGAGCTGACCGACCGCGCCGACGATGAAGTCCGCGCCGAACTGCGGCCGGAAGAGCTGGGTCACCCCCTCCTCCGCCAGGCCTTCCAGGGCCTTCTTCAGGTGCTTGGCCTTCAGGGGGTCCTTCACGCGGACGCGCTGGAGGATTTCCGGGGCGAAGTTGGGCAGGCCGGCGAAGCGGATGGTCCCGGTCTCCGACAGGCTGTCGCCGACCCGCAGGACGCCGTGGTTGGGAATGCCGATTACGTCGCCGGCGAAGGCCTCCTCGGCCAGTTCACGGTCGGAGGCGAAGAACATGATCGGCGCATTGACCGAGATCTGGCGTCCGGTGTTCTGCACCTTCAGCTTCATGCCGCGCGCGAACTTGCCCGAGCACAGCCGCAGGAAGGCGATGCGGTCGCGGTGGTTGGGGTCCATGTTCGCCTGGACCTTGAAGACGAAGCCCGTGACCTCCGGATCGCCCGGTGCGATGTGGGTGGCGTCGCCGCCCTTGGCCGCGGCCACCGCCTTGGGCGGCGGAGCATAGGCGCCCAGGCCGGCCAGCAGCTGGTCGATGCCGAAATGGCGCAGGGCCGAGCCGAAGAACACCGGGGTCATGTGGCCTTCCAGGAAGGCCTGGGGATCGAAGGGCTTGGAGGCCTCCCCCACCAGCATGGCGGTCTCTTCCAGTTCGGCGCGTTCCTCCGGGTCGAGATAGCTGGACACCGCATTGCCGGCGAAGCCGATGGCGGCGGGGTGGCCCTCGTCCTTGTTGTCGGCGGTCTTCTTGGCGAAGGGCAGGAACTGCTGATTGCGCAGATCGAGCATCCCCTTGAACCGGCCGCCCGATCCGGCCGGCCAGTAGAGCGGCGCGGGGTCGAGGGCGAGCTTCGAGGCGATCTCGTCCAGCAGCTCGATGGGGTCCTGGGCCTCGCGGTCCATCTTGTTGATGAAGGTGACGATGGGGATGTCGCGCAGACGGCAGACCTCGAACAGCTTCAGGGTCTGGGGCTCGATCCCCTTGGCGGCGTCCAGCACCATGACCGCGGCGTCGGCGGCGGTCAGCGTCCGGTAGGTGTCCTCCGAGAAGTCCTCGTGGCCCGGGGTGTCCAGCAGGTTGAACATCAGGCCTTCGTGGTCGAAGGTCATGACGCTGGCCGAGACCGAAATGCCCCGCTCGCGCTCGATCTTCATCCAGTCCGACCGGGTCCGACGGTTCTCGCCACGGGCCCGCACCGCGCCGGCCGCACGGATCGCGCCGCCCGCCAGCAGCAGGTTCTCGGTCAGGGTGGTCTTGCCGGCGTCCGGGTGGGAGATGATGGCGAAGGTGCGCCGGCGCGCGGCCTCGGCGGCGGGAGAATTGCTCATGGGCGGGGACTAGCGCAGGCGGGGCCGCGACGCTAGCCGGTCAGCCTAGGCGGCGAGGCGTTTCCAAACCTGACGGTCGGTCCAGATCTTGTCCATCTCCCCGTCGTCCTGGCGCTTTGACAGCCGCGCCATGATCTCGAAGTCGACATTGAGATAGCGCATCGTCACATCCTCCGGGTCGCAGCCGAAGTAGGGCGCGGTGAACAGGGCGGCGTTGATCGCTGGGGCCTTGGCCATGATCAGCAGACCTAGGCGCTTGGCGCGCTCGGGCCGGCGGTGATGCAGCAGGGGGCTCTCGGCATAGAGTTCCTGGCCCAGGCGGCTGACGGCGTTGAACGGCAGGTCACGAAACCGTCGGTTCGTGATCTTGGGCGTCATCTTCATGCCGTCGAGGTTCAGAACCACGTCGTTCATCAGGAAAAGCATGGGCGGCTACGCGAAAGGCTGGGCTGGGGGAGCACAGGGCCAATGTCGCATGGCTGACTTTAAGGCCAGTTCACAAAGGCGGTGAATCGCCCGCTAACCCTGCGCCCCTAAGCGTCTTCCACCGGCTCGGTCAGGAAGTGGCGGCCCTGCTTGTCCTCGATGTCCACCACCCAGAGATCAGGATCGATACGCAGGGATCGCTGGATGTAGCGGTCGAGATCGGCCTCGTTGTCGAACAGGGACGGCCGCATCCAGATCCGCTCGCCGTCCCCACGGGTGGCCTCGGAATAGAGCCGCGTCGTCTTGTCATCGAGGTTCAGCACCTTGACCAGGACGCTCCCGGCCCGGGCGTCCCCCTTGCGGGCTACGACTCCGAAGCCCCCCGCCAGCTCAGCGCGGCGGACGAGAGCGGCCACCCAGATGTCCGTGGACAGCATCATGTCGCAGCAAGGTCTCTCGTAACGGTCCGGAAAGGGCGAGCAGTCTAGGTTCGGATCAAGGTTCCGAACATACGGGACTATGAGAGAGCATGACGAGCACAACGCACAATAAAGTGCGGCGCCCGGCGTGTTGGTGGATGGGGACTGCACTGGCCGTGGCGCTCTGCGTCGCGCCCGGACTGGCGAGCGCGAGCAGCGTCGACCTCTTCTACGAACGCGCCGTGATGACCGCGGCGGACGCCCGATGCGGCCTGTTCTCAGGGCCCGTGGGCTCGGCCCTGGCCGCCGCCCAGGCCCAGGCGCGGGGCGCGGCCCTGCGCGGCGGCGCCGACCGTGCGACGCTCAACGCCGTGGAACGCCGCGCCGCGCAGAAGGCCGGAGCCGTGGCCTGCGACTCCACGGACATCGACGCCGCCGCCGGTCGGGTGCGCACGGCCTTCGAAGGCTACGCCAAGCTCATCAAGATGGACTATCCCGGCGATGTCTCCGAATGGCGCGCCGACCGCAGCTCCTCCAGCGCCGGAGCTCGCTGGCGGCTCATCCAGGACACCACCTTTGACGGCGGCCGCATGGTGTTTGGGCTGGCCGGTCGGGCCGGCGCCAACAGGTTGATGGCCGTGGCCACCTTCTCCGACGGCGGCCAGCCCTACGCCGCGCGCCTCGTGCTGCGCGACGACGCCGTGACGCTCGGACCCTATCTCGACGCCCGGGGCGACAGCCTGGAGCACCTGCCGCTCACCCGCCGCCTGCCGCCCGCCGGCGCCCGAACCACCTATTCCGCCGAGGCGCGTAGCCGGGCGGGCCTGGACCTATTGCCCAAGGACGTAAAGAGCGGTTGGGCCTTCCGCTTTCCGGCGGAGGCGGCCCGAACGCTTTCGAGGCTCGATCCCCGCGAGGCGGTGATGGTGGAGTTCCTGTTCGCCGGCGACGCAACGCAGCGGGCCTATGTGGAGGTTGGCGATTTCGCCGCCGGTCGAGCGTTCCTGCAGACCGCGAGCCGTTAGGTCGTCGTCTCTTCGGTGGCCGACTCAGCCTCCGCCGCCACCGCCATTTCCATCACCGGCAAACGCACTGTGACGGTGGCGCCCTCCCCCAACTGGCTCTCGATGGCCATCTCGCCGCCGTGCAGTTCGGCGAAGGCCCGCACCAGCGACAGGCCCAGACCGGTGCCCACCGCGCGCTGATCGGCGGCCCCGGCCTGCTCGAAGGGCTTGCCCAGGCGCTGCAGGTCCGTCGCGCTGATGCCCACGCCGCTGTCGGCGACGATCAGTTCCAGCATCGGGCCTTCGGCATGGGCCGTTACGGTGACCGTGCCGCCCTTGGGCGTGAACTTCAGCGCGTTGGAGATCAGGTTCAGCGCGATCTGCTTCATGGCCCGGCGGTCGGCGGTGACCTCCAGCGGCTCCTTGGGCATCAGGCCCCGGAGGCTGACGCCCGCGCGGTCGGCCTGGCCGCGCATCAGGCGCATGACGGCGGAGATGGCGTCGCGGGCGTCAAACTCTTCGCGGTAGAGCTCGAACCGCTCGGCCTCGATCTTCGACATGTCGAGCACGTCGTTGATCAGCTCCAGCAGATGTTCGCCGCTTTCGTGGATCAGAGCCGAGTACTCGCCGTACTTCTCGGGCATGGGCCCGAACAGCGACTGCCGCATGATGTCGGAGAAGCCCATGATGGCGTTCAAAGGCGTGCGCAGCTCATGGCTCATATTGGCCAGGAAGCGCGACTTGCCGGCATTGGCGGCCTCCGCGTCGACCCGGGCCTGATCAAGGACCGCCTCACGGGCGCGCTGTGCGCCGGCGTCGCGAATGGAGCCGGTCAGCCGCTGGGGGTTCACGCGGCGCAGGGAGAGCTCGTGCCAGAGGGCCGGCGCACCGGCCGGCGCGAAGCCGATTTCGGACCGCCCCTCGACGAGGGCCTCCCGCAACGCCGCCTCAAGACGGGGACGATCGGCGGGCGTGGCCAATTGCGACAGCGGCCGGCCCGCCAGAACCTGGCCCTTCAGGCCGAGCGGGGCGTTGCCCCAGGCGGTGACCAGCTTGCCGCCGGGTTGGACCACCAGCAACAGGTGCGGCTGGTCCCCGAGAGCCTCGCGCAGGCGAACCTCCATCAGGGCCCGACGGCGGGTGTCCAGGATGACCCGGCGCTGCAGGACGATAAGCGCCAGGCTCAATCCAACGGCGGTGGTGATGATCGCCACGGCCCCCAGGCCTGACGCCAGGCCATGCGGCGGCGCGGGCGGCAGGCTGAGGGTCAGGCCGGCCAGCAGAGAGACGCAGATCGCCGCCAGGCTGATGGCCGCGCCCATGGCCAGGCGATCGATCCGGCCCATGGCGGCGGCCGCCGCCAGGGGCGCCAGGTGCCAGACGGTCAGGGGCCCGGCGACCCCGCCAGTGATCAGCGCGGCCAGGACTCCCCCCGCCCCCCAGTTGAACAGGATCAGACTGTGGGCCGCCACGTGACGTGACCGCGCCAGCAGAAGGCCCGCGAGGGCCGGGGCGCCGCCAAGAGCCAGCGCGATGATGGCCGATGCGGTCTGCAGAACGGGCGCGAACAGCAGTACGCCCACGCCGAGGCTCAGCACCGCGAGCCAGGTCGCGTGCCACCATATGAGCTCCCGCGACGGCTGGCCGCCGGGGGTCCCCATGGGTCGGGTGGACACGTTCTCGACCACGTCTAGTCTCGGGACCTCCGCCCATCGGCGCACGCACGACGCCAGCGCGGAACCTTACCTTTGCAGGTGAGTCCCTGCGAGACTCCTCGCGTCCTGGGGGATGAAGTCCAAGCCCATGATCTTTCAGGAGGAAACGAAATCGTAAGCGCCCGCGCCTCACATTGGGGACCAACACTTCAAAGGCGCGAACGTCTCTCATGGCCCAGCCGGCGGCCCTTCCCGACAATGACGATCTCTCGCCGACCGTCGCGGCCCGCCGGTCGAGCGCCCGCGCGCGACGTCAGGCCGCCCTCGACGACCAGCAACGCTCCTTCCTGCGAATGGTCAGCCACGAGCTGCGGACCCCGCTGAATTCCATCCTCGGCTTCTCGGAGATCATCTCCCAGGAACTCTATGGTCCGGTCGGCGCGCCGCAATACAAGGAATATGCCGGCATCATCCGCGCCAGCGGCCAGCGCCTGCTGAACCTGGTGAACCAGATCCTGGAGATTGCGCGCCTGGAGGGCCGAGCCATGGACCTGGAGCCGCGGGTTGAAGCCCTCGACCACGCCATGGACGACGCCCTGGATGGCCTGCGTGAGGAGATCGCGAACCGCCGCATCGTGGCGACGGTCCGCGACGAAGGCGCGTTGCCAAGGGTGAAGGCCGACCCGCGCGGCCTGCGCACGGTGCTCACCAACCTGATTCACAACGCCGTGGTGTTCTCGCCGGAGGGATCGCACATCGAGATCATCGCCACCCGCGACGGCGACGAGATCGACATCCGCATCCTTGATGAAGGCCCCGGCATCGATCCCGGCGACGTCGCGCGCCTGCTGCGGCCCTTCGAACAGGGCGACAGCGCGCTGACGCGTCGTAGCGAGGGCGCGGGCCTGGGCCTGCCCATCGTCAACCTGCTGTGCCAGGCCATGGGCGGTCGACTGAAGCTGTCGCCGGGACCACAGGGTGGCCTGCTGGCCAATGTCCGCTTGCCCGCCGGCTGAGGCCGCGGTTGCGCGCGGCGGCCTGGCCGCTTAAGTCGCCGACAGCATGCGCACCATCGAAGACGACCTTGCCGACCTGGTGTCGGAGTTCGAGCTCCTGGAAGACTGGGAGGAACGCTATCGTTATGTGATCGACCTGGGGAAGGATCTCGCCCCGCTCACCGACGCCGAGCGCAGCGAAGCCAACAAGGTGCGCGGCTGCGCCAGCCAGGTCTGGCTGGTCACCGAACCGCATGCCGACGGAAGCGTCACCTTCCGGGGGGATTCCGACGCCCACATCGTGCGCGGCCTGATCGCGGTCGTGCTACGGCTCTATTCGGGGAAAACCGCCGCCGCGATCGGCGACTTCGACGCCAAGGCGGCGTTCGAGACCCTTGGCCTGAGCGGGCATCTGTCGGCGCAGCGGTCGAATGGATTGGCCTCGATGGTCGGCCGCATCCGCCGGGACGCCGAAGCGCTGGCCTAGTTCAAGGGCGCGGACCGCTTAGGCCGCGCGGATGCCGCTGCTGGAACCGGTCTGGCCCTGGATGCCGACAACCGCGTCGTAGCCCAGGATCATGTCGACATCGACCCCATTGGTGGCCAGCGGCAGGCGCAGCCAAAGGATCGACATGTGGGAGGCGCCCCGCCACGACAGGCTGTGGACGCCCACGGCGGGCCGGCGCTCCTCGACGATCTTCCCCAGTTCGACACGCCAGTAGTCGGCCGCCGCGCTGTTGTAGACGTCGTCCAGGCCCCGACCCGTGATCTCGCGGCCATAGACGCTGTAGAGGCCCGTGCCGGCCAGGCGCAGGCGAAAATCCACGGGGTCGCGACGCACGTCGATCAGACTGACCGTCGGCAAGAGGCGTTTGAAGTCCTCGGGCTTGATATCGCCCCGCCCCGGCAGCCTGGGCCCACTCCGGAGCCCCGCCCAATAGGCATAGAGCTCCTCATGCGCGCGGGCGGCCGCTGCTGATGATCCGATCTGTGCCGCCATATTCAGATTCCTTAACAACCCCTTGGAATCACGACGAATCACTTATCGCCCGAGCCGCGAATCTGCGGCAAGGCGAAATCGTGACCAGGGCCAAGAAATCCGAATTTGCCGCAGGGGCGAGAGCCTGAGCCGCGGCCCAATTGACGCTGTCTTGCTCCAGACAGCAAAACGCCCGCCGGGTGGGCGGGCGTTCCGTCTTTCAACGCGAAAGAATTTGGAGTGGGTCCTACTTGCGCTTGCGGGGGGCCTGACGGCCGCCCTGGCCCAGACCCATCTGCTTGGCGAGGTCCGAGCGCGCCTTGGCGTAGTTCGGCGCGACCATCGGATAATCCTTCGGCAGGCTCCACTTGGCCCGGTATTCCTCGGGGCTCATGTTGTACTTGGTGCGCAGGTGCCGCTTCAGAGACTTGAACTTGCGACCATCTTCCAGGCAGACCAGATGGTCCGGCGTGATCGAACGGCGCACGGGAACCGCAGGTTCCTTGGGTGCGACTTCCTGCACGTCGGATCCCTGTGAAATACCGGAAAGGGCGCGGTGAATGCTCTGGATGAGCGCGGGCAAATCCGAGGCCGCGACCGAATTGTTTCCGACGTAGGCGGAGACAATATCCGCCGTCATCTCAATGACTTCCGACTTTTCGTCCATATTTCTCGATTCCGTATTGGGAAACTACCCAAGTTGGGGGGATGACTGATTCACGACATCAGTTATGGCGTAATTATAGGGGACTCACGTCAAGCACAAGTGGTGCAAATTGACGCCATCTTGGGCGAACGCGTTCTCTACAAAGACGAACGGGCGTTTTTCCCCGAATGGTGGCGCCGCACCGCAGTAGCGAGAACACGATAATCTCGATGACGACAGTCTGGTCGCCCAGTGATGATCAACAGAGAGTTGAAGGCAACTTCAGATCGGCCTTTTGCTCGCACGGAGCCTAACGGCCGAATTCCTTGGAGAGCGCCAGCATGGCCGCGCGTTGCGGCACCGAGTATTCGTCGACGCCGCCCTCATCGCCATCGCGGATGGCCCTCAGCAACGCAGGTGTAAGGGCCGAGGATAGAGACCAGTTCCAGTAGCGTAGAACGGTTTGCGCGCGATCCACCGCGATCATGTCATAGGTGGTGAGCACCCGTTCGAGGTTCGGGTTGGGACTTCCATCCGCCGCGGTCTCGGGGCGACGCAGGCCGCGCCACAGGGCCCGGACCGCCAGCTTTGGCAGACCGGTGGCCTTGCACAAAATCGCCAGGGGCTCACCGCCGGGATCGGTGAAGATTTTCGCGCCCGTCATCGGCTTCAGGCCGGAGAGGTACGAGATTTCCTCCGCCGTTTCGCGGGTCATCCCACCTTGCGCCGCAGCAACAGCGGCCTCGAGACTGTCGAAGGGTGATTTTTCGATCGCCGCACGGTTGCGTTGCCGGCGCTCGATAAATTGCAAAGCTTTCCGCGCGAGCGGGTCTTGCCAGTTTTCCGCCGCCGCCATGGGGAAGATGTCGCCGGTCGCTTCCTGCAGAACTTCGCGGGAGACGGCGAACCGCTGGAGGATGGTGCGGCGCGCGTCGGCGTCGGCCCACCAGAACAATACATAGGCGTGCGCGGGCCGCAATTCCGGGCGCCGCAGCAGGGACGGGACGGTGCGCGTATCTCCACGTGTGGAGGCGACGATGGCCTCAACGCAGGGGTTGGAGAGCTTGGCCAGGTCGTTCTTCAGCAGGCACTCTATGACCAGGGCCTCGCCGAACTCGATCAGCACCTCGCAGACCACCTCGCTGACCCCGCGCCGCATGGCGATCAGCCGTCGATGTTCCAACCCCGCCGAGCGGGCGCAGTCCAGCAGGTCGCTGTCCGACAACGAGGCGCAGTTCGTCAGCAAGGCCTCGGCGATCTCGACATGGTCGCGCAGCAACAGCCGCACCAGACTGGCGGGAATCTCCGACAGGTTGGCCAGCCGGCGAGCCACCTTCAGGCGATCCTCCGGCTCGGCTTCTCGCAGCATGTCCACCAGCAGATCGGCGGTCATGGCGCGCTCGAAGGCGTTCACCCGCGACGACGGCAGGCAGACGACGTCGGCCATACGCTTGAGCAAGGCGGCGCGCGCCCGGAAGATGGGCGGCTGTCCGGTCTCGGGAGGGGTCGCGGCTGGGTTCACTGAGCTGATCACACCATAGCCGCCTTAACCGGACGTTTTCACATCACTTGAACGTCGGCGCGCTCCACTGCTCCCAGATGTCCGGCACATCGGTGGAGACCTTGTCGGTAAAGGCCGGCGGGCGCTTCTCCAGGAAGGACATCACGCCCTCGCGGGCGTCGGCCATGGCGCCGCGGGTCTGGATTCCCCGGCTGTCGGCGCGGTGGGCCTCCATGGGGTGGTTGGCGCCGGCCATGCGCCACAGCAGTTGCCGGGTTATGGCGATGGAGACCGGGGCGGTGTTGTCGGCGATTTCGCGGGCCAGGGCGCGCGCCGCCGGCAGCAGATCCTCCGGCGCATGCAGCGAACGCACCAGGCCTTTGTCGAGAGCCTCCTGGGCCGAGAAGATGCGGCCGGTGTAGCACCACTCCAGAGCCGTCTGGACGCCGACCACCTTGGGCAGGAACCAGGACGAGGCCGCCTCAGGATTGAGGCCGCGCCGGGCGAAGACCAGGCCGAACCGCGCCTCGGTGGAGGCCAGCCGGATGTCCATGGGCAGTTGCATCGTGACCCCCACCCCCACGGCCGGGCCATTCACAGCGGCGATCACAGGCTTCAGGCTTTCGTAGATTCGCAGGGTCAGCAGGCCGCCGCCATCGCGCTGCACGCCTTCGCGGGTCCGGGCGGCCTTGTCCTCACCGCCGCGGGCGTCGTAGTCGAAGGTCTGGGCGCCGCCGGAGAGGTCAGCCCCGGCGCAGAAGCCGCGCCCGGCCCCGGTGACGATCACCGCCTTGACCGCGTCGTCGGCGTCGGTGACGTCAAAGGCCACGATCATGTCCTTCATCATCTGGGTGTTGAAGGCGTTCAGCTTGTCGGGTCGGTTCAGCGTGATCGTCGCGATCCCGTCCTCGACAGCGTAGGCGAGCGTCTCGAAAGTCTGCGTGGCCATCGTCTTTTCTCCCTGATTTTCTTCAGTTCGCACCGCTTGACGGACGGTCCGTCAAGCACCGCATCGTCGGATCAAGAATGATAATTTGGGAGGAGGCCCGGAGCGCCGAACAGGCGTCCTGGCCCCTGGAGATCAGGACCAGCCATGCATCCGGCCACGCACGCCACGACCCATCCCGACCGCGCCGCCTACATCATGGCGGGAACCGGGGAGACGGTGACCTATCGCGAGCTGGACGACCGCTCCAACCAGGGGGCTCAGCTGTTTCGCTCGCTGGGCCTGAAGACCGGTGACGTCATCGCCATTCTTATGGACAACAACCCGCGCTTCTTCGAGATCGCCTGGGCCGCCCAGCGTTGCGGCCTCTACTACGCCTGCATCTCGTCCAAGCTGACCTCGGGCGAGATTGACTACATCATGAAGGACTGCGCGGCGCAGCTTCTGGTGACCTCGGCGGGCGTCGGCCCGGTGATCGACGAGCTACCGGCCCTGCTGACGGGTGTGAAGCTCTACATGGTGGGCGACGCGCGCGCGCCCTACGCCAGCTTCGAAACGGCCCGGGCCAATATGCCCGCGGCCCGGGTGACTGACGAGGCGGCCGGCCGCGACATGCTCTATTCCTCGGGCACCACCGGCCGGCCGAAGGGCATCAAGCCCCCCCTGACCGGCGGGCCGATCGACGAGCCCGGCGGCGTCGCCAACCTGGCGGCGGGCCTGTTCGGCTTCAAGCCCGACAGCGTCTACATCTCGCCGGCCCCGCTCTATCACGCCGCCCCATTGCGCTGGTGCATGGCGGTCCACCAGTTGGGCGGCACGGTCATCGTGATGGAGAAGTTCGATCCCGAGGCCATGCTGGCCCTGATCGAGAAATACAGGGTCGACGTCGGCCAGTTCGTGCCCACCCACTTCGTGCGGATGCTGAAACTGCCGGAGGAAGTGCGCGCGCGATACGACGTCTCCTCGATGCGCTCGGCGGTCCACGCCGCCGCCCCCTGCCCCATCCCGGTCAAGGAACAGATGCTGGCCTGGTGGGGTCCGGTGATCCACGAGTACTACGCGGGATCGGAGGGCAACGGCTTCTGCTACGTCGGCCCGCAGGACTGGCTGACTCACAAGGGCACGGTGGGCCGGGCGATCCTGGGCGAGGCCAAGATCGTCGGCGAGGACGGCGAGGAATTGCCGCCTCGCAGCGAAGGCACGGTCTACTTCGCCGGCGGCGCGCCCCTGACCTACCACAACGCCCCCGACAAGATCGCCGAGAACACCAACAAGCAGGGCTGGACGACGCTGGGCGACGTGGGCTGGCTGGACGAGGAGGGCTTCCTCTACCTCACCGACCGCAAGAGCTTCATGATCATCTCCGGCGGGGTGAACATCTATCCGCAGGAGCTCGAGAACCTGCTGATCACTCACCCCAAGGTGGCCGACGCCGCCGTGGTCGGGGCGCCGCACGAGGAGATGGGCGAGCAGGTGGCCGCGGTGATCCAGCCGATGGATTGGGACGACGCCGGTGACGCCCTGAAGGACGAGCTGATGGCCTTCTGTCGCGCCAACCTCAGCCACGTGAAGTCGCCGCGCATCCTCGACTTCATGCAGGAACTGCCGCGCCACCCCACGGGCAAACTCTACAAGCGCCTGATCCGCGACGCCTACTGGGGCAAGGAAGGCTCCAAGATCGTCTAGACGGGTTGCGCATAAGGTGTAGTCTCAGCGCCAGCATGAGCCGCCGGACCCGCCTCGCCCAGAAAGTAGCCAATCCCTTCCCGGGGATTGGGCGCGCGCGAGTCTAACCAGACCTCTTCGCTCACCGATCCCCCGCAAGCCTGCGGATGGATCGGTCAACCCCTTTCTCCATCCGCGTCACAGATGGAGACCAAGACATGACCCAACCCGACTGGTGGTACGACGACCTCAAGCAGGTCGGCCTCGATTTCGAGGACGAGCAACAGGTCGCGACCTATGACATCCGCCAGGGCGGCGACCTGGCCGCCGACCGCGCCCTGCTCTCAGGGCTCGGCGTGAACCGCGACACCGCGCTCGCCGACATCGGCTGCGGGACGGGGCTTCTGGCCTGTGCCGCCGGCGGTATGGCCCGCTCGGTCCGGGCCATCGACGTCTCCGACACCATGCTGAACGCCGCCAAGGCCCGGGCTCGGGAGATGGGGGTGACCAACATCACCTTCGAACTCGGTGGCTTCCTGACCTTCCCGGCCTCAGGCGACCTGGACCTGATCATCACCAAGAACGCCCTGCACCACCTGCCCGACATGTGGAAGGCCGTGGCGCTCACCCGCATGCGCGACGCCCTGAAGCCGGGTGGCCAGATCTACATCCGCGACGTGGCCTTCAACTGCACGCCGGACGCCATCCCGCGCACGGTGGAGAGCTGGATCGGCTGGATGACGCGCGAGACCGGCTATAGCCGTGAAGAGGTGGCCTGCCATGTGCGGGAGGAACACTCGACCTTCGGCTGGATCCTGGCCCGGATGATCGACGACGCCGGCTTCCGCCTGCTGCGGCGCACCCATGACGGGGTCTACGCCACCTTCCTGGCCGAGGCCGTCGCCTGATGTGACTTTCCCTGGAGGCGCTCACCCTCTAGAGGTCGAACACCTGTTTCAAAGACGAGGGATTGAACGATGAACGCGGTGGAATTCAAGGACCTGCCCGGCCTGATCGGCCAAGAGACGGGCGTTTCGGACTGGTTGGAAATCACCCAGGAGCGCGTCAATCAGTTCGCCGAGGCGACCGGGGACCATCAGTGGATCCACGTCGATGTGGAGCGCGCCAACCGTGAGATGGGCGGCCCGATCGCCCACGGCTACCTGACCCTGTCGCTGCTGCCCTTCCTGGGTGGCGGGTTGATGCCGGTCAAGGGTGTGACCCGCGGGATCAACTATGGCTCCGACAAGGTTCGCTTCGTGAACATGGTCCGGGTCGGCAAGCGCGTGCGCCTGCGCCAGAAGCTGATCGGCGTCGACGCCAAGGCCGGCGGCGTCCAGATCCGCATGGAATGCACCATCGAGATCGAAGGCGAGGAAAAACCCGCCTGCATCGCCGAGACCCTGTCCCTGCTGTACGGGGCGTAAGCGCCGCGACACTCCTCCCTGCCTTCAGGCGGGGAGGAAACTCGTCCTACCAGTCGGGTGAGACAGCCTCTTCGGCCGAGGCCGCCCGGGCGCCCGTGACGACTTCGTTGGAAGCCGTGGTCACCGGGGCGTAGGGGTTTTCCACCAGACCGATGGTCTCGCGGATGTACTTGGCCTGGGTGACGATCCCGATCTCCAGACGCTCATTGTTCAATTCGACCTGCTGGGTCAGCAGACCGGCGATGAACTGCGCCGGTTGAGTCTCGGTGGCGCCGATGCGGCGGCGCGAGTTGTCGGCCATGAACACCGGTCCGCCCGAATTGCCCGGGAAGACGCTGAAATCCAGCAGGAAGGTCGGGAAGACCTTGGCCGGCGCGATCGGATAGGAGGCCACCCGGCCGGCCCGCAGGATCGGGAACCCGGCGCGGTTGGCGGCCAGGCCGCGCGGGAAGCCGAGCGCCATCATTTCATCGCCCGCGCCCACCTGCAGCGAGGCGAAGGTCTGGTCGTCGGCCAGCCAGCTCAGCGGGATGGCGGCCTTGGCGAATTCGTCCGGCGCGGTGATCGAGATGGCGGCGACGTCGCGGGAGGGGTGGTGCGTCCAGAGCTCACGACCCGCAGCGTCGCGGATCTTCAGGGTCTGGGGCGAATAGGTCCAGGAACCGTCGGCGTTCTCGATCCGGTAGCCGATGCGCGCCTCGGCGCCGGGCATCTTGGAGAGCACGTGGTTGGCGGTGACAAGGACGGTATGGGGCCGACCGTCGGGGCTCAGCGACTGGATCAGAAAGCCTGTGCCGACGGTTCGCGTTCCGTCGCCCAGAGGCTGTTCCACCTGTACCGTCGCGTGGATCAGTTCCACGGATAGGTCATAGACCATCGACGTCCCCGACAAAATTTCCGCAACTCACGGAACCAATTAGAGGGATAGTTCCTTAAGATCGTGGTTAACGCAAAGCGCCTTCTACCCTGGAGCCTCTGCGCCATGTTGCCGCGTGGCCAAAGGGTTACGCCTTGAGCGTGCCCTATCGGTGGGCCATCTAACGGGCATGACCCGTCCCACACCCCCCATCGCCAGGCGAGAGCCCAAATCCATCACCCAGCTCGGACGCACGCGCGTCGACGACTATGCCTGGATGAAGGACAACAACTGGAAGGACGTCCTGCGCGATCCCAAGGTGCTGCGGGCCGACATCCGCGAGCATCTGGACGCGGAAAACGCCTACACCAAGGCCCTGCTGGACGAGCCCACCAAGGCGCTGCAGGACGCGCTGTTCGCCGAGATGAAGGGGCGGATCAAGGAGGATGACTCCTCGGTCCCGGCCTCCGACGGCGCCTGGGACTACTATGTGCGCTACGAGATCGGCGCCGAGCACCCGGTCCACGGCCGCCGTCCGCGCGGCCGCACCGACGGCGAGGTCGTGCTGCTGGACGAGGAGGCGCTGTCCAAGGGCAAGGCCTTCTTCCAGGTCGGCGCGGCCCATCACAGCCCTGACCACCGGCTCTACGCCTGGGCCGCCGATGAGCAGGGCTCGGAGTACTACACGATCCGCCTGAAGGACCTGGCCACCGGCGAGACCCTGCCCATTGAGATCGAGAGCGCCTATGGCGACTTCACCTTCTCCCCCGACAGCCAGTGGCTGTTCTGGATCTGGCGCGACGAGAACGCCCGGCCCTCCAAGGTCTTCCGGCGTCCGGCGCGCGGCGGCGAGGACGTGCTGGTCTATGAGGAGGCCGACGAGGGCATGTTCCTGGGCGTCGGGACCACCTCGGACGACAGCCACGTCGTGGTGCATGTGGGCAACCAGGAGACCACCGAGATCTGGTTGATCCCGGCCGCCGATCCGACCCGCCCGCCCCTCGTGGCCGAGCCGCGCCGGGTGGGGGTGAAGTACGAACTGGACCACTGGACCGACCGCTGGGTGATCCGCACCAATGACGACGAGGCGGTGGACTTCAAGCTGGCGACCAGCACCGCCGAGATCCCCGCCAAGGCCAGCTGGACCGACTTCGTCGCCCACCAGCCGGGCCACTACGTCACCGGCTTCGCGGCCTATGCCGGCCACCTGGTGCGGCTGGAGCGGGTCAACGCCAACGACCGCATCGTGGTGATGGCGCGGGATGGCGGCGAGCATGAGATCGCCTTCGACGAGGAGGCCTGCGCCCTCTCGCTCAGCGGTGGTTACGAGTACGCGACCACGGCGACCCGGTTCATCTACCAGTCCCCCACCACGCCCCGGCAGTGGTTCGACTACGACATGACCAGCCGCGAGCGGACCCTGCGCAAGACCCAGGAAATCCCCTCGGGCCATGACCCGGCGAAGTACGTCGCGCGGCGCCTGACGGCCAAGGCCACCGATGGGGCGGAGGTGCCGATCACGGTCCTGATGCTGAAGGACACGCCCCTGGACGGCTCGGCGCCCCTGCTGCTCTACGGCTACGGCGCCTATGGGCACGCCATGGAGCCCAGCTTCTCGATCCGCAATCTCAGCCTGGTGGACCGCGGATGGATCTGGGCCACGGCCCATGTCCGCGGCGGCTCCGACAAGGGGTGGGGCTGGTTCCTGGACGGCCGCAAGGCGAAGAAGCCCAATACCTTCACCGACTTCATCGCCTGCGCTGAGCACCTCGACGCCAATGGCTACGGCAAGGCGGGCCGCATGGTGGCCTATGGCGGTTCGGCGGGCGGGATGCTGATGGGGGCCATCGCCAACCTGAGGCCTGACCTGTGGGCCGGGGTCATCGCCGCCGTGCCCTTCGTCGACGTGCTCAACACCATGAGCGACACCACCCTGCCCCTGACCCCGCCGGAGTGGCCCGAGTGGGGCAATCCGCTGGAGGACGAAGCCGCCTACGACACCATCGCCGCCTACAGCCCCTACGACCAGGTCGCCGCCCAGCCCTATCCGCCGGTGCTGGCCACGGGGGGCTTGTCCGACCCGCGCGTCACCTATTGGGAGCCGGAGAAGTGGGTGGCCAAGCTGCGGCAGTTCTCGACAGCCGAGGCCCCGATCCTGCTCAAGATCAACATGGACGCCGGCCACGGCGGGGCCTCGGGGCGGTTCGACTTCCTCAAGGAGATCGCGCTCGACTACGCCTTCGCCATCTGGGCTGTGGACAGGGGTTGGGAATGATCGTCAGGCCTTCGCAGGCAACAGATTCCGAGGCCCTGGCGGCCATCTACGGCCATGACGTCCTGCACGGCTTCGGCACCTTCGAGGAGGTCGCGCCGTCGGCTGAGGAGATGGCCGCGCGCCGCTTGGCCATCGTCGAGCGAGGCCTGCCGCACGTGGTGGCCGAGGCGGACGGCGAGGTGCTGGGCTTTGCCTATGCCGGCCTGTTCCGCCCCCGCGCGGCCTACCGTTTCACGGTGGAGGACAGCGTCTATGTGGCCCCCGACGCCCATGGCCGCGGGGTGGGCAAGGCGATGCTGACCCAGGTGCTGGGGGCCTGCGAGGCGCTGGGTCTGCGTCAGGTGATGGCGGTGATCGGCGACAGCGGCAACGCCGGGTCCATCGGCCTGCACACCTCGCTCGGCTTCGAGCCCGCCGGGGTCTGCCGCGGCGTTGGGTTCAAGCATGGCCGCTGGGTGGACACCGTCTGGATGCAGAAGCCGCTGAACGGCGGCGACACCAGCCCGCCGACCGCCGGCGGCCTGACCCTCACCGGGTACTGATCGCGCACATGCCGGTGGTCGCGGAGGGAAGATAAGGGCCTCTTGATCGAGGACCGGGGGCGCGGGGTCGCGTGGAGGGTCGACGAGGACCGCGACGGCAGCGACGTCCCCACCCAACTGCGGGCGGTCTGCGCCGCCAGCCCCACGCCCAGGCCCCACACGCCGGCCACGACAGGGACGCCATGCGCCGCCGACATGCGCCGACACCTGACGGTCAGGGTCCCACGGGGTCCGCCGGCAGGGTGACCTTGCGGGCCCAGCGGTCGGCGAAGAGGTAGAGGGGGCGGAAGGCGTCCAGGAGTTCGGTTCCGAGCGGGGTCAGGGCGTAGCCCTCCGGCCCGAGCGCGACGATCTGGCCGTCGCGCAATTCATTGATCCTGGCCTGGAGCACCGTGGGCGACAGGTCACCGGCGGCGGTTCGCAGCGCGCGGGAGGAAAGCGGCCCGGCGCGGAGTTCCCAGAGAATCCTCAGGGTCCAGCGCCCCCCCAGCAGGTCGAGGAGCGCCATGATCGCGCGGCGGTCTCCCACCCGCGGCGTCTCGGAAGCCTCACCCATGTCACCCGCCCTTGTATCGCTATCGTTTTAATAGCATATGGTCGCTATTCATTTGATAGCGGAAGCCATGACCCATGCCAAGGATCGCCCCTCTCCCGGCCCCCTACCCGGCCGAAGTCCAGGCCCACTTTGACCAGGTGATGCCACCCGGCGCGCCGCCCCTGGTGCTGTTCACCACCCTGGCCAGCAGCGATCGGGCCTGGCGCAAGTTCCGGGCGGGTTCGCTGCTGGACGGCCGGCTGATCAGCCTGCGCGAGCGGGAGATCGTGATCAATCGCACCTGCGCCCGGGCCGGTTGCGAGTACGAGTGGGGCGTCCACATCACGGCCTTCGCCAAGGGCGCCAAGCTGGCGGCGGCCGAAATCGCCGCCACGCTGGACTATCCGCTGGACCCCTCTAGGTGGACGCCCGGCGAGGGGGCGCTGCTGGCGACGATCGACGCCCTGCATGATCGGGCGACGCTGAGCGACGACGAGTTCGCGCAGCTGCGGGCACATTTCGACGACGACCAGATCCTGGAGGTGCTGCTGCTGGCGGGATTCTACCGGACCGTCGCCTACCTCGCCAACGGCCTGAACCTGCCGCTCGAGTCGACCGCCGCCCGCTTCGCCGACTTCGCGAGCGCGTGAGGCTTCGGAAGACGGGGACGCTGTATGAAATTGCTTGTTGCCAACAATCGCGGCCGGTCCGGGTGACTGTAGGGTTGGCCTATTTCATACAGTGTCACCATAATTGACAGTCCCTCCCCACCGCAATTACGCCCTCCTCCCGGTAGAGGAACCTGGGGGTGATGAGGTTTCCCGTCTTGAAGCCGCCCTCCGCCGAGGCTCGGGCCCTGGCGGGGTTGGGCTCGGTGTTGCTGGATGCGGCGCTGGCGGGCGTGCTGCTGTTCATGGTCGTCGATCGGACGGCGCCGCCGCAGGACCTTTTCTGGAAGCCCTTCTCCCTCGACCAGCCCCTCGGCCTGGCGACGTCGGGCAAGTTGGCGCGGATCGCGGCCGACCCGGCGCGGTGCCGGGCCGCCCTGGCGGCGGGTGAGGTCGCCTTCGCGCAGGCGCCGGCAAGACGCGACGGCTTCTGCTCGGTCCTCGACGCCGGCGCGGTGGGCGGCGCTGGACTGTCGCCCGCCGGTCCGGTGATGACCTGCAAGGAGACCCTGGCCTTCACGCTCTGGAACCGGCAGGTGCTGCGCCCGGCGGCGAAGGCGATCCTGGGCGCCGAGATCGCGGCCATCGACCACTACGGGACCTATGCCTGCCGCCGCGTCTATGGCCAGAGCGCGGGCCGGGTCAGCGAACATGCCCACGCCAACGCCTTCGATTTCGCCGGTGTTCGGCTAAGCGACGGCCGCCGGGTGACCGTCGCCTCCCACTTCCGCGACGAGGGCCCGCGGGGCCGCTTCCTGCGGGCGGTGCGCAACGGAGCATGCGGGGTGTTCCGGGTCACGCTGAGCCCGGACTACAACGCCGCCCACCGCGATCACCTGCACCTGGACATGGGGCCCTTCCGGACCTGCCGGTGATGCCCTCGGCGCAACGGTGACGCGGGACCGCGGGCGATGTTGTGGCTGGGGATTGCGGTTGAGGTGGGTGGTGCGCGCTGGAACAGATGCGCGGC
The DNA here is from genome assembly GCF_037968635.1 of Phenylobacterium sp. Lineage (GTDB taxonomy): Bacteria > Pseudomonadota > Alphaproteobacteria > Caulobacterales > Caulobacteraceae > Phenylobacterium. The sequence continues at coordinate 21,149 of NZ_JBBKVV010000007.1, forward strand.
CGCGACCGCCTAGGCCGCTGCGTCGGTTTCGGCGATCTTTTCGATGGCGGCGCGGAGCTTTTCGCCGACGGCGGCGGCCTTCACCTTCAGCTCCGCATTGTCGATGGCCTGCATGGAGGCGACGGGATCGATGGCGGCCACTTCGCAGCGGCCGTCGGCAAGCTGTTGCACCACGACGTTGCAGGGCAGCATGGCGCCGACCTTGTCTTCCAGTTCCAGCGCCTCGAAGGCCATGCGCGGATTGCAGGCCCCCAGGATGGTGTAGGGCCGGAAGTCCTCGCCGATCTTGGTCTTCAGAGTCTGCTGAACGTCGATCTCGGTGATGACGCCGAAGCCCTCGTCCGCCAGAGCCGCGCGGGTCGCCGCAATTGCGTCCGCGAACGGCGCACGCAGCGTTCTGCTGAAATAGTAGCCCATCTCAAGTCTCCTGCTCGTCGAGTGACTCTACCAACCCGCGCGAGCCGCCAGGGTTGCCAGATGGCGTGCAGCCCGCGCGATCCCGGCTTTTCATAACCCCGTCTTGGCGTAAATCTGGGTTGGGGTTGGCAACCAAACAGGGTGGGAGGGCTTTTGGGTTATTGCGCCCGCCCCTGTCCTGGCTTGTCGCGACAGTGTTTTAAGAGAGCGTGCCACCATCGAAGGTCCCCCTTTTCTGAACGGCGGCGGCGAACTGGGCGCCGCGATGCGGCGCCATGATTGGGCCGACATCTGGGGTGACCGCGACGCCTTCCCCAGCGTTGCCGGTCAGGGATTCTATCAGTTGCTGGACGAGGTCTACGCCACCGGCGAGACCTATCAGGCGCACGGGGCGGAGGTGCGCTACCGGCGTGAGCCCGAGGCCCCCGAGGAGATTCGCCATCTCGACTTCATCTATGCGCCGATCACCGATGAGGCCGGGGCGGTCACGGGCATTTTCTGCGACGGCTACGATGTCACGACGCGTCGCCACGCCGACGAGGAACTTCGCCGTCTGAATGCGGAACTCGAGCGCCGGGTCATCGAGCGCCCGCAGGCGCGCGGCGTCACCTGGCAGGTCAGCCCAGACCTGCTGGGCGCCCTGAGTTCCGAGGGCTATTTCGAAACCTCCAATCCGGCCTGTCAGAGCATGCTCGGCATGACCAGCCTGGCGCTTCGGGTGCGCGAGATCATCGAGACCTAGCCATGACGTCACGTTGAGCAACGTCGAGGGCCCTGACCGCCCGCAATTCCCATCCGAGCCGGTGGACGCTGTGGTCACGCCCGTGCAGCGGTTCATCCACACCGAGGTGTCCGGCGGACTGATCCTGTTGCTGGCCACCGCCGTGGCGATGTTCGCCGCCAATTCGAACCTTGCCTCCAGCTACCAGGCCCTCTGGCAGGTCAACATCGGCCTGCGGATCGACGGCTTCGTCTTCGAACATTCCCTGCGTCACTGGATAAACGACGGCCTGGTCACGCTGTTCTTCTTTGTGGTCGGGCTTGAGATCAAGCGGGAGCTTGTGCTGGGCGAGCTCAGCGTCCCGGGCGCCTTGGTCCTTCCCGCGGTGGCGGCGGCGGGCGGCATGATCGTGCCGGCGGCGCTCTATCTCGCCCTGGCGTCAGGCCCCGGGGCCTCGGCCGGCTGGGGGTCGGTGATGGCCACCGACATCGCCTTTGTCGTGGGTTGCATGGCCCTGCTGGGCCGCCGGATTCCCCATAGCCTCTACATCTTCATGCTGTCGCTCGCGATCATCGATGACATCGGCGCGATCCTGGTGATCGCGGTGGGCTACAGCCGCGACATCGACTTCCTGGCCCTGGGCCTGGGGGGCGGTGGTCTGGTGACCGTCGCCTTGATGCGCTGGCTGGGGGTCCGCGCTCAGCTCGCCTATTGGGCCGTCGGGGTGCTGACCTGGCTGGCGGTCTATGAGTCCGGCGTCCACCCCACCGTGGTCGGCGTGGCCCTGGGACTGATGACGCCGGCCAGACCGTGGGTGGACGAGGCGCGGTTCGACAGCTTCCTGGATTGGGGACGAAAGGCCGAGCAGCCTGAAGGTCCTGCCAACGCCAAGCCCGAAGTCGTCCATCAACGGCTCGCCCGCGCCGCCAAGGAAAGCCTCTCGGCTCAGCAACAGCTGGAGGCCCTGCTGCACCCGTGGACCGCCTTCCTGGTGCTGCCCCTGTTCGCCCTGGCCAATGCCGGGATCGCGGTCTCGGCCACAACGGGCCTGGATTCCATCGCCCTGGCGACGGCCGTCGGCCTGGCGGTCGGCAAGCCCCTGGGCATCGTGGCCTTCACCTGGCTCGCGGTGGTTCTCAAGGTCGGCGCCAAGCCGCGCGATGTCACCTGGCCCATGTTGCTGGGCGCAGGCATGCTGGCCGGGATCGGCTTCACCATGGCGCTGTTCGTGGCCCAGATCGCCTTCCAGGACGCCGCCCTGAATTCGGCCAAGCTCGGGGTTCTGGCAGGGTCGGTGGTATCGGCGATCGCGGGTCTGGGGCTGCTGTTCGTGGTGGGCAGGACTGCGGCGGGGGCCCGTCACGGCGCGGCGGAAGACTCTCCCAGATAGCGGCTGACCCAGGCCGATATGACCGCCGAGACGTAGAGAGAGTCGGCCTTGCGGGTCAGCAGATGATCGGCGTCGTCCAGCGACACGAAGCTCTTCGGATGCCGGGCGGCGCCGAAGATCGCGGTGGCGCTGTCGATCGAGACCACCTCGTCGGTCGGAGCGTGCAGGACCAGCAGGGCTCGCTTGAGATCGGCGATGCGCGCCGCCTGATCCTGCGAGCAGACGTCGCGAACAAAGTCCGCGCCGAGCTCGAATTTCCGCCCGCTGATCGTCACGGGCACGCGCGTCCCCGGCGCCGCATCGCTGAGGCTGGGTCCCAGGTGGGTCAAGACGTGGTCGGCGGCGAAGGGCGCGCCGATGACGGCGACGGCCTTGACGCTCGAGACGTCCGACGCCGCGGCGAGCACCGCGGCGCCGCCGAAGCTGTGGCCCACCAGGAGTTGAGGGCTCATGCCTTCCCTCTGCATCGCGCGCGCGGCGGAGACGACATCCTGGGTGTCGGCCGAAAGCCCCCCGCCAAAGCGGCCATCGCTTTCTCCCAGGCCGGTGAAATCGAAGCGAAGGACGCCGATTCCGGACGCCGCCAAGGCCCGGCTCACGCGGGTCGCCGCCAGGGACGCCTTGCCGCAGGTGAAGCAGTGGGCGAAGACGGCCCAGCCCCGCACTGGACCTTTTCGCGCCTCCAGCACGCCCGAAAGCTGTCGCCCGGCGGCGTTCTCGAAGTCAAACTTGCGGCTGGCCATGGATCCGGCGCCCCAACCGCAGCTCAGGGTTTCGGAGGGGCGGGGTCGGGGCCGTCCTCCTTACGGGTCGATGGCGGATCGTCGACCGTCGCGCCGCCTTCATTGACCCAGCGATTGAGGTTTCGCGTCTTTGGGTCGCTCGTGGGCGCAACGCCCTTGGGTGCGTCTGGCTTGGCTGAGGTGTCGCGCGACATGGCAGTCTCCATTCCGCCGCCGAGGCGGCGCCTATCATTGTTAATCGTGGAAGGTGTCCGTCGCGGCCTCGGGAACCGGATAACGGGACGGGCTGCGGCAAGCGCCGGTATCAAGGGCGATGGGAAGTCTTGCTTCGCCGGTCAGCGACGCCGGAAGCAGCCAGGCCTTCGCCTCTCCGCCCTTCGCCAGGATGTCCGCGACGGCGCATTGGGCGGAGGCTCTGGCGTCCTCTTCCTTCAGATAGTCGCCATAGAACCTGTCGTCCTTCGTGACCGTCCAGACGCTGGCGCTTCGCGCGACCAGAAAGGTGATGTCCGAGGCTCTCCCACCACTCAAGGGCGTCAGGGAGACCGTGTCAAAGGCAGCGTTCATTTCAATTCATTCTCCAAAGTGAGGTGGCGCGCCGACGGACCGTCCTTCGAAAACCTACGGCCCCAGGGGCGCGGCGGTGATCGCTTCAACCCCCTCCTGAGTGGGCGGGGTGAGGCCCATCGCGCTGGCGACGCGGACATCCCAGCCGTAGACGTCAGGCCGGAAGGTCACGGCGCCATCATCGTCGACCAAGGCGGTCAGATAGATCAGGCGGACCGGGATCGCCGCGCCAAGCGGCACGACACCGGTCTGTCCGGAGGCCAGGATGCGGTCGAAACGGGCGCCATTCCCACGGCTGGCGGCGAGCCGGCGCGCGAAGTCCACCGCGTCCTTGACCCTGACGCAGCCGTGACTGAGATGACGCTGACTGCGCGAGAACACCCCCTTCGACGGGGTGTCGTGCAGATAGATCGCGTGACGGTTCTGCATGTCGAACTTCACCTCGCCCAGCGCCGCCCACGGACCGGGCGACTGGATGATCCGCCCCCCCACCCGTCGCATGTGGTTGCGGGCCAGGTAGCCCGGACCTTTCGGCGTGATCTCGCGGCGCGCGATGGAGGCGGGCACGTACCAGGGCGGATTGACGACAAGCTGTTCGAAGCTGGCCTGGAGCTGGGGCGTCTCGTGTCCCGGACGGCCGGGAACCACGATGGTCGTCCAGGCGACCTGGCCGTCGACGACATAGCTGAGGGTGGAGGCGGCGGTGTTGACGTCGATACGGGTTGGCGGCGGCGCCCGCTGCAGCCATCGCAGCCGCTCAAGATTGACCGCCAGACGCCGCGCCTTGTCGCGCGGAGAGGCGTTCAGCAGGGCAAGGGTGTTTGGGCCGACGACGCCGTCCTCCGCCAGCCCCCGGGCGCGCTGGTAGATCTTGAGCAGATCCGCGTCCGCCTGGGTCCAGACATTGGCCTGATCGGGCGCGGCGGCCGGTGTCTGGCGTTCGCGGCCCAGGGCTGCGACGATCGCGGGGCGCCGGGCATCGATATCTCCGAGCCGGATCAGGGGGCCCGAGGGGATCGGGGCCGGTTCGGATTGGCCTGAGCGTCCGACCATCTCCAGATAGGCTGCGGAGAGCGCCAGATAGTGCGGACCCTGCGGCGCAAGGCTGCTGAACCAGGACGCCAACCGCTCCCCCGCCAAGGCGCCTTTCAGGCCCTCGACCAGGTCGGGCTCATCTCGCGCGAGCGTGTAGATGTCGAAGAGATCGGTAGGGTCGACCAGGCCCGTCGCCAGCGCCTTGGCGTAGGCCAGGGCCGTCCGGCTGAGATTCAGGTCGCGGTCAGCCGCAGAGTTGGAGCCGTCGATCACGGCAAGATAGGGCTGGGGGTCAAGTCCGTGAGCGCTGGCGCCGCCCAGGCTGCTCCGCAGGGCAGCCGCCGTCCGGGCCGACCAGAGCGTGCCGCCCTGCGCGCCATAGAGCCGCTGCAGGGCGCTGCTCGCCGAGCCCAGATCGACCTGGCTCGCACCTATATCCCCGAGGCCATGCCTCACACCGGATGCTTGGGCAAAGGCGCGAGCGCCGAGGGCTGTCAGAGACAGACCGACACCGAGGAGGACGGTTCTGCGGGAGGACGAGCGCCCTGGCCGACCCATGGGGATTGGCCCGTCCTACCAGTACGGCTTAGCGCCCAGCGGGGTGTAGTAGGTGTGGAACGCATCGCGGTTCATGGTGTCGTCCCAGCCGCTGAGCTCCGAAACGTCGAGCTTCGGGGCGAGGGTCAGGAACTCCTGGGTGATGTCCACGACGTAGCCGCCAACATCGGTGTCATAGTCCAGGACTGACCATGGCAGCGGCTGGTGCTTGTCCCCCATGCCGAGGAACCCCCCGAAGCTCAGGATCGCGTAGGCGACCTTGCCGGTACGCTTGTCGATGGCGATGTCTTCGATCTTGCCGATCTTTTCCTTGGCCTGATTGTAGACTTCCGCGCCGTTCACCCGCTGGGCGGGGATCAGGGGGTGCGCCATCTCGGCGTCGTCCACAGGCTTGGCCATTGCTTGGGTCGTCATGTTCTTGTCCTTTGTGATCTGTCGGGCACGTCAGACAGATGGCGTATTCCATCGATGTCGCTTCCCGCATTGAGTAAAACGAGAGCGGTCGACAAGCGATTTGGTTGCGGCTTGCAGAATGACAAACGCGTTATTACCGAAGTCGGCCGACGGATTATCTCAGAGAAACTGAAACGCGCGCGATTTTCACCGCAGAGTGCGATCACATCATTTGGGGTATCTAAAGTATAACTTTGGCCCTCGACCCATGAGACGCGAGGGATGACCTGCGCCCGCCAGCGTCGGCGCAATTCTAGATTGAACCCCTGAACCAACGCCCCAAGTATTGGCCGAGGCGATTCCTTCGAGCTCCTAGATTTCCACTGGACACCCGGTCCGATGTGGAGAAAGGATGGATGGCGTTAATATTGGTTCGGCGGTGACTTTAGTCCAACGCCTGCTTCTTGCGTCCGCTTTCCTGTCACCTGTCGAGATGATGATGAGTATTTCCAAACGAGGAATGCTTCAGGCATTCGCGAGCGTTTTTCTGGCCACATCGGCCCTGCACAGCCCGGCCCTGGCGGCCGACCCACCGCGGGCGCCCTTCACGGGGCTCAAGAAGACCATCGCCGTCGACACCTTCCAGGCCACCGACGCGGTCGGCGGGACCGTGACGGCCGACGGCATGACCGCCATGCTGACCGAGGCCCTGGCCAATGATGGCCGCTTCGTCGTCGTCGAGCGGCCGGGGCTGGCCAGCGTGCAGGCTGAGCAGGCTCTGGCTGGCGTCAAGCCGGAGACCGCGGCGGCGGGCGGCGGGCTGATCGGGGCCAGCGCCATCATCCGAGGGGCGGTGACCAAGTACGAGGCCAACGCCGGGGGCAGTTCCATGTCGCTCGGCGGCCCGATGGGCTCGATGCTGGCCGGCCGGGCCGGGCTGAAGAGTCAGAAGGCGGTGATGGAAATCTCCCTGCGGATGATCGACACCAGCACGGGTCAGGTGATCTCCACATCCAAGGCCCAGGGAACGGCCAGATCGTCGAGCGCCGACGCCGGGGTGATCAATCCCTTCTCCGGCGCCACGGCCGGCGCCGGGGCCTTTCACAACACCCCGATCGGCCAGGCCGGGGAGGATGCGATCGCCAAGGCTGTCGAGATGATCGCGGCCGGCATGCACAACATCCCCTGGTCAGCCCAGGTGGTCAGCGCCGACGGCGGCCGCGTCTATGTCAACGCCGGCGCCGACCGCAATGTCCAGGCCGGCACGGTCCTGACCGTCTATCGCCAGGGCAAGGTGCTCACCGACCCCTCCACCGGCGCGGTGCTCGACGTCGAGGTGGAGCGCATCGGCACGGTGCGGATCGACGCCGTGCGCGAGCGCCTGTCGACGGCCAGCGTGGTCAGCGGCGGGGCTCCGGCCCGGGCCGACCTGTTGAAACTGGACTAGGCACGATGACCATCATGATCTCCAGACACACCACCCTGGGCGCCGCCTGCGCCGCCCTGGCCCTCTTGGCCGCGCCCCAGGCCGGGGCGGCCCAGGGCGATCCGATTCCGGGCCGTGACATCGTCCTGGAGGGAGACCCTGGCGCGATCACGGTCGCCAGGGCGGTGACCGACGCAAAGGGCGCGGTGACCTTCCGCAACCTCAAGGCCGGGCGTTATGTCGTCGTCATGCCCAACACCTCCGGGCTGCCAGGCCCGGCCCGCCTGCGGATCAGCGCCGACGTCACCACCCTGCGGGTGCAGAACTACCTGTTCAACAACACCAGCGGTCAGGGCGGCAAGGCCTACGCCATCGACGAGGCCGGCAAGCGGCTGGTGATCCCGATGGCCAGGGACGGCGGACGGATTAGCCTGGAGCTGTCGATCTTCGACCGCTGGGGAAACCAGAAGCGATGACGCCGCAGGAGACCAGAGAATGAAATCCTCGATCCTCGCCGCCCTGGGCGCGCTGGCCCTGGCCAGCCTCGCCTCCGCAGCCTTGGCCGCCGAGGCCTCCAACCGCGACCACATCGACCAGGACGCCCAGAGAGGCGTCGGCAAGCCGGTGGTGGTCGATGTGCGCGACGGCGCCGGTCGGCTCGCGCGGTCCGCCATCACCGACCGCAACGGGGCTTTCACCCTCAAGGACCTGCAGCCCGGTCCCTATCAGGTGACCCTGTCTGGCGAGGGCATGACGCGGGCGACCGTCAACAGCAGCGGCGGGACCATCGCGGCCGAGCGGTCGTTTGTCGTCTTCCAGATCGGCGTCCTGCCGCCCGGCGGCCGGGCCGAGCCGGTGGCGACCGAGCGTCTCCCCCTGCCCGGCAAGTCGGCGGCCCCGGGCGTCACCTTCAAGCTGCTCCTGCCCCCGCCGTCGAGCGGCCCGGTCAACGGCATCGGCGGCCAGGGCGGCGGCCGCTACACCTTCAAGCCCGGCCAAGCCTTCACCTATCAGGGCCTGGTGACCTTCGCTCCTCGCTAGATCGCCACCGAACTGCCGCATCGATGAAAGGATCCGCATCATGAACAAGACCGCCCTCATCCTGGCCGGCGCCCTGACCTTCGACCTCGGTGTCCTGGTCGTCGGCGTCCAGGCGGCGGAGGCGCCCAAGAGCGCCGACGCGGCCCCCGGCCTCACGGTTCGCAAGGCCGGTGAAAAGCCCATAGAACACCTGAAGATCAAGATGGAGAACGTGCTCATCTCCGGCTACGCGATCGACCGGTCCGCCGTCGCCAAGACCGGCTGCGAACTGAAGCACGGCAAGGTCATCGACGTCGCCGGCTCCCCGATCTGCCAACTCTCCTCCACACCCCTCGCCAGATGACCCGCGCCCCGGCGCAACCTTCACAAGGATCCGCATCATGAAAACACCCGCCCTCATCCTGGCCGGCGCCCTGGTCTTCGATCTCGGCGTGGTCGTCGTCGGCGCCCAGGCGGCGGAAGCGCCGAAGCCGAGCGCGCCGAAGGCCGATGGGACCAGCCTCAACTTTTCCAAGGTCGAGATCGACTACATCTACATCAAGTTTGATACGGTGAACTCACGCCAAGCCTGCGCGCACAAGAGCGGCAAGGTGGTGGACGTCAAGGGCATCCCCATGTGCCAGCTGCCGAAGACGGCCGCGCCGGGCGGCCGCTAGGTCAGAGCGTCAAAGCCCCTGGCCGTGACCACCCAGGACAAGTATCCGCCGATGGCGCCGGTACGGCTGTCGGCGGGAGACCCTGACCAGGGTCCGCTGGCGACCGGCGCCGCCACCCTGGTGCTGGGGGGCGAGCCGGTGGCCTTCGAACTGACCGTCCCCGCCGGACCTGTCGCGGTGGAGGATGTGCTGCCGATCTTCCAGGGCCTCAGCAGTTTGCTGGCGGCGCGGGCGGCGGCCAAGGCCACGGCGGCTGGCCGATCGGTGTCCTGCCAGGCAGGTTGCGGCGCCTGTTGTCGTCAGCTGGTGCCGATCGCCCCGGCCGAGGCCCGGGCCCTGGCGCGGGTGGTGGACGCCATGCCCGAGCCGCGGCAAAGCGAGGTGCGGGCGCGCTTTGACGCCGCCGTGGCGACCGTGTCGGCGACCGACCTGTTCGAAGGCATGACCGAGCCGGACGTGCGCCGGATCAATGCCGGCCGCGACTATTTCAAGCTGGGGGTCCCCTGCCCGTTTCTGGTGGACGAGGCCTGTTCGATCCATCCCGACCGGCCGCTGTCCTGTCGCGAATACCTGGTGATCTCGTCCCCCGACCACTGCCGCGCCCTGTCGGCCGAGGGCATTGAAAAACTGGTCCTGGAGGGCGACCCGTCCCTGGCCGTGCTCAAGTCCGACCTGCGCGACGGCTGGCTGCCGCTGATCCATGCCTTGGTCTTCGACCAGTCCGCCCCGCCCTCGCCGAGGGATCGGACGGGACCGGAGATTCTGGCCGATGTTCTGGGGCGGCTGTAGGCCACCACGCCTTACGGGATCAGCAGCACGCGCCCCACAGCCTGGCGGCTTTCGATGAAGGCGTGGGCTTGGGCGGCCTGGGCCAGGGGGAAGCTGCGGTCGATCTGGACCTGGTAGTCGCCGGCGGCGATGGCGGCCATGTACTCGCCCACCATCTGGCGCACGCGGCTGGTCCCCATCTCCAGGCCTAGCCCCAAGCCCATGAGGGCGCGGTTGCCCGCCATCAGGGAGCGGACGTCGATCTTCATGTCCTCCCGCGCCGTGACGCCGATGAAGGTGGCGCGGCCCTTCCAGCCGAGGACCGCGACGCACTGCTGCAGGGAGCGGCCACCGTTGCCGTCCAGGGTGACATCGCAGCCCTTGCCGTCGGTCAGGCGCATGACCTGCGCCACCACGTCGGCGGTGGACGAGTTGATCCCGTGGTCGAGGCCGAGCGGATAGAGCGCGGCCAGGCGCTCGTCGGAGGAGGCGGTGGCGATGACGCGGGCGCCGGCCCGCTTGGCGATCTGGATTGCGGCCACGCCGACGCCGCCGGCGCCCGACTGGATGAAGGCGGTGTCACCGGCCTTCAGCTGGCCGTAGTGGCTCAGGCAGTTGTCGGCGGTGCCGAAGGGGATGGGGATGGTGGCGGCGACCTTGAGGTCGAGGCCCTCGGGGACCTTCCAGGCGGTGCGGCCGCTGACCGCCCGCAGTTCGGCGTGGGAGCCGTGGGTCCCGGTCACCGCGACCTTGTCGCCGACCGCGAAGTCGCCGGCCTCGGGGCCGACCCACAACACCTCGCCCGCCGACTGGTAGCCGACGATGTGGTCCCGCTCGGTCGCCTGCGCATAGGCGCGGTTGGTGAGGTCGCCGCCTTCGATACTGATGGCTTCATTGCGGATCAGGATCTCGTTCGGCTTGGGCGTCGGATCGGCGACCTCGATGTAGCGAAAAACCTCCGGAGGACCGCCCCTGCTGTAAACCGCCGCCTTCATCGCCTGTCTCCGCTGTCCGCCACCGCCGACTCGCGCGGGCGTACCTAGGCATAGAGAAACGGTGACGGCTTGCCGAGCCTTGGGCGGACATAACGGGATACAGGAACATCGGGAGCGATACCCGGGACAGGAGCCTGCGGCCCCGTCCCGCGCGTCGCTTCATCGCCGCTAGTCCACCGCGTCAGTCGGGGTCAGGTAGGCGGCGAAGACGAAGCCGTCCAGCAGGCCGTCGTCGTCGAGATCCACCAGGGCCCACTCACCGCCCGCGCCCGAGAAGGCGGTGACCGTCAGCTCGGTTCCGGCCTTCAACAGGACGCTGTGGGTGAAGTTTTCGCCAGGGCCGCCACGCAGCTTCAGGCCGTTGCGGGCGATCACGGTGTTGCGGCCGATCCGCGCCTTGGCGATGGCAGCGGCGGCGGGCGGCTGACCCCACCCCTTGGCGGCGGCCACCTTTAGCCAGGCCGGGGCGTTCACGGCCTTGCCGCCCGCGCCCCAGACCAGCTTGGTCCCGAACCCAACATGGATGGTCTTGGTGCCCATATAGGCCGCCCCGGCGCCAATGCCGGTGGCCCCCAGGCTGGCGGCGGCGGTGACGAAGGCTTCGAACCGCTGGCGCTGGACGTCGAAGTCCAGGACGTCGCCGCGGTCCAGCAACTGGATGTCGGCGGCCTCGCCATTGTCATGACGGGTGGAGCCGGTCCGCCGCGCGTTCGGCGCGCCCAGGGAATCCTGGCCGCCCGAGGTCACCGACACCTTGTCGATTCCCGACGCTTCGGCGGCGTCGGTCAGCAGCCGTTCAAGCTGTGGCTTGAGCTTCTTGTTCCGGGTCTTACCCGCGTTGTTGTAGACCAGCGTCGCCATTTCGAGCCCCCATGACCGAGCCGAAGGCTAGCGTGCGGGATGTTGATACGCAATCTGAAGCTGCGAACCGAGGCCTGCACGGCGAGATGCTGGGTCAGGTCGAGCGAGCGGCGGTGGGGTCGAAATAGTCGATGCTGCCCGGCTCCAGCGGGATCAGGCATTCCGAGCAGACCAGGGTCGGGCGGAAGGTGTGGCCACAGGCCTTATGGCGGCGGCCGAGAGGCTTCGAGGTGGGGGTCGGCAGCCAGGCGTCGCCCCACTGGGCCATCATCATCAGCACGTGCCCAAGGGCCCTGGCCTTGTCGGTGGGCAGGTAGTCGAAGCGTTCGGGGCGGGCCTGGTAGGCCTTGCGCTCCAGGACCCCGGACTCCACCAGGTTGGTCAGCCGCCGCGACACCATTTCCCGGCTGCAGCCAAGGCGGGCCTGGAAGCCGTCGAACCGGGTGACGCCGCGCAGGGCGTCGCGCAGGATCAGGGCGCTCCAGCGGTCGCCGATCACCGACAGGGTCCGCGCGATTGGGCAGTCATCGAACGCAAGCTCATCCCACCGCATGGGCTTTTCCTCCGTTTCCGAGGGGGCGGTCAAGACGCGCGTTGACCCCGCTGGAAACGCCTCCCATTGTGAGTACAAAAAGTAGACTCGTAAATGGGGAGGCGATCATGGTCCGTCAGAAACCAACCGCGTTGAGACGGCTTTCGGCAGCGTCGTGCCTCGCCCTGGCCTGCGTCGTCGCGACGCCAGTCCTGGCCCAGACGCAGGCGCCGGCCGGGCGCGGCGAGACCTCCGAGGCCGGCGCGACCTTCCCCGCCGCCTTTTTCGCTCAGTACAACCCGGTGACGGCGGCCGACATGGTGGCCCGCGTGCCGGGGTTCGAACTTCGCGATGGCGATGACCGCCGGGGTTTCGCGGCGACCGCGGGCAACCTGCTGGTCAATGGCGAGCGGCCCAGTTCGAAGACCGCACCCTCCGAACTGCTGAAGCGCATCCCGGCCGGCAGCGTGCTGCGGATCGAACTGCTGTCGGGCAGCAACGCCGCCATCGATATCCGCGGGCAGTCCCAGGTGGTCAATGTGGTGGTGAACCAGGCGGCGCGGGCCGACGCCGGCACGACCTTTGTCGCCGGCCTGCGGCACATCCAGTACTCCAACCGCATCGGCTGGGCCCTGCAGGCCTCACGCACCGTGTCGCTGGGACCCAAGGCCGTGCTGGCCCTGGACATCCAGGCGCCCAACACCCTGGGTCGCGGGGTGGTCCGCGAGCGCCTGAGCAGCGGCACAGGCGTCCATACCGGGTCGCGCTATCAGGTGAGCCAGGCGGAAAACCGCAGCCTCCAGGGATCGGCCGGCCTGCGCTGGCGGCCCACGCCGGCGGACTCGGTCAATCTCAACCTGCAATATGTTCCGGTCTGGAACGGGTCGGAGTCGGTTCAGCTGGAGACCGCCGCCAACGGGGCCTTGCGCAGTTCCCTGGCCGGCACGATCGAGTACCAGAACAACTATTCGGCCGAGTTCGGCGGCGACTGGGAACACCGGTTCGGCCAGACGCTGACCGTCAAGCTGATCGGACTGGTGTCGCGCACCAGCGTCGACCAGCTCGACAGCTTCGACATCTTCACCGCGCCCGCCAGCCAGACGCTGCGGACCCAGGACCGCTCGACCCTGACCGGCGAGCGGATCGGCCGGGTGCAGGTCAAGTGGAACGCCAGCGACGCCCATACCGTGGAGTTCGGCGGCGAGGGCGCCTTCAATTTCCGCGACACCTCGCTGGACATCATCAACCAGCCGCAAGGCGGTCCCCCGGTTCGCGTGCCGCTGGCGGTGGCCAACGCGCGGGTCGAGGAGCTGCGGGGCGAGGTCTACGCCACCGACATCTGGGCCCTGACCCCCAAGCTGTCGGTGGAGACCGGGGCCAATTTCGAGGTGTCGCGGATCACCCAGACCGGCGATCAGAGCAAGGAGCGGAGCTTCAGCTATCTGAAGCCGCATCTGACGGCGACCTATGAGGTTGATCCTCGCACCACCGTGCGGCTGATCCTGCAGCGCGATGTGGCCCAGCTCGATTTCGCGGAGTTCAGCAGCGCGGTGGACTTCCTGAACACCTCCACCATCCAGGGCAATCCCGACCTGGTTCCGGAACGGGCCTGGAAGTCGCGGCTGGAGCTGGAACGCCGCTTCGACAGGAAGGCGGCGCTGACGCTCGCGGTCTTCGCCGACTGGGTTGAGGACGTCCACGACCTGGTCGTGGTGGGCGGCCTGGACGCCTACGGGAACATCGGCGCCGGCACGCGGGCCGGGGTTGAGGCCCGGGCGACCATCCCGCTGGCCCAGGTGGGCCTGCCCAACGCCGAACTGCGGGTCAGCGGCCTCTATCAGCAGACCCGGGTGACCGATCCCATCACCAGGGAACGCCGGTCGTTCTCCATCCCCCTGGAGCGTCAAGGGACCCCTACCGGCTCGGCCACGCTGAACGCCGGCAACAAGGACTGGGCCTATCTGGTGAACTTCCGCCAGAACCTGCCCGACATCTCGGCGGCCTGGGGCGCGACGCTCTTCCAATGGGCCGGGCGCGAGGAATACCGGAAGGCCGAGATCATCGCGTATGTCCGCGAGAAACCCCGGCTCGACCTGTTCTTCGAGACCACGGCGATCAAGCCGGTGACCGTCCGGCTGTTTGTGAACAACATCCTGGTCGCCTCCGAAGCGCGCACCCGGACCTTCTTCCAGACCGATCGCGCCTCGGGCGTGGTGCAGCGGGTGGAAGACCGGACGTCACTGGGCGGCCCCGAAGGGTCGCGGACGGTGGGCTTCGTGGTGTCGGGAAGGTTCTGACCGGGCCGATCCAGAGTCGGATATTGGCTTGGCGGCCGAAAGCTGACAGTTCTCTTGCGATTGAAACCGCGCCATCCATTTCAAGGATCCCTCATGAAGTTTGACGACGTCATCCTCGGTCGCCGAAGCATCCGCGGTTACAAGCCCGATCCCGTTCCCAAGGCGCTGATCGAGGAAATCATCGGCCTGGCGATGCGCGCGCCGTCGTCGATGAACACCCAGCCGTGGAATTTCTACATCATCACCGGCGAGCCGCTGGACAAGATCCGCGCCGGCAACACCGAGCGCATGGTGGCCGGGGTGCCGCAGTCGCGGGAGTTCCGCCAGGGCCAGGCCTTCGCCGGCCAGCACCGCGACCGCCAGGTGGGCGTGGCCAAGCAGCTGTTCGCCGCCATGGGCATCGCCCGCGACGACAAGGACATGCGCCAGGACTGGGTGCTGCGCGGCTTCCGGCAGTTCGACGCGCCGGTCTGCGTGATCGTGACCTATGACAAGGTGCTGGACGGCAGCGACGACACCCCCTTCGACTGCGGCGCGGTGACCACCGCCCTGGTCAACGCGGCCTGGTCGCGCGGCCTGGGCGCGGTGATCAACAGCCAGGGCATCATGCAGTCGCCGGTGGTTCGCGAGCATGCCGGTATCGCCGAGGATCAGGTGATCATGAAGTCCATCGCGCTGGGCTGGCCCGACGACGACTTCCCGGCCAATGCGGTGGTGTCGGAACGCAAGGCGGTGGCCGAGGCGACGGTGTTTGTGGGCTTCGGTGACTAGCTCGAGCAGCAGGTATGGGCTGGGGCGTCGTCGTATTCGTCGTGCAGGCGGACCCAGTTCATGGGGCCTTCGCCCTCGTTGCGCCCCTTCGGCGTGAGGTCGAGCCAGTTGAAGGCGCCCAGCAGGGTCTCTGAGGCGCGCGCGTACTGGGAATAGGTGTGGAAGACGGCGCCGGCCTCATCCCTGGCGAAGACGCTGAGGCCGTGGAGGTCGCCCGCCCAGCCCGGCGTGGTCCCATAATTGTAGTCCGCCCGGCCGGCCGCCACCTGTTCGGGGGTGTAGAAGACGCCATAGTCGGCGTTGAAACTGGTCGCCCCAGACGAGGCCCAGTCGAAGGTCCAGCCCATCCGACGCTTGACGGCGGCGATCTCGTCCAGGGGTGCGCGGGAGATGGCGGTGAAGGTCAGGTCGCCGTGCTCGAAGTGGCGGCGGGCGGCGTCGACGTGGTCGCACAGGAAGCTGCAGCCGGGGCAGAGATGGTCCGAGCCCGGCGCCAGCATGAAGTGATAGACCGCCAGCTGGGAGCGGCCGTCGAACAGCTCGGCCAGGCGCCTGGGGCCGGCCGGGGTGTCGAACACATAGTCGGTCTCCACCGCCACCCACGGCAGAGCGCGGCGCTGGGCGGCCACGGCGTCGCGGTGACGGGTCAGCTCGCGCTCGCGGGCGAGCAGGTCGAGGCGCTGGGTCAGCCAGGCGTCTCTGCTGACAATGGCGGGCGTGACGGATTCTGCTCTCATCGTGGGGCTCCGGTGATCCTCTGCTCCAAGGACGTCCGAGGTCGCGGGTTCCCGACAACGGGCAGGCGAGGCCGGAGTCCCACACCTGGCGGGCGGCGGCCAGGGTCGCCTCCGACAGGTCCGTGAGGCCCTCAGGCCCGGCCGCCAGGCGCATGGACCCGGCCTGGGGCAGCATGACGATAGCCGCCCGGCCCGCCAAGGCTGCGGCCTGGTCGGCCAGCACCCGCGCGGCCTCGACCGGAGTGGCGGCCGCCGACAGCCGGCGGCTGGCCTCGAACAGGGCTTCCAGGTGTCCGGCCCGCCGCGCGGCCCGGTGGGCCTAATCCCGGGCCCGGCCGGCCAGCCATCCGGTGGAGAGGGCCACGGCGAAGAAGACCACGAAGGTGAGCAGATCGCCGGGGCGCTCGATCGCCAGTGTCAGCCGCGGGCTGAGGAAGAAGAAATTGTAGCTGAGGGCGGCGGCGCAGGCGGCGAGCAGGGCGGGGCCGAGCCCGAAGCCCAGGGCGCAGAGCAGCACGCCGAGCAGGAACAGCATTGCGAGGTCCGCGCCGTTGAGGCGGCCGGCGGCCAGATGGCCCGCCAGGTTGGCGGCGGCCACCAGCCCCATGGCGGCGGAGTAGCGCAGGACGAGCCTGACACGCGCTGCGGCTGCGGTTGGAGGATCACGCGCCATGGTGTCGGACGGCCTGCACGCCGAGACCCTACCCGCCTGCGGAACGCGTGGCCACGGGAGCCTACTCCTCCACGCAGCCGCCCGGATCGCGGCAGGGCCAGACCCGGCGTTCAAGGTGATAGAAGACCCGCTGGCCCTGGATCGACTCGACCCGGAGCTGGACCTCGCTGCGGACGGTCTCGGGGAAGACGCTGCCGGGGTCCTGGACCTGGCCTGGCCTGACCGAGAACCGCACCTCGGTGGCTTGCGGCGTCGAGGTGTCCAGGTCGCGGGCGTTGCGGCGTTCCCGATAGACGAAGTCCGCGCCGCCATTGCCCACCCCCACCAGGCGGATGGAAGCCTCCTCCCACGACCGGGGATCGGCCCGCAGGCTGAGAGAGACGCTGCTGACGCGCCGAGGGGACGGACAGCGGCCAAGCGTCCAGGTGAGGGCGGCGCGCCAGGGCGCTTCCACCGGGGCGCAGGCGAAGGGCGGCGGGGTGTCCGGCCGCCGGCCGGCGCCGTGAAAATAGGTTACGGGGGCATAGTAGCGGACGCCGCGCAGCTCGCCGATGGACCGCCAGTCGCCGATTCGCCGCTCAACGGCCTCGCCGGTGGCTGGGACGTGGCCCGCCAAGGTGACGTCGCCCAGGCTCCAGGCATAGATCTCGTGCCCCCGCAGCCAGACGAGGTCGCCGGGGTCCGCCCAACGGACGATGCTCTGGGAATAGCCGTCCTGGAACTCGCGCGGATAGACGGTGGTCAGCATCGAGGTCTGCGGAACCACCGTCGAACAGCCCGCCAGCAGGCCGGTCAGGATCAGGGTGAGCGCACGGACCGGCATGAGGATCAGCGCCTCAGTTCCAGATCGCCGGCTTGCGCGCCGCCCAGGGCAGTTCCTTTTCCAGTTGGCCGGCCAGGCGGTAGAGGGTGGCCTCGTCGGCGAAGCGGGCGGTGAACATCATGCCGATGGGCAGGCCTGACTCCGATTGCCAGAGCGGCAGGGACAGGGACGGCTGGCCGGTGAAGTTGGCCGGGGGCGTCGTGGCGTAGGTGGCGCTCTGGCGCTTGTCGAAGTCCTTGGGATCCAGCGCCGGGTCCAGCCAGTCCACACGGGGCGGCGGGGTGCTCATGGTGGGCGTCAGGAAGACGTCGAAGGCCTCATAGGCGGCCAGGATCTGGCGGTTGAGGAGGCGCAGCTGCTGGAAGCCCCAGAAGGCCTGCTGGCCGGTGATGCGTTTGCCGGCCTCGTAGCCGCGCCGGGCGAGCGGTCCCAGCTCGTCGTCGCCAGGCTCGCGGCCCAGACGCTCGATCCAGCGCAGAACATTGGCCGAGAAGTTGGAGGCGCTGGCCAGGGACTGGGCGCGGTAGAGGCTGCGGTAGTCGATGCCCAGGCCCTGTTCGAACACCTCGTGGCCCAGGTGCTTGAGGGCGTCCACAGTGCGGGCCATGGCGGCTGTCATCTCCGGGTCGATCTCACGGCCGTTGGGGGTCTCCAGGGACCAGGCGATGCGAAGCTTGCCGGGTGAGCGCTCCACGTCGGCGAGATAGGGGCCGTCCTTGGCCGGGGCCTGGAAGGGGTCGCCCGCCTGGGCATAGCCGGTGGCGTCCAGCATGGCGGCGCTGTCGCGCACCGTGCGGCTGACCACGTGGTGGACGGAGAAACCCAACGCGCCGTCGGAGACCTCGCAGATCGGGGTGCGGTCGCGGGTGATCTTCATCCCCACCAGGCCGCAGCAGGCCGCCGGGATGCGGATCGAGCCCAGGCCGTCGCTGGCGTGGGCCAGGGGCACGATGCCCGCCGCCACCGCCGAGGCCGCGCCGCCCGAGGAGCCGCCGGAGATGTGATCGGGGTTCCAGGGATTGCGGCAGGCGCCCAGCTTGTCGGAATTGGTGACGCCGGGAATACCGAACTCCGGCGTGTTGGTCTTGCCCACCAGCACGACGCCTGTGGCGCGGTAGCGTCTGACCAGCTCGCTGTCGGCGTCGTCAGACGGGACCTGGGCGAAGTGGCTGCCCGAGGTGCGGGGCCAGCCCTGGACCTGGGCGCCGAGGTCCTTGATCAGGAACGGCACACCGCGGAACGGACCGTCAGGCAAGGCCGCCGACGCCGTGGCGCGGGCCTCGTCATAGGCCTTGTGGACCACGGCGTTCAGCGTGCCGTTGTGGCGCTCGATCCGATCGATGGCGGCGTCGGTCAGCTCGGCTGGGGTGATGTCGCCGCTGGCCACCAGGGCGGCGAGGCCCAGGCCGTCATAGTCGGCGTATTCCTTGAAGGCCATGGTCGCGCTCCGTGCCTGATCAGCGATCAGGTTGGGCGAAAAGCGAAGGGAGCGACAGGCCTAACTTGCGCCGGCCTTGAGCCAGGACGCGTCGCGCGGATCGAAGGTTGTCATGTCGGTCTGGGACAGGGTGATGAGTTGCGGAGTCGGCGGCTCGGAGGTCTCCTCCGGGCCGGGCCGAAGCGCCGCGCCGCTGGCGGCGCCCACGCAGGTGGCGGAGGCCAGGGCGGCGAGCCAGAGTCGAAGGCTGAGACGTGCGGGCAGGGTCATGGGGGGTGACCGGTTGGAGGAGGAGCCTATCCAACCGTCCGGCGACCGGTCGGTTCCGGCACGGGCGCCGTCGCGCCGCCTTTTTCACCAAGAACCACACCGCCGCGCGAGATCAGATGATCACGGCGGGGGCGGCGTCGCCAGGCGGTGGCCGGGGAACGGGTTTGCGGATCAGGCGGCCGACCCGGGCCAGGAGCTGCTGATCCTGGAACGGCTTGGCGAGAAAGTCCGAGGCGCCCAGCTTCAGGGCCTCCTGCACGTCGGACCTCTGGTTGCGGGCGGTCAGCACCAGGGTGGGCACCGCAATGCCCAGGGCCTTCATGCCCTTCAGGACCCCGAACCCGTCGAGCCGGGGCATGTTGATGTCGAGCACCATAGCGGCCGGCGACACTTCCTTTAGCCGTGCCAGACCCTCATAGCCGTCGCGAGCGTTGAAGGTGTGGAAGCCGGCCAGGCTGAGACGGGTGGTGATGAGTTCCAGGACCATGGGATCGTCCTCGACCACCAGGATGCGAGTCTGCTTGATCTCATGAGGCATCGGCGCTGTCCGCGGTGTCGAAGGCCAGATCCCATCGCGTCCAATGGGCGATCGCCTGGATCAGGCTCGCGGCGTCCACGGGCTTGCGCACGACGTCGTCGAAGCCGTCCTGCTCGGCGTAGCGTTCGAGGTCGGCGTCCGCGGAGAAGGCCAGGATCGGAATCGACGCATTCGGGCCCGGTTCGGCGCGTAGGCGCCGCAGCGCCTCCGGCCCGTCCATCACCGGCATGCGGATGTCGAGCAGGATGACATCGAAGGGAAGCTGGGTCGCGGTGAGCAGCCCCTGTTGGCCGTCACCGGCCTCTGTGATCTCGGCGCCGGCGGATTCCAGCACGGCCCTGGCCAGTTCCCGGTTCATGGGATTGTCGTCCACCACCAGTACCCGGACACCCTCGAGATCAAGACCTTGCCGCCCCTCCTCGGCCGTGGGCGAGACCGCTGCGGCGACCGGTGCGGCGATGAAGAAGGAGAAGGTCGAACCCTGGCCCGGCGCGCCGGTCACGCCGATCTCCCCCCCCATGGCCTCGGTGAGGCCCTTGCAGATGGCCAGGCCCAGGCCAGTGCCGCCGTGGCGGCGGGTCGAGGAGGCGTCGACCTGGGAGAAGCGCTGGAACAGGCCAGCCTGTTGTTCCGGGGTCAGGCCCGAACCGCTATCCTGCACGGCGACATGGAGCCGCTGCAGGCCGGTGTCGTAGCGCAGGCGCAAGCAGACCAGGCCCTGATCGGTGAACTTAATCGCATTGCCCACCAGGTTGAGCAGAACCTGGCGCAGGCGCTCGGGGTCCAGGGACAGAGCCTCTGGCACGCCATCGTCGGCCTGGAACTCCAGGGCCAGTCCCTTGGCCTCCGCCTGGGGCGCGAACATCAGCAGAGCCTCGTGGGCGACCTCGACCGGGCACACCGGGCGCGGCTTGATCTCGTACTGTCCGGCCTCGAGCTTGGAGAAGTCGAGGACGTCGTTGACGATGGACAGCAGGGCCTGGCCGGCCCCGGCCACGCGGTCGACATGGCCGCGAGCGATCTCGTCCAGCCCTTCGCGGGCCGACAGCAAACCCGTGAAGCCGAGAATCGCGGTCAGGGGGGTGCGGATTTCGTGACTCATATTGGCCAGGAATTCCGCCTTCGCGGAGGCGGCGGCCTGGGCGGCGGCGGTGGCCTCTTCGAGCGCGGTCTCCTGGGCGACCTGGGCGGTGACGTCGCGGATCACGTCGAGGAAAATCTGCTCCTCAGGCGGGCGATCGCCGTGCAGCAGGGAGGGATTGGACTCCAGCCATACCCAGCCTTCATCGTGCTTGTGCCAGACCCGCCAGCGCACGGCCTCCCCCGGCAGACCCAAGGCGACATTGGTAAACACCCGCAACACCTCGGCGGCGTCGTCGGGATGGGTGAACTCCATCGGCCGCATACCGATCAGCTCGGCGCTGTCGTAGCCGGTAATCGCGCGGGAAGACGGCGCTGCGAAGGTGATCGCGCCGTCCAGGTTGGTGGTGACGATCATGTCGGTGGCGTTTTCCGTCATCAGACGGAACTGGGCCTCAGCCTTGGCCAGGGCGGCATAGGCCGCGCGCCGCTCGGTGATGTCGCGCATCTGGGAGACGACGGCCACCGGCCGGCCGGCCTCGCGGATGACGGTGGAGCCGCTCTCCATCCAGGCGTGGCCGTCATGGTCACGCAGGCGCAAGCTGCGGTCCCGGGATGGATCGACCGCGATGCCAGCGGCGACCTGCGCCACCTCGTCCAGCAGCCGTTTCACGTCGTCGGGGTGGATCAGCTCGGCCCCGCGGCGACCGATCAACTGCTCCGGGTCATGGCCGTAGCGGCGGATCGAGGGCGAGATGTACTGGATGACGTCGTTCATATCGACCTTGAGGACGACGTCGGTGGAGGCGTCGGCCAGCAGCCGGTAGCGGTCCTCGGCCTCCCGGCGGGCTGTGAGGTCCTCGATCTGCGAGACGAAATGCTTCGGCCGTCCAGCGGCGTCATAGACCTGGGAAACCGACAGCCGCACCCAGACGGTCGCGCCGTCCCTGCGGATATAGCGCTTGTCCATCTGGTAGCTGGGGATCTCGCCGGCCACGAGACGCGCCAGATGGCCGAGATCAACGTTCACGTCGTCGGGATGGGTGATGGCCTGGAAGTCCAGACTCAGCAGTTCGGTCACCGGATAGCCGACGATGTCGCAGAAGGCCCGGTTGAGTCTGAGGAATCCGCCGTCGAGGCCCACCAGGGCCATCCCGATGGGCGCATGGTGGAAGGCGTTCTCGAACTGGTTGTGCTGCACCTGTTGCCGGATTTGGGCGGCGACCAGTTCCGCCTCGGCCTGTTTTCGCCCCGTCACGTCGCGGAACGCGTTGATGATCTCCACGGGCCGGCCGGCGTTATCGCGCAGCAGCTGCGGATTGCCCTCCAGCCAGATCCAGTCCCCGCTCTTGGCGCGGTATCGATGGGCGCGGTCGGTGGCGGCGTCGATCACGCCGCCGCTCAGGCCCTTCATGGCGGCATCGAAACGCGCCATGTCCTCGGGGTGCAGCAGGGAGGCTGGCAGTTGGCCGATCAGTTCCTCCGGCTCGTAGCCCAGGAGACGGCAGGCCGTCGAAACGTAGAGAATCCTGCCGTCCAGACTGGCGCGGACCAGGATGTCGCTGCTGGCCTCAACAAGCAGATGATAGATGTCGGCGTCCGTCGCCGGCCGCTTGATGTCGCCGCCTGTGTACATTTGACTCCCCCCGGAGGCCGTGCCGCCCGCACTGAGCGAACGTCGTTCAATCCTCTTCGCAAGTTATGAATTCAAGAGGCCGGAAGGCCGATCAACTGCGACAAAACACCAGCGCGCGCGCGCTGGTTGTCGGGCCAGATGACCGAAGCCACCTGGGGTGGCGGTCGGTGCGAAATCGGACGTTCCGACGTCTCGCCGGGGCGGACCTGCGGTGACCGCACGAACCACGACCATCCGACGGTTTCGGACCGTCGGACTCCGGTGTCCTGAAGGACGGGGAAGATTGGCTGGGGAACTAGGACTCGAACCTAGAACGACGGTACCAAAATCGGGCAGTTCTACTAATCATTCAGGCCCTTAGCTGTAAACCGCCATCTAATCCGGCCGCATGTTTTCAGGCACTTAGCGCTGCCGGGTAAATGCGTGGACCAGCCTCGATGCATATGCGCGCACCTGGAAGGTGGTGTCTGCCTTGCGCTCGCTCTCCAGGATCTCGGGGTAGGCTAAGCGCGAGGCGTCATCGACGCAGACATGCGCGGGCCCTGACATGACGCTCAGGCATGCTGCCAGTTTCGGAACGGCCGCAATGCATGCAATTCTGGAGGCGTTCTATACCGCTGGCTGAGTCTGGGCATTGCGGCCCGGCCAACTCTACTTGTCAGCACAGGCTGTCCGCAACGTGTCGGGTGGCGCGGACTATAGGGGAAAGACACGAAGCTGACGCGGTGCGACCCGAAGCGTTACGCCGGGTTTGACGAAATTCGCCAGCCGTCCCGGGCTCAGCCTGCGCAGCACCAGGCCGACCGTCGAGCGCGCCATGCCCAGACGGCCGGCGATCGCCGCGCCGGTCAGTCGTTCACGCCGCAGGGCTTCGATCTCGCAGACACGCGCGGCGGCCGACGCGGCCTTCACTGTCCAACCACAGGCCACACGATCGGACAGCAAGGCTCGACCCGACGGCGTCAGACGGGCATTCTTATGGACGTTCATCCGGGGTCTCCCGGTTAGAGTTTGGAGCTTCGCAACCCCACTTTCTCAACCCGATCCCGGGTGAACAACCTTCATAGCTTCGACACCTAGGCCACTCCCCGCTTTCCTGAAGTGGAGGTCCAGGGTTCGAGTCCGACGCCCAGGAAAGGAACGAAAGAGGCGACCGAGGTTCACGGAAGATCAGCTCATTTAAATCCTCCGAGAGCAGGATGCCGGCGTCCAGATTCGGGCTTTCGTCACCGGCTACAAGCGCCGGACGAGCCGGTGGCGGTAAACCGGACCTCAACCTTCCTCCTCCACACTGCGCCCTGCCTGGAGAATGCAGGCGTCCGGCCGCTGGGCTCCGATAATGGGTTCGTGTGCATGATCCCGGTTGGTCCGGAACGCACCCGCCGCACGCCCTCCTTCTCCTCAACGAGACCAAGGGTGGCGGGATGTTGAAGGAATTTGGACTGGCGACCCGAGCGGTCGCCCTCATGGCCGCAGTGACGATTGCGAGCCCGGCCTCCGCCGGTATCGCCATGATCGACCAGGTGGGCGCCGGCAACGTGTCCGATGCGTCGATGAGCCAGGCCGCATCCGGCGCCTGGACGGCGATGACGTCCGATCTCGCTTCAGAGGTGCAGGCCTTGACGGCCCTGGAGGCCGGCGCAGCGTCGGCCCCGGTCGACCGCGGCGCCCGCAGCCTGATAGAGCAGGACGGCATTGGCCTCTATGCGGAGGTGCGCCAGACCGTGCCGGACGTGCAAAGCATCATCCTACAATCAGGCTCCGGCAACACAGCCCAAGTCTACCAGACCGTCAACGCGAGTTCGGTCTCGACAATCATCCAGTCTGGTAGCGGAAACCTCGCGATCGTCCGCCAATAGGCCGACGCTCCGGCGCGCAGAGAACTCAGGACGCGGAGGGACGGAAGATGACGTGGCCAACACCTGCGGTGGGGAACATGCCCGTTCGGCTTATCACTCGCCAGGTGCTTGAGCATACCTTCCACGCCAGTATGGGTTGGAAACAAGCATTCGACGGTCACCACCTGAGCATGCTTACGTGGCTCTCGATTGACCTCGCCAATACCGAGCACCTTATTGCCCAGTCAGACCTGCCGCTCTTGCTTCAGGAAAATCGTTTCGAGGATCGCGATCGCCGGCCGATCTCCACCCGCGCGCTCGGAAACAGCCTGGGCCTCGACGTCGAAACCGTCCGGCGCTGCGCCAGTCGCCTGGTGGATCGGGGATACTGCGAACGTTTGGCCGACGGTTTAATTGTGCGTTCGGACGCTTATGAAAGAGACGAAATCCGCATCGCGTCGGAGGGGGCTCTAGAGGAGTTATCGTCGCTGTTCCGAGCCTTGGAATACTGGGCTCCACGGTCTGAAATTGGCTGGCCACCGGTCGTCCAATCCCGCCCCTGGGACGACAAGATCAACAGTTCCGGCCTGTTTTCCCGAATTATCACGCTCCTTTTCATGCAATTTATCGTGCGATTTGGCGTTGAAATGCAGTCCGCGTTTGATCGAAATGTGATTACATCAGATGTATTTCTTTGTGTGTTTACTGCGAACTACCGACCTTTACTAAGAAATAATGAACTGAATTTCAAGTATGCAACTTGGGACACGCCTCCGCCTGCGGCTTTGCGGGAGCCGATCAGCATTCGCGGTATCGCGAGGCGCCTCAACACCGCCGTGGAAACCACTCGCCGCCATGTGGCCCGCCTCGGGGAGTTAGGGTTGATCGAGAAGCAAGGCGGAGGGTTCGTGGTCTCATCAGAGGCAATAGCGAGACCGTCGTTCGTAAAGGTCGTCGGCGACATCAACGCCTCACTTCTGCTGATGCTGCGCCGCATGGAAAGGGTCGCTGCCGCTCAGGCCGGGGAGGATTAAGTCAGCCGCCCTGGCGACCCATTCTGCGGCGCATCAGTTGCGCCCTTCGCCTCAAAACGGGACAGTAAAGCTTTCCAGGCCCCAGACCTTCTGCTTTCCCTCACGGCGGAAGTTTAAACGTTTTGGGGGATCGCGATGACCGCGCTCCAGCCGGCCGCGGAAAATCCGATGGCCAGGCCTATTGCCCGCATCGTGCTCGAGCACGCCTTCCAGATCTCGATGTCCTGGCGGTGGGCCTTCGACGGCGATCACATGTGCGCGCTCATCTGGCCGGCCATTGACTTGGCCAACATCAAGTATGTCTTTTCCCAGCCTGACCTGCTCGAGCGCTACCTGGAGGGCGGTTTCCCTGACCATCAGCGCCAGCCCATTTCCATGCGCGCGCTCGGCGCCACCCATGGGGTAGACAACGAAACGCTCCGGCGGGTCATCAAGCGCCTGGTGGCGCGAGGCCTTTGCGAGCAGCTCCCAGGTGGGGTGATCGTTCGCTCGGCCTCATACCAAAATGAGCATGTCGCTGCGGCTTCACAACGGACACTAGATATTCTGAGCGAGATGGTTGGCGAGCTCGACCGCTGGATAAATCCCGTCCAGGCCGACCGCCTCGCACCGCTTGTACGCCGACCCTGGGAGCGCGCGCCGACGATCAGCCGCCAACCATTCGTCTTGTTCTTGGCGGACTTCCTATTCCTGTTCATGATCGAGAACATCAGCCTTCTCGACAACAATGTGGCCCGGGCCGACACCTTCCTTTGCATCTTCACAGCGAACAACCGCCCCTTGCTTGAGGACGACGACCTGTCGGCGCGATACGGCCGAACCGACCAACCGCCCCCAGAGATCCTGCGCCGTCCGATCAGCGTACGCGCCGTCGCCCGGCGCATCGACCGTTCCTTGGAGACCACACGCCGCCACGCCAATCGCCTCCTCGTCGACGGCTTGGTGGCGCGGCGAGGCGACGGCTTGGTGGTGGACGATTCCATACTTTCGCGGCCGGAACTGTTGGGGATGATGCATGGCATCGAGGCGTCCCTGCGGCAGATGACCTGCCGGATCGAGCGGCTGGCCGCCTTCCGGGGCCGCGATGCCGGGGCGCCGTAGATCCCCCGGGTTGAACTTCGTCGAACGCCATCAGCCTGCCTGCGCCCAACCGCCCGTCAAAATCCCCTTAAGCTCCCCCCTCAATTGCAGGCGCCCGAGCGCCACCGATCTCAACCAAGAAAAGCGTGCGAATATCGAGATACACCTTTGTTTTTACGACACTTTGACCGCCGTCGGTCGGTCGGCCCCGCCGGACATGAGCTCGCAGAAAGTGTCTCATTTTGAGGCGCATGGCAGCAGCCAACGCCTCAAAATGGGTCGCTGGGCCTTTGGAAATCACATGTTCTGCGACTTAGTGACGACTTCTGAGGAACACCCGCGGCCCCAATAGGGGGAGACACAATGATCGTGATGCATAGGCAGAAACACTCCACGCCCTAACCGCCGAAACCTCGGTCTCAGCTGAGCTCCGGCCTTCGCGGCGACCCGCACCCCAACATCACTGACATTTCCTGAGGAAAGCATGCCTTTCTCGAAAGCGCCGCTGTGCGCCCTGACCCTGCTCGCCTGCTTCGCCCCTCCCCTGTGCGCCGCCGCAGCACCTCTGACCTACCAGCCTGTGAACCCGTCGTTCGGTGGCAACCCCGGCAATTCGGCGCATCTGCTGGCCATCGCTGGAGCGCAGAATAGCTACTCGGCTCCGGCCGTGACTGGCGCCAGCGCCAGCGAAACCCAAGCGAGCCAGTTCCTGCAGCAGCTGCAGAGCCGCTTTCTCTCAGCGCTCGCTTCGAACGTCACTGACGCGATCTTCGGGGCCAATCCTCAGGAGAGCGGCCAGATCGTCTTTGGAAGCCAGACCATCACCTTCAATCGTGGCCTCGACGCGGTGAGCATCGACATCCTCGATGCGACGACAGGGCAGACCACCAACATCTCGGTCCCGATCCTTCTGAGCGGCCGCTAGGAGCACCTCGCATGGCCATTCGATCCCATTCCCTCTGGTTTGCCACCTGCGCCGCACTGGCGCTGGCCGGATGCGCCAGCCCAGGCGCCCAGGGCTTTTCTCGCCCCCATCTCTACAGTCAGCCACAGGCAGCCAGGATGTCCTCCGCATCGCAGGACCTCATCAACCTGCCGTACCCGAGCCAGCCTGTGGCGGTGGCGGTCTATGGCTTCACCGACCAGACCGGTCAATTCAGCCCGACCGACAATATCCAGACCCTGTCACGGGCCCTGACCCAGGGCGCCACCTCGGTCTTGATTCAGTCCCTCCGCGAGGCCGGGGGCGGCAAGTGGTTCACCGTTCTGGAGCGCGAGCATCTGGATAATCTCCTGAAGGAGCGCCAGGTCATTACCGAGATGCGCAGCCGCTATCTGGGCGAAAAGGCGGTCAATCCGGAGGCCCTGCCCTCGCTATTGTTCGCTGGCGTCCTGCTGGAGGGCGGCGTCATCGGCTATGACACCAACACCCTCACCGGCGGCGCCGGCGCGCGCCTCCTGGGCGTCGGCGCCAACGCCGACTACCGGCAGGACACCATCACCGTCTACCTGCGCGCCGTGGCGACCAAGACCGGGGAAGTCCTGACCTCGGTGGTGGTCCGCAAGACCGTCGCCTCGGCCGGGCTGCAGGGCGGCGCCTTCCGCTATGTCAGCTACAAGAACCTGCTGGAGGCTGAGACCGGTATCACCGCCAATGAGCCGCGCACGATTGCGCTGGAACAGGCGGTTCAGAAGGCGGCTTACGACCTGATCGTTGAGGGCGCCCACCAGGGCGTCTGGTCCTTTGGCGACAAGGTTGCAGCCGCTGCCTTGATCGACAAGCACCTGGCCAGCCTCGGCGGCCGGTCCACCGCCCCGCGGTCGCCCCAGACCATTCCGGCCAGCAACCCCGTGGCCGCCCGCAGGACCCCGACCCCGGCCG
>NZ_JBBKVV010000008.1:0-21309 GCF_037968635.1 Phenylobacterium sp.
CGCGAGGCCGTGGGCGCGGCGGGCCAGGCCGTGGTGTTCGTCACCGAGCCGGTGGGGCCGCCCTATGCCAACCGCGCCGCCGCGCTGGACGCCCATGCCGGCCGGGTCGAGGACGAGCGGCCGGGCAAGGCCGTGGCCCTGGCGCCCGAGGACCGCTACTGCCGGCTGGCCGAGGCCATCGACGGACGGCCCCCGCCGCCGGTGCAACCGGTGCTGAAGGACGGCCGCCGCTGGCCCGAGCCGAAGCCGGCGCCGCGCACCGTCTGGCGGCTGCAGGTCAGCTACTGGCGGCTGGCCTCGGCGGCGAAGGCCGCGGAGGGACCCCAGGCCCGCGACGCCCGGCGCAAGGCCCGCGAACCCCTGGACTATCAGGCCCTGAGCGCGCTCGCCCGCCAGCCAATGCGGGCGGTGCGGCCCCAGCAGCCGCTGGATATCGGTCTGTTCGAGACACGCCCCCCCGAGGCGCCGCATATCATCATGCCCGATGAGTAGCCCCCCCGACGCCAGCGGCCTGGCCCCCTCCCTCGACGACCTGGCGGCCCTGGCGGAGGCCGCCTTCGCGGCCCTGCCGGCCGATTTCCGCAAGATGACCGGGGACGTGATCTTCCGGGTCGATGACTTCGCCGCCAAGGATGTGCTCGATGAGTTGGGCATCGAGGACGCCTTCGAACTGACCGGGCTCTACCAGGGCGTCGACATCGGCCGCCGCTCGCTGTTCGACCCCTCGCCCCAGCCCTCGATGATCTTCCTCTACCGCCGCCCGATCCTGGACGAGTGGGTCGACCGCGGCGACGTGACGCTGGCCGAACTGGTCAGCCACGTGCTGGTCCACGAGATCGGCCACCACTTCGGCCTGTCCGACGACGACATCGACGCGATCGAGGCGGATTAATTCCTTCTCCCCTTGCGGGAGAAGGTGGCCCTGCGGAGCAGGGTCGGATGAGGGGTCGATAGGCCTCTCGGGTTCGGGCCTTGCGAGATGCGCGGAGAGGGGAGTGCGACCCCTCATCCGACCGGTCGCTGACCGGCCACCTTCTCCCGCAAGGGGAGAAGGGGTCATCTTGAAAATGACGCCTGCGTCATCTTTATTGACTCCGCGCGAAATGCGGGTGATCGTGGTGCCAATGAGGAAACCGGGCGTCAACGCGCGCCCCGCAGGAGCAAATCCATGGCGGCCGACGGCAACATCACCAAGGACATCATCTACGAGGCCGTGGCCCCGGACGACTTCGAGGCCATGCTGGACCTGGACCGTTACGGCGCCCGCTCGACGGCCTTCGACAAGATCATCTCGGCCACCCACGACCATTTCTGGGATCCGCTCGACAAGAAGTACATCGACTTCGACGAGCCCTTCGACATGGAAAACGAGATGCTCCTGCCGGAGGACATGATCATCTCGCTGTCCACCGACTACGTCTCCAACCACCTCAGCGACTGGAAGACCCGCGTGCGGTTCGCCAACCAGTCGGCGCTGCGGTCCTTCTCCTCGATCCTGCACGGCGAGCAGGGGGCGCTGAACCTGTCGGCCAGCCTGTGCCACGTGCTGCTGGACCAGGGGGCGCAGGAATACGCCGCCAACCAGACCCGCGAAGAGGCCCGCCACGTGACGGCCTTCGCCAAGTACATCAAGGCCCGCTGGGGCCGCCCGGTGGAAGCCGGCCCCACCCTGAAGGCCCTGCTGATCGACATCATCGGCAGCCCCGAGGTCTACAAGAAGATCATCGGCATGCAGATGCTGGTGGAGGGCCTGGCCATGGGCGCCTTCGCCACCTTCTTCAACAATATCCGCGACCCGCTCGGCAAGAAGCTGATGCAGCTGGTGATGACCGACGAGGCCTTCCACCACAAGTTCGGGAAGATCTGGGCCGACCGCACCATTCCCAAGCTGACCGAGGCCGAGCACGAGATCATCGAGACCTGGGCGGCCCACTGCTTCCAGACCCTGCTGTTCAACCTGGTGGCCCCCACCCAGCAGCGCGACCTCTATGAGGAGTTCGGCCTCGATCCCGACCGGGTCATCGCCGAGATGGCCGCCAACATGAACGACGAGACCCGCCGCGAGAACATGAAGGAGCAGTCCAACATCTTCCGCGTGCTGGTGAAGACCCTGCTGAACGCCGGCATCATCACCGAGCGGACGCGGGCCTTCTACGCCGTCTATGTGGACCTGGAGGAGCTGAAGGCCGAGGGCGACCGCATGGTCGGCGACGACATCGCCGAGGAAGGCATCGCCTACCTGCAGGAGATCAACTTCAAGGACCGCATCAGCCAGCCGATCTCCATCGCCGCGGAGTAGGGTTTCTCCGAGGCTGAGTACGAAGCGCCCGCCGGTCCCCCCGGCGGGCGTTTTTCGTTTCCGCGCTGTCGGAAACCCGGCGCAATCTTCGTCCTTGGGTCAGAGACAACCCGAAGGAGAACGACGATGGCCAAGCTCACCACCTGCCTGTGGTTCGACCACGGCGAGGCCCGCAAGGCCGCCGACTTCTATGCCG
Organism: Phenylobacterium sp.; assembly: GCF_037968635.1. Classification (GTDB taxonomy): domain Bacteria; phylum Pseudomonadota; class Alphaproteobacteria; order Caulobacterales; family Caulobacteraceae; genus Phenylobacterium. The sequence continues at coordinate 2,496 of NZ_JBBKVV010000008.1, forward strand.
GCCTGTTTCCCGACAGCTTCGTCGGCAAGACCGACACGGCGCCCGCCGACTTTCCCGACGGCCAGGCCGGGGCCGAACTGACCGTGGAATTCACCGTGTTGGGACGGCCGTTCCTGGGGCTGAACGGCGGCCCGCTCTTCAAGGCCAACGAGGCGGTCTCCTTCGTGGTGGAGTCCGACGGCCAGGCCGAGACCGACAAATACTGGGACGCCATCGTCGCAAACGGCGGCGAGGAGAGCCAGTGCGGCTGGTGCAAGGACCGCTGGGGCTTCTCCTGGCAGATCACCCCGCGCCAACTGACCGACGCCATGTCCGACCCCGACCCGGCGGTGGCCAAGCGGGTGTTCGAGGCGATGATGACCATGCAGAAGATCGACGTGGCGAGAATCGAGGCGGCGCGGCGGGGGTAGGGGGCTTCCTGTCTCCAAGGCGTGAAAAGCCACCCATTGCGGACGTTTACGAGACCTTCGGGGCGATCACAGTCGGCAGTGGCGTGGCCCGGGCGCCCCGCTGGTCGCGCAATCTATATTTCGCCTGATAGGCGCGCCTCTGCTTGGCGACCTCATAGAGGACAATGCCTGAGCTTGTTCCAAGGTTGAGGCTCTCGATCATGCCGAACATTGGAATTGAGACGCACATTTCCGCCCGCTCGACGGCTCGATCACTGATCCCCACCGCTTCGCTGCCGAACCAGACCGCGAGCTTGGCGTGGGTGGTGTAGTCGCCTTCGTCCAGGAAAATGCTCGCCTTGCCCTTCACGTGCGGTGAGGTGACGATCGATTTGAAGTGCTTTTTTTCGAGATAGTCGAAGCATTCGTCCGTGCTGTCGAAGCGTTTCACAAACGTCCACTTCACCGCGGAGGCAGATGTGCCAGAAAGCTTTTTCCCTGTGCGCAACTCCTGCCAATCATCGGCAAGGGACCGGCGCGGATCGACCACATAGATTTTCTCGACGCCGAGGGCGTTCACGTTCCGGATCACAGTCCCGATGTTTCTCAAGTCGCTCGGGTTCTCGAGGACAGCGATCAGGTTCTTGCAGCGAAAGGCCTTGATCTCGTCAGCGCGGATGCGAGCTGACTTCTTCGGTGCGGTTGTCTCTTCCATGTGACCTCGACTCTCTCTGAGCAAGGACTCCTAGCCGACGAGCTGCCATACGGGCCATGACAGACTGATTGCCGCGCAAGACTTGGCAGGTGAAGTGGTGGCCGGGAGGCTTTGAGGCGGTAGGGAGGAATTCCAACGCCGCTAACCCCGTCTCTGAAGTTGGGAACTGCGGCTTGTAGACGACACCTCTCGCCTTGCTGGCCGCCAGCATTGCGCCCTTGTTTACGCCCGCGGCGCCTGCTTAAGCGAGGCTAGCATTTCCCGCCGCAGAATGGCGTTCAGGCGGCCTTGATACCCCCTTCCCTGCGACTTGAGCCAATCCAGCACGTCGGCGTCGACGCGGGCGGTGATCTGCTGCTTTACGGGCCGGTAGAAGCGCCCACGGACGCCGGCGGCCCATGCCTCGTCGGACAGCTCGGGGATGTCGCGGGTGTCGATCGACTCGTCAGGCAGCGCCGCCAACTCGGCCCGGTGCTCGCGCTGCGCGTCGGTCAGAGCCGGCGGGGTTTCCGCCTTATCAAGCTTCGTTTTCATAGCGTCGCCTCTCTCGCGGCGTGGCCCGTCGCGCTGAAATGATACGGATGATCTCGACCGATCCGCCGTCGGCGTCTTGCTCTGTGACCGTGTGCGCCACCAGTAGGATCAAGACGCCCTGGACCGCCCCAACGGTTTGCCACCGTTGTTCGCCACCCTCGATGCGGTCCTGCACAGAGATGTGCAGCGGATCCTGAAATACCTGCCGGGCGTCCTCGAAGCTCACACCGTCATACTTGCGCTGATTTGAGAGGTTTTTAGCCTCGTCCCATTCAAATCGGACGCTGGTCATGGCCCTTATATAATTATAGATTTGTAACTACACAAGCGGGCCGCCCTGAACTCAAAAAGCCGAGGGGCCGTCCTTGTCGGCCGCCCCGCTCTCGGTTCGTCCTTCGGGGAGCAACAGGAGAACCACCCCATGGCCGACGAGAAGATCAAGGGACCGGCGTCCTATTTCCCGTCCATCGAGAAGACCTACGGCCGCCCGATCGCCGAGTGGAAGGCTCTGGTGCGCGCGGGCCTGCCCGCCAAACATATGGCGCTCGTCGCCATGCTGAAGAGCGAGCATGGGATGGGGCATGGGCATGCCAACGCCGTCGTGGCGCACACCCTGGCGGAACAGGGCGACTAGCCGTCGCCGCGCGCCGGCAGACCTAGCGCCGGGATTCCGCCGCAGCTACCCTGGCGGCGAACCGCTGAGTTGACCCCATGCCTGACACCCTGCCGAGCGACCGGGACTGGCGCGGCCATTGGGATGGCGGCGCGCCTTTGCCGCAGGGCGCCCTGGCGCAGGTGGGCCGCACCGTGGGGGGCAAGCCCATCGACCCCGCCCAGATGGACCGGCTGGTCGCCGCCATCGAGGCGGCGCTGGATCTGCGGGCAGACGACGTGCTGGCCGACCTGTGCTGTGGCAACGGCCTGGTGAGCGTGCGGCTGGCGCGGCGGTGCGCCGCCGTGGTGGGGGTCGACTATTCCCGCGACCTGATCGCGGTGGCGCTGGCCGACTATGGCGCGCCCAACATCAGCTATCTCCAGCGCGGCGCCCAGGAGATCGGGCCCGACGACTTCCCGGCGCCTGGCCTCAACAAGGTGGTGATGAACCAGGGGCTGCAGTATTTCGACGAGGCGATGCTGCGCGACCTGCTGGTCAATATCGACGCCTGCGCGGGGCGCGGGATGGCGCTGTTCTTCACCGACATTCCCGACGTCGCCCTGATCAGGGCCTTCTACGACACGCCGGCGCGGTGGGCGGAGTACGAGCGGCGCCGGGCGGCGGGCGAGGAGGCCCTGGGGACCTGGTGGAGCCGCGACCACCTGGGCGGGGTGCTGGCCGACCACGGCTACGGCGTGGAATTCCGGGTCGACCCCGGACGCTTCACCGCCCACTACCGCTTCGACGTGCTGGCCACGAAGGGGTGATCCCGCCCCGGCGTGGGAGGGCGGCGGCGCTCACACGACCTGGCCCCGGCTGACCTTCAGCACCCGCAGGGCCCGCAGCCGGCCGTCGCGGTCGGGCCACTGGATGGACTGTCCCGCCTTTAGCCCGATGAGGCCGGCCCCCACCGGGCTGAGCACCGAGACCCTGCCCGCGGCGATGTCGGCCTGCCCCGGATAGACCAGCTGCACGGTGCGGGTCGCGCCGTGGGCCTCGTCGAGGAAGTCCACGGTGGAGTTCATGCCCACCACGCTGGCGGGCACCAGATGGTCGGGGCGGACCTGGGCGCGCTCCAGTTCGGCCCGCAGGCCGCTGCAGTCGGCGGGGCCTTGCCGCTGTTCGATCAGCAGGAAGAGGCGGTCGGCGTCGGTCTCGCTGACCAGGATGGACGGACGGGTGGCGGTCTTGGCGGGCATGGCGGGTCTCCGGACGGCGCGCGCGACGGCGCGGCCGTCGAATGCGGCGGGGAGGTCAGGTTTCTCAGAAAGCCCCGGACTCGCGTGCGAGCCGCTGGAATCCGGGGCTAGGAGCCTGCGAGCAGGCTGCCGCCGTGGTGGCGAAAACGCCGAAAGGCCGGTCGTGCGAACATGGGGCCATTCAGGCATCGGCGGCCGGCCATGTCAAACCACGCCGCCGTGGCGCGGGGGTCTGTACGATAACGGGACGCCGGATTGACGGCGCCCGGCCGCCGGGCGGGACGTTTAGCCGCGAAACCTAGCGTTCTGTATGGTTTAGCTGCCGTGCAATGGTCTAATTCGTGCTGTTGAACATCAACGCCTTCGGCTCGCGTCGGGGGCGTTTCAGTTTTCACAATCGACGGGTAGCGGTTAGCGATGATGACCATGCGTTCCTTGGCCACCCCATTGCTCGCCGCCGCGGCCCTGATCTGGGCTGCTCCCGCCATGGCCGCCCCCGCGCCGCCGGCCCAGCGCATCGAGCTGACCAAGATGGCCGGCCGCTGGTACGAGGTCGCCCGCCTGCCCAACAAGACCCAGAAGGATTGCCAGGGCGGCACCTCCGACTGGGTGCGCAGCGGCGAGGGCTATTCGGTGGTCCAGGCCTGTCACAAGGGCGCGCTGAGCAACCCGGCCACCGAGTGGAAGGCCAAGGCCAAGGTCATCGACCCCAAGACCAACGCCCGCATCAAGATGAGCTTCTTCGGCGGCATGCTGAGCCAGGAGTACTGGGTGCTGGATCACAAGTCCGACTGGCTGATCCTGGGCACGCCGAACGGCAACTATATGTGGCTGATGTCCCAGCGCCCGACGCTGAGCCCCGGCGCCAAGGCCCAGGCCGTGGCCCGGGTGAAACAGCTGGGCTATGACGTCAGCCGCCTGGAATTCCCGCAGCCCGCCCGGAACTAGACGCCACAGGCCCTTGCGTCCGGAACGAAGCCGGAACAAGAATTGGTCATGGACGTCATCGTCACTGTCACCCGGCCCGAGATCACCACCGCCGTCACCCGTGGGGCCGCGCGGCTGCTGATCGACCTGGGCTATGCGCCGCTGGCCGAGGTGACCCTGCCCAATGGTCGGCGCGCCGACCTGATGGCCCTGTCGCGCAAGGGCCACATCCTGATCGTCGAGGTGAAGTCGGGGCTGGAGGACTTCCGGGTGGACCGCAAGTGGCATGAGTACATGCCCTATTGCGACGCCTTCGCCTTCGCCGTGGCCCCGGAGTTTCCCCGCGAGATCCTGCCCGATGAGCCGGGCCTGGTGGTCTGCGACGGTTTCGGCGGCGCGGTGCTGCGCGAGGCGCCCAGCGTTCCCCTGGCGCCCGCCCGCCGCAAGGCCCTGACCATCGCGTTCGGCCGGCTGGCGGCGTTACGGGCGGCGGGCGGCGCGGGGACGCTGCTGGAGGCCTAGACCTTGCGCGCTCTAGCGCGGCGCGCGTTTGGCCAGGATGCGCTGTAGCGTGCGGCGGTGCATGTTGAGCCTACGCGCCGTCTCCGAGACGTTGTGGCCGCAGAGCTCGTAGACCCGCTGGATATGCTCCCAGCGAACGCGGTCGGCGCTCATGGGGTTTTCCGGCGGGGGCGGGTTCTCGTCCTTGCGGGCCAGCAGGGCGCGGGCCACGTCGTCGGCGTCGGCGGGTTTCGACAGATAGTCGATGGCGCCCGACTTCACCGCGGCCACGGCGGTGGCGATATTGCCGTAGCCGGTGAGCATGATGACCTTGGCGTCGGGGCGGGCGTCGCGGACGGCCTCAACCACCTTCAGGCCGGTGCCGTCCTCCAGCCGCATGTCGAGCACGGCGTAGGCCGGGGCGAAGGTGCGGACCGCGGCCAGGGCCTCGGCGACGCTGCCCACCAGCACCGGCTCGAAGCCCCGCTGTTCCAGGGCCCGGCCGAGCCGCGTTCGCAGCGGCGCATCGTCGTCGAGCACAAGCAAGCTCTTGTCGGGCAGGGCGGCGATGTCGGCGGAGAGATCAGTCATTACGCAACCCCGGATAGTTGTGTTCGTCAGCATCGCCCTCTGCGGCATCATGTCGCGTTCGACAGGACGTGCAAGCTCAAACCGAACCTTGTTCAGGCCAGAGGCGCCTCGATCCTGGCCCGCAGCCAGCGGGCGGAAACCACCGCGCCGCGCGGCCGGCCATTCTGGAACGTCACGGCCGCGCCGGTTCGTTCCAGCAGGGTCTTGGCGATGAAGAAGCCCAGCCCCATGCCGATATGGCCGGTGCGCGAGCCCTCCGCCCCCGGACGGGTGGTGACATAGGGCTCCCCCAGCTTGGCCAGAATCTCGGGGGCGAAGCCCGGCCCGTCGTCACGGACCTCCATGGAGACGCTCGAGGCGTCGAAGCGGGCGGTGATCAGCACCTCGGACGTTGCGAAGTCGACGGCGTTCTCCACGAAGGAGGTCAGGGCGTGCAGCACCTCGGGCATGCGCCAGATGTCGGGGGACTGGACGCCGGCGGCGCCGGTGACGATGGCCTCGACCCGGACGCCCTTCACCCCAGCGTGGGGCTCGATCACCTCATGGACCAGTTGCAGCAGGCTCATGCGCTCGTGGACCTCGTCGGAGGCCTCGGCCGGGGCGTCGGTCAGGCGGCGCAGGATCTCGCGGCAGCGGGCGGCCTGGGCGATCAGCAGGTCGGCGTCCTCCTTGACCTGGGCGGTGGGCGCCTCGCGGGCCATCTCCTTGGCGACGATGGCGATGGTGGCCAGCGGCGTGCCCAGCTCGTGGGCGGCGGCGGCGGCCAGCGCCCCCAGGGCCGAGAGGCGCTGCTCGCGCGACAGCACGGTCTGGGTGACGTCCAGCGCCAGGGCCATGCGGTTGGATTCCTGCGCCGCCTGGCGCACGCTGCCGGCGATCACCCCGATACCGGCCACATTGGCCGCCGCCGCGCCGAGCATGAAGCTCATCGGGAAGTCGAGGGTGACGCCGTAGGCGGTGGGCAGGGGCATGTGGAAGAAGGCGAGCGCCACCGAGGCGCCCACCGCCGCGCCGGCCAGGATCAACAGGGGCGTCAGGGGCAGGGTGGCGGCGGCCAGGGTCACCGGGGCGAGCAGCATCAGGATGAAGGGGTTGGCGGTTCCGCCGGTGAGGAACAGCAGGACGCTGATCTGGGCGACGTCGAAGCCGAGCTGGGCGGTGGCCTCCCAGTCGGCGATCATCCTCTGGCCCGGGGAGGCGACCCCGGTGAGCAGGTTGATCCAGGCCGCCGCGCCGATCAGGCCGAAACAGATGGCGTAGGGCGCCTTGAAGCCCAGGAACAACCCGCCGATCAGCAGGACGGCGACCTCACCGAGGATCAGGGTCCAGCGCAGGGTGACGAGGTTGCGCATCCGCAACCGACCGGGGCCCCCGCCGCGCATATCCCAGGCCAGCTCGCCTTGCGCCGGGGCCGGGCTTTGCCTATCGAGGCCAGGCCCCGACGGCGTCGTGTTCTTGACGGACGCCATTGCGGCCAGAGCATCATGCAAGTCGCACGTCGTGACGAGACAAAAGGTTCACCCATGACCCGCCGCAACCTGATCGTGATCGTCTGCGCCGTGCTCAGCCTGGGGATGCTGGGGGCGGTGGCCTGGAGGACCGGGGCGTTCAAGGCGCCGCAGACCGCCCTGGTGGGCGGACCCTTCCAGTTGACGGACCAGACCGGCAAGCCGGTGGACGAGAGCGTGCTGAAGGGCAAATGGAGCGTGGTGTTCTTCGGCTACACCTACTGCCCCGACGTCTGCCCCACGACCATGGTGGAGATGGCCCAGGCCCAGGAGCGGCTGGGTCCCAAGGCCCGCGACGTGCAGTTCCTGTTCATCAGCGTCGATCCCGAGCGCGACACCCCGGCTCAACTGGCCACCTATCTGTCCAATGACGCCTTCCCCAAGGGGACCATCGGCCTGACCGGCACGCCCGAGCAGGTGGCCGCGGCGGCCAAGTCCTACCGGACCTTCTATCGCAAGGCCGGAACCGGGCCCGACTACCTGATGGACCACCCGACCCCGGCCTATCTGATGAACCCCAAGGGCCGCTTCAGCCGGGTGATCCCCTTCGGCATCGGCCCCGATGAGGTGGTGACGCAGGTTTCAGCGGCGATGCGCGAGGGTTAGGCGAGCGCCGCGCCGCGTCCCCACGCCGCAAGGTTGGAACCCAAGAGGGGTAGACTCTCTTAAGCCTCAGCGTGCATGCTGCATTGCACAACGGGACCAACGCGTATGCTCTATACGATGTATGAAGCCGGCTACTACGCCGCCTCGCCTCTGCGGTTCGCCGCCCGAGCCGCCCGGGATTTCTGGTCGTCGCCGCTCAATCCGGCCAAGGATTCGGACCTCGGCCGGCGGCTGTTCGCCGGCGCGGACCTGTTCGCCAACCTCACCCGGCGCTATGGCCGCCCCGCCTGGAACGTCAATTCCGTCGAGATCGACGGCAAGAGCGTCCGGGTCACCCAGACTGAAGTCTGGTCCAGCCCGTGGGTGAAACTCACCCACTTCAGCCGCAACATGGCCGACATGCGCAAGGCCGGCCGCCGCGAGCTGGAGCCCGCCGTGCTGATCGTCGCGCCGCTTTCCGGCCACTACGCCACCCTGCTGCGGGGCACGGTGGAGGCCTTCCTGCAGGACCACGAGGTGTTCGTCACCGACTGGTCCAACGCCCGCGACGTGCCGCTGCACGCCGGCCGCTTCGATTTCCACGACTATCTCGACCATATCCGCGAGATGCTGCGCCTGCTGGGCCCGCGCCCGCACGTGGTCGCCGTCTGCCAGCCGGGACCCGCCGTCCTGGCGGCCGCAGCCCTGATGGCCGAGGACAACGAGGACTGCCGTCCGGGCACCATGACCTTCATGGGCTCGCCCATCGATGCGCGGTTGTCGCCGACGGTCACCAACAAGCTGGCGGAGGAAAAGCCCTTCGCCTGGTTCAAGTCCAACATGATCGACACCGTGCCGGCCCCCTATCCGGGCCTGGGCCGCCGCGTCTATCCGGGCTTCGTGCAGCTCTACAGCTTCATGTCGATGAACGCCGAGAAGCACCAGGACGCTCACAAGCAGTACCTGGAAGACCTGATGAAGGGCGACGGTGACGCCGCCGAGAAGCATCTGGAGTTCTACGACGAGTACCTGTCGGTGCTGGACCTGCCCGAGGAGTTCTACCTTCAGACGGTGGACTATGTGTTCCAGTCCTACCTGCTGCCCAAGGGCGAGCTGATGCATCGCGGCCGCGCCGTGCAGCCGGCCCTGATCAAGGACATCGGCCTGCTGACCGTCGAGGGCGAGAACGACGACATCTCCGGCATCGGCCAGACCCAGGCGGCGCACACCCTGTGCTCGGGCCTGCCGGAGGAATTCAAGGAAGACTACGTCCAGCCGCACGTCGGCCACTACGGGGTCTTCAACGGCCGCCGGTTCCGCGAGGAGATCTATCCCCGGGTCCGCGCCTTCATCCGCAAGCAGCAGGCCGGCTTCGAAAAGGCCCGCGACGCGGCCAACGCGGCCTAGGGCCAAGACGGGGCTCCCGCTTCGGGAAAAGCAGCCTAGATAGGGATCATGTCCCTGTTCGGCCGCCCCCTGGCCGACGGCGACCGGCTCGACGTGGCCGGGGCCGTCGTCCGCCTGAAAGTCCACACCCGCGCCCGGCGTGTCTCTCTACGGCTGGACCGTACCAAGCGGGAAGTTGTGGCCACCGCGCCGTCGGTGCGCCGCTTGTCGGAAGCCGCGGCCTTCGCCACCGAGCGGGCGGCCTGGATCGCCGACCGGCTGGCGGAGCTGCCCCAGAGCCAGTCGATCGCGCCCGGCGTCACCATCAGCCTGTTTGGCCAGCCCTGCCGATTGGAGAGCGCCGCCCATCCGGTGCGCTACTTCCCGGCCACGCAGGACGACCCGGCCCGCATCGCCGCCCGGGGTGAGGGGGAGGCCTATGCGCGCGCGGTGACCCGCATGTTGAAGACCCAGGCCTTGGCCGTCTTCGCCGACCGCACCGCCCACTACTGCGGGCGGCTCGGCGCCAAGATGCCGGCGGTGAGCGTGATGGATGCGCGGGGCCGCTGGGGCTCGTGCCGGCCAGGCATGATCGGGAAGCCGGCCTCGATCCGCTACAGCTGGCGGCTGGCCCTGGCCCCCTTCGAGGTGGCCGACTACGTGGTGGCCCACGAGTGCGCCCACCTGCTGGAGCTCAATCACGGCCCGCGCTTTTGGGCCCACGTGAAGGCCCTGGTGGGGGACGAGCGCCCGCATCGCGCCTGGCTGCGGGCCGAGGGCGCGCGACTGCACGCCTTCGGGGCCTAGGGAAGCGCTGATCTTCTCCCGCAAGGGAGGAAGGACACTCCGACCTAGTAAGGAATTTCTTCCGCGGGGGCCCGCTCGGCGGGGGTCTCGGTCCGGGGCGGACCATTGCCCGACAACAGGTCGCCGATGGGATCGCTGGCCGGGGCGGCGATCGAGGGCGGGACCATGACGCCGCCCGGGATGGCCTGGGTCTTCAGGCGGGGCAGGGCCGCGGTCATGAAGTCGCGCCAGACGACGGCGGGGGTTCCGCCGCCAGTGACCTTCTTCATGGGGGTGTTGTCGTCGCGTCCGACCCAGACGGCGGTGACGAAGCCGCCCGTGTAGCCGACGAACCAGGCGTCGCGGTAGTCGCTGGTGGTGCCTGTCTTGCCCGCGATATCGAAGCCCGAGACCCGCGCCTTGGTCCCGGTGCCATTGATAATCACCTGGCGCATCATCTGGTTCATGTACTGCAGGGCCGGCGAGCCGACCACCGCCTGGCGCGCGGTCTTGTCCACCCCGTGGTCGTAGAGAACCTTGCCGCTGGCGGTGCGGATCCGCTCGATGCCGTAACCCTTGGCCAGGAAGCCGCCGTTGGAGAAGGGGGCGTAGGCCTGGGCCATCTCCATGGGGCTGACCTCGACGGCGCCCAGCGCCATCGAAGGGTCGAGCTGGATGTGGGAGGTGATCCCAAGACGGCGCGCGGACGCCGCCACGTTGCCGGTGCCGACCTCGTTGGCCAGGCGCGCGGCGACGGTGTTGATGGACTGGGCCAGGGCCGTCTGGAGGCTGATGGGCCCCAGATAGCGGCCGGTATAGTTCCGGGGCTCCCAGGTCCCGATCTTGACGGGTTCGTCCACCACCGGGGTGGCTGGGGTGCGGCCCTGTTCCATGGCGGCGAGATAGACGAAGGGCTTGAAGGACGAGCCGGCCTGGCGCCGGGCCATGGTGGCCCGGTCGAACTGGCTGTCGGCGTAGGACGCGCCGCCGACATAGGCGCGGATGCGGCCCTCGCCGTCGATGGCGACCAGCGCGCCCTGGCCGACGCCCTGGGCCTTGGAGCTCTCGACCCCGCGCCGCAGGGATTGCTCGGCGGCGGTCTGGATGGGGAGGTCGAGGGTGGTTTCCACCACCAGGTCCTCAGTGGGTTCGCCCACCAGGGAGCGGACCTGATCGTCCACCCAGTCGGTGAAGTACTGGGCGCGTTGGTTGGCCAGCACCGGGTTGACGCGCACGGGGGTCTTGAAGGCTTGGGCCCGCTGGTCGGGGGTGATCGCGCGGGTGCGGACCATCTCGTCGAGCACGATCGTGGCCCGGCGGGCGGCGCGGTCGCTGGCCGAGACCGGCGAATAGCGCGAGGGCCCCTTCATCATTCCGGCCAGCAGGGCGCTCTCGCCGATCGTGAGCTGGGAAGCGGGCTTGTTGAAGTAACGCTGGGCGGCGGCCTCGATGCCATAGGCCCCGGCGCCGAAATAGACCCGGTTCAGATAGAGGGAGAGGATCTCCTTCTTGGAGAACTTGGCCTCCAGCCAGACGGCCAGGATCAGCTCCTGGGCCTTGCGGCGGTAGGTCTGGTTGGCGGTCAGGAAGAGGTTGCGCGCCAGCTGCTGGGTGATGGTGGAGCCGCCGCGCAGGGGGCCGCCGTGGTGGGTGGCGTTATAGACTGTGGAGCGGATGATGCCCCAGGGATTGAAGCCGACGTGCCAGTAGAACCACCGGTCCTCGATGGCGATGAAGGCCTTGGGGACGTAGGGCGGCAGCTTGTCCAGGTCGACGGGCGGCGCGTACTGGCTGCCGCGCACGGCCACCAGGGCGCCTGAACGGTCCAGGTAGGAGATCGAGGGCTGGCGCTTGACGTCATAGAGCTTGGAGGTGTCGGGCAGGTCGACCGCGAACACCGCGAAGAAGGCCACCAGGAAGATCAGGCCCCAGACCCCGATCACCGCGCTCCAGTAGAGAACGGCTTGGGCGGGTGTGCGAGGGGCCCGACGGGGCGACTGCGCATTGGCCATAGGGTGTGTGGTCCTGAAAGAGTCGTCCCGCTCGGGGCGACAGATAGCTCAGCCGCACCAAACACGCGACAAGATTGACGGGGTGTGAATGGGGCGGTTTCAGGCCGCCTCCGGCGGGCCTGTGCAAATACGCATACCGGTGTTGCTAAAAAAGCGATTGCGGCCGATCTTAACAGTGTTATCTTAGCGTTGCTTAGTTCGGAGCGCGCCAAGGGTGGGGATACCCGAGGCGACCCACGGTCCAGACGGCCAGGTTCCCTCGGGGATCTGTTTTCTCCCCGAAACGCTGGAGGGCTCTCATGAAGCTCCAAACCCTTTCTGCCGCCTTCGCGGCGGCCGTCACCCTCTCCTTCGCCGGCGGCGCCTTCGCGGCCGCCGACGTGGTCACCGCCAAGCTGGCGACGCCGGTCGCCGAAAAGACCAAGTTCATCGCCGGCGGCGCTGTCTTCCTCTGCGAAGGCGACGCCTGCGTCGCCTCGGCGCCGTCCTCGCAGACCTACGCCGCGGCGACCTGCAAGGTGGTGGCGAAGAATGTCGGCGCGATCGCCTCCTTCGGCATCGGCGGCAAGACCCTGGCCGCTGAAAAGCTCGAGGCCTGCAACGCCTCGGCCGCCTCGGCGACCCAGCTGGCCGGCCGCTAAGCAGGGGTCCTTCAGACCAAGTCCTCTGAAGGCGATCACGCTCTCTATCCTATTGGCTGGGATGGGCGGCTCTCCCGTCTGTCCCCACCGAGACGGCTCGCGGCGCAGCCTCCCAGCCGCTCCAAATCCATGTCGAGCCTGAACTTGGGGGCGCCGGATATCTCCGGCGCCCTTTTTCTTTTGCGCGGGTCCGCTTAAGAGAGCCCCCACATGACCGACACGCTTCGCCAAGACGCCGACTTCCCGGGCGGCCCCGCCGCTGCGGCCTGCCTGCTGGAACCCTTGCTGGCCGGCGCCGCGGGCGCGGGCGCCGAGCCCGTCTCTCTTACCTTGGACTATGGACACTCCGTCGCCGCCGGCGCTCCCGTCGTGGCGGAGGCCTGGATCGACCGGGCCACCCGGACCCTGGTCTTCGCCCACGCGCGCCTGACCACCGCGAACGGGGATCTCGTGGCGAGCGGCTCGGCGGTGTTCCGCCGCCAGGCGCCCACACCGGTGGCGGCTTAAATGGCCTCTCACGGCTCTATAGGGTCCGGTTTGGTTGCGGCCCGTAAAGTCGCGTGCTATCAGGCGCGCGGCTTCGGGCCAGGGGGTTCCTCAGGCTCCGACGGCCAATGTGCTTTTCCAAGCGCTTTCAAGCCTTTAGGACGCGGTGAGGGACACCTTATTCGCGGCTTTCGACACGCACGGGCGGACAAATAAGTGGCGGACGATTCCAGGACTTCGAATGTGGGCGGCAGATATGCTCAGGCCCTCTTCGATCTCGCGACCGAAGACAAGAACCTGGCGGCCGTCGAGGCCGACCTGAAGGCGCTCAAAACCATGCGCGCCGACTCAAAGGACTTCCGCACCCTGCTGGCCTCCCCGGCCTTCAGCGCCGATGAGAAGAGCCGCGCGATCGCGGCCCTGGCGACCAAGGGCAAGTTCAACAACACGACCAAGAAGTTCCTCGGCCTGATGGCCGCCAACGGCCGCCTCGCGGCGCTGCCCGCGGCGATCACGGCTTTCGAGGCCCTCTCGGCCAAGAGCCGCGGCGTCGTCGCGGCCACCGTCACCACCGCGGTCGCCTTGACCGCGGCCCAAGCCAAGGGCGTCGCGGCCTCGCTGCGCACCGCTCTGGGCAAGGACCCTGAAATCGAGACCCGTGTCGATCCGTCCATCCTGGGCGGCATCAAGGTGCGGGTCGGCTCGCGACTGTTCGATGCTTCACTTCGTTCGAAGCTCGATTCCCTCAAGTTCGCCCTGAAGAGAGCGTAAGAAGTCATGGATATCCGCGCCGCCGAAATTTCGGCCATCCTCAAGTCGCAGATCGCCAATTTCGGCGAAGAGGCTGACGTTTCCGACGTCGGCCAGGTGTTGTCCGTCGGTGACGGCATCGCCCGCGTCTTCGGTCTGGACAATGTCCAGGCCGGCGAAATGGTCGAGTTCCCGAAAGCCGGGGTGAAGGGCATGGCCCTGAACCTCGAACGCGACAACGTCGGGGTCGTCATCTTCGGCGACGACCGCGCCATCTCGGAAGGCGACGAAGTCCGTCGTCTCTCGGAAATCGTGGACGTGCCGGTGGGCCGTGGCCTGCTGGGCCGGGTCGTCAACCCGCTGGGCGAGCCCATCGACGGCAAGGGGCCGATCACCAACGTGGCCGAGCGCCGCCGGGTGGACGTGAAGGCGCCGGGCATCATCCCGCGCAAGTCGGTGCACGAGCCCGTGCAGACCGGCCTGAAGGCTATCGACAGCCTGATCCCCGTCGGTCGCGGCCAGCGCGAACTGATCATCGGCGACCGCCAGACCGGCAAGACCGCCGTGGCCATCGACGCCATCCTGAACCAGAAGTCGATCAACGCCGGCGATGACGAGAGCGCCAAGCTCTACTGCATCTACGTCGCCATCGGTCAGAAGCGTTCGACCGTCGCCCAGATCGTCAAGACCCTCGAGGAGCGCGGCGCGCTCGACTACACCATCGTGGTCGCCGCCACCGCGTCGGAGCCGGCCCCCCTGCAGTTCCTGGCCCCGTTCGCGGGTTGCGCCATGGGCGAGTGGTTCCGCGACAACGGCATGCACGCCGTCATCATCTATGACGACCTTTCCAAGCAGGCGGTCGCCTACCGCCAGATGTCCCTGCTGCTGCGTCGCCCGCCGGGCCGCGAAGCCTATCCGGGCGACGTGTTCTACCTGCACTCCCGCCTGCTGGAGCGCGCTGCGAAGCTGAACGAAGACAATGGATCGGGCTCGCTGACCGCCCTGCCGCTGATCGAGACCCAGGCCAACGACATCTCGGCCTATATCCCGACCAACGTGATCTCCATCACCGACGGCCAGATCTTCCTGGAAACCGATCTGTTCTTCCAGGGCATCCGCCCGGCGGTGAACGTCGGCGCCTCGGTGAGCCGCGTGGGATCGTCCGCGCAGATCAAGGCCATGAAGACCGCCGCCGGCCCGATCAAGAGCGAGCTCGCCCAGTACCGCGAGCTGGCCGCCTTCGCGAAGTTCGGCTCCGACCTGGACGCCACCACCCAGCGCCAGCTGGCCCGGGGTGAGCGCCTGACCGAGCTTCTGAAGCAGCCGCAATACGCGCCGCTGACCGTCGAAGAACAGGTCGCGGTGATCTATGCCGGCACCCGTGGTTACCTCGACACCATCCCGACCAACCAGGTCGGCCGGTTCGAGAGCGAGCTGCTGAGCAACCTGCACGCCAAGCATCAGAAGATCCTGGACACCATCCGGACGTCCAAGGAACTGAAGGCCGACACGGAAGCGGCTCTGAAAGACGCGCTGGCCGCCTTCGTCGCGACCTTCGCCTAAGACTGAACTGATGGCCCCTGAGCCCAAAACCCTGAGCGCCTGGTCCGGTGCGTTCGGTGACCGGTACACCGAGCGCAGCGGCGCTTCGGCCGGCGTCGTTCGCGGACGCGCGCGGGTGTGGGCGGAGGTGCTGTCGAAGATGGACGGCGACATGCCGGGAAGCGCCATCGAGGTCGGCCCCAATCTGGGCCTCAACCTCCTGGGCATCGCGGCGGTCTCGGACATGGAGCTGTGGGCCATCGAGCCCAACGCTTCGGCCCGGGAACGGCTTGTCGAGGACGGCGTCCTGCCGGCGCAACGGGTGATCGAGGGCTTCGGCCACGCCATCCCGCTGGCCGACAAGGCGGTGGACCTGGCCTTCACCGCCGGGGTCCTGATCCACGTGGATCCCAGCCTGCTCGAAGCGACGATGCGGGAAGTGCACCGGGTCGCCGCCAAATATGTTTTTTGTTCTGAGTATTTTTCGCCGAAGCCGGAGGCCATTCCCTATCGCGGGGAAGAGGGTCTGCTCTTCAAGAACGACTTCGGCGGGCTTTACCTGGATATGTTTCCCGACCTCGTGCTGGTCGATTACGGCTTCTTCTGGAAACGGATGACCGTGATGGACGACAGCACCTGGTGGTTGTTTAGAAAGGTCTGAGGCGAGAAATGGCTAGCCTCAAGGAGATGCGCGACCAGATCAAAAGCGTGGAATCCACGCAGAAGATCACGCGCGCGATGCAGATGGTGGCCGCGGCGAAGCTTCGCCGCGCGACCGACGCCGCTCAGAACGCCCGGCCCTATGCCCAGCGCATGGCCGCGGTGATCGCTAATCTGGCGGCCGGCGTGTCCGGGGACGGGGCGCCCAAGCTGCTGGTGGGCACGGGCCGTCAGGACCGTCACCTGGTGGTGGTCACCAGTTCCGACCGCGGCCTGGCCGGCGGTTTCAATTCCTCGATCATCCGCGCCGCCCGCGACCGGATCAACACGCTCCTGGCCGAAGGCAAGGACGTGAAGGTCATTACGGTGGGCAAGAAGGCGCGCGACCAGTTCCGCCGCGTGTTCGGCGACCGCTTCGTGGCGACCTTCGAAGCCGGCGTGCCCGGCCTGGCCTCGGCGCAACCGGTGGCCGACAAGATCACCGAGCTGTTCGAAACCGGCCAGGTGGATGTCGTGACCCTGGCCTTCAGCCGCTATAAGTCGGTGGTTGTTCAGACCCCGACCCTGACCCAACTGATCCCGGCCCAGGTCGAAGGCGCCGCCGCCACCATCGACCTCAAGGGCGCGGCCTATGAATACGAGCCCGACGAGGAGACCATCCTCGAGACCCTGCTGCCCCGGAACCTCACGGTCCAGGTGCTGTCGGCCCTGCTCGAAAATCAGGCCGGGTTCTACGCCGCCCAGATGGCGGCGATGGACAACGCCACTCGCAATGCGGGCGACATGATCGCCGCCCTCAACCTGAAGAAAAACCGTACTCGCCAAGCGCAGATCACCAAGGAGCTGATCGAGATCATCTCCGGCGCCGAAGCGCTCTAGCTAGACCGAAAGAGTTCGACCCATGGCTACGACCCCGAAGAAGCCGGCCGCCACCAAGGCCGCTCCCGCCCCGAAGGCTGCGGCTCCGAAAGCCGCCGCCGCCGCCGTCAAGGCGCCGGCCAAGGCCGCCGCCGCGAAGACCGCGACGCCCAAGTCGACGGCGCCCGCCGCCGGCGCGGCGACCGGCCGCATCGTCCAGATCATCGGCGCCGTCGTCGACGTCGAGTTCGAAGGCCACCTGCCGCCGATCCTCAGCGCTCTGGAAACCACCAACACCGACCAACGGACGGGCGAGCCCTTCCGCCTGGTGCTGGAAGTCGCCCAGCACCTGGGTGAGAACACCGTCCGCACCATCGCCATGGACACCTCCGAGGGTCTGACCCGCGGCCAGCCGGTGACCGACACCGGCCGCGCGATCACCGTCCCCGTCGGCCCGGCCACGCTCGGCCGGATCATGAACGTCATCGGCGATCCCATCGACGAAGCCGGTCCGATCAACTCCAAGTTCTACGCCCCCATCCACCGTGAGGCCCCGTCCTTCGCCGAGCAGGCGACGTCGGCGGAAATCCTGGTGACGGGGATCAAGGTCATCGATCTGCTCTGCCCCTACACCAAGGGCGGCAAGATCGGCCTGTTCGGCGGCGCCGGCGTGGGCAAGACCGTGACCATGCAGGAGCTGATCAACAACATCGCCAAGGCCTACGGCGGCTATTCGGTGCTGGCCGGGGTGGGTGAGCGCACCCGCGAAGGCAACGACCTCTATCACGAGATGATCGAGAGCAACGTCAACAAGCCCGGCGGCGGCGAAGGCTCCAAGTGCACCCTGGTCTATGGCCAGATGAACGAGCCCCCCGGCGCCCGCGCCCGCGTCGCCCTGACGGGCCTGGCCCAGGCCGAGTACTTCCGCGACGAAGAGGGCAAGGACGTGCTGCTCTTCATCGACAACATCTTCCGCTTCACCCAGGCCGGCTCCGAAGTGTCCGCCCTGCTGGGCCGCATCCCCTCGGCCGTGGGCTATCAGCCGACGCTGGCCACCGAGATGGGCAACCTGCAGGAACGCATCACCTCGACCTCCAAGGGTTCGATCACCTCGGTCCAGGCCATCTACGTGCCCGCCGATGACTTGACCGACCCGGCGCCCGCCGCCTCCTTCGCCCACTTGGACGCGACCACCGTGCTCTCGCGCGACATCGCCGCCCAGGCCATCTTCCCGGCCGTGGACCCGCTGGACTCCACCAGCCGGATCATGGACCCGCTGGTGATCGGCGAAGAGCACTACAACGTCGCCCGCCGCGTCCAGGAAACCCTGCAGGCCTACAAGGCGCTGAAGGACATCATCGCCATCCTGGGCATGGACGAGCTGTCGGAAGAGGACAAGCTGACCGTCGCCCGCGCCCGGAAGATCGCCAAGTTCCTGGCCCAGCCGCTGCACGTGGCCGAGCAGTTCACCAACATGCCGGGCATCTTCGTCAGCCTGGAAGACACCATCCGCTCCTTCAAGGCGGTGGTGGACGGTGAGTTCGACCACCTGCCGGAAGCCGCCTTCTACAACGTCGGCTCCATCGAAGACGCGGTGGCCAAGGCCGAACAACTCGCCTCGGAAGCCTAAGCATTATGGCCGGCAAGCTGCACTTTTCCCTGGTCTCGCCCGAGCGTGAACTGTTCTCGGGCGAGGTCGACCAGGTCGACGCGCCCGGCTCCGAAGGCGACTTCGGTGTGCTCGCCGGCCATGCGCCCTTCATGACCACCCTGAAGACCGGGCGCGTGAAGGTTTACAACGACGGCCGCGTCCTGGCCTTCGACGTCGAAGGTGGTTTCGCCGACGTGACGCCGGACGGTCTTACCGTCCTGGCCGAGAAGGCGATCGAGGCCGCGATTTAGGCGCCGCCTCTTCGCCGCCGTATTCTCGCATTACGGGGCTTGCGAGGGACGGCCACATTGAGTGTGATAGAGCGCAAGTCAGGGGACCCGTCCATGCGTACCGCCTTCATCAGTCTGATCGCCGCCGGCCTGGCCACCTCGGCCGCCGCCCAAGTGGCGCCTCCCGCACCGCCGCCGGCCATGCCGG
>NZ_JBBKVV010000009.1:0-26886 GCF_037968635.1 Phenylobacterium sp.
ACCTGGAACAGCTCCGGGAAGAACGAGCCGTCGAGGGCCTTGGCCAGGTAGCTGGCGCCGGACGAGCCGCCGGTGCCCTGCTTGAAGCCGATGATGCGTTCCACGGTCTTCAGATGGGCGAAGCGCCATTGCTGGAAGCGGAATTCCAGGTCCACCAGCTTCTCGGCCAGCTCGTAGAGGTCCCAGTACTGTTCGGGGTCGCGGTAGACCACGGCCCAGGCCGCCACGATGGCCGGGTCGGCGACGTGGACTTCCGACCAATCCCGCTCGGCCGGCACATCGAAGCCGCGCCGTTTCAGCAGCCTCACGCACTCGTCATAGAGGCTGGGGGCGGCGAGCGCGGCGGCCAGGTCGGCGTGGGCCGGGGCGCCCTCATGGACAATCAACATGGAAGCGTCCTTGGCCCCCATCAGGAACTCCAGCATCCGGTACTGGTGCGACTGGAAGCCGGAGCTCTGGCCCAGGTGCGGGCGGATGGCGTGGTATTCGCTGGGGGTCATGGTGGCCAGGACGTCCCAGGACTGGATCAATTGGCCCTGGATGCGGCTGACCCGACTGATCATCTTGAAGGCTGGCCCCAGGTCGTCCCCGGCGATCTGAGCCCGCGCGGCCGCCAGCTCGTGGATCGACAGCTTCAGCCATAGCTCCGAGGCCTGGTGAATGACGATGAACAGCAGCTCATCATGCTCGTCCGACCGCGGCCGCTGGGCGCTGAGAATCTGATCCAGCGCCAGGTAGTCGGCATAGCTGATGTCGGGCCGGGTGTGGATCTCGCTCATGTCACCGCCGCCACCTGGTTGAAGCGGTCCTCCCGCCATTCCTCGCGCGCCATCACCTGACAGAGGTGCTCGACCGCGTCCCAGACATCGACATATCGCACATAGAGCGGTGCGATGCCGAACCGCAGCACGTCGGGCGCCCGGAAGTCCCCCACCACGCCCCGGGCGATCAGGGCCTGGACGATGGGGTAGCCGTTCGGGTGGGTCAGAGAGACCTGGCTGCCGCGCCTGGCGGAGTCGCCGGGACAGGCGACGCCGAAGCCCGGGCAGCGGGCCTCGACCAAGTCGAGGAACAGGTCGCCCAGGGCGCGGGACTTGGCGCGGAGGACCGCCATCTCCACCCCGTCGAAGGCGCTGAGCGCCGCGTCCAGAGCCGTGAGCCCCAGGACCGAGGGCGTGCCACACAGGGTTCGCAGCATCCCCAGCCCCGGCGCGTAGTCGTCGCGGAAGGCGAAGGGCTGGGCATGCCCCATCCAGCCCGTGAGCGGGCTCTGGAAAGCCGCATGATGCCGCCGGGCCACGAAGGCGAAGGCCGGCGCTCCGGGGCCGCCGTTCAGGTACTTGTAGCCGCAGCCGACGGCGAGGTCGGCTCCCGCCCCGTTCAGGTCCACCTCGAGCGCCCCGGCGCTATGGCTCAGGTCCCACAGGGCCAGGGCGCCGACCTCGTGGGCCCAGGTGGTCAGGGCCGTCATGTCGTGCGTGGCCCCTGTTTTATAATGCACGTGGGTCAGCAGCAGCAGGGCGACGCTGTCGTCCAGGGCGTCGGGCAGGCCCCCCGGCTCCACCAGCCGCAGGTCCACCCCGGGCAGGAATTGCGCCAGGCCCTGCAGGATGTAGAGGTCGGTGGGGAAGTTGCCCGGCTCACTGACGATGACCTTGCGCCCCGGCCGCATCGCCATGGCGCCTGCCGCCAGCTTGAAGATGTTCACCGAGGTGGAGTCCGCCGCGATCACCTCGTCGGGCGCGGCGCCGATCAGGCCCGCGATCTTCGCCCCCACCCGGCTGGGCAGGTCAATCCAGCCGGCGCTGTTCCAGGAGCGGATCAGCCCGCGCCCCCACTCGGCTTCGACGGCCTCGGCCAGCCGACCCTTCACCGCCTTGGGCAGGGCGCCCAGGGAATTGCCGTCCAGATAGATCAGCGCGTCTTCCAACTCGAACAGGTCGCGGCGCGCGGCCAGGGGATCGGCGCGGTCGAGCGCGATGGCCTCGTCGCGGGTCATCGGGCCGACGAATAGTTGGGCTGGTCTATAGCCACCTGGTCCTGGGCGTTGGCGCGCAGCGCGGCCAGCAGGCCCGGCGTCTCGGCGTCCAGCTCTCCGGCCTGCAGCTTGGCGCAAAGTTCGGCGGTCAACTCGGCATAGCCGCCGCCATGACCAAGCAACCCGGCCATCCGCTCAACGGCGTCGGCCTCGGCGGCGGGACCCAGGGTCAGCTCGCGCTGCACGACCCCCAGCACATTGACCGCCACCCGGGCCAGGAAGGCGTCGCGCGGCTTCAGCTCCGGACGGATGGCGTCGATCCAGCGGGCCACGGCCTCCACCAGTTCCTCGGTGCGCGGATGGGTGATCACAGGCCGGCCTCCAGCAGGTTGGCGAGATCGATCTCGGTCTCCGAGACCCGGCGGCCGATCATCGGCCGCTCCACCGAACTCTCGGTTCCGGCGGCATAGCTGGAATACATCATCAGGCACATAACGCCCCACTTCAGCGACCCCAGGGCCTGCCAGTAGCGGACTCGGCTGAGGTCCACAGGAACGCCGCCTGCCTGCGCGTAGCCCGCCAGCAGATCGGCATAGTCGCCGAACCCGCCCACCGGCTTGTCGCTGCGCCCGAAGCGCCAGGAATTGACGCACAGCCAGCCCAGGTCCTCGGCCGGGTCCCCCAGGTGGGAAAGCTCCCAGTCCAGCACGGCGGCGACACCGGCCTCAGGGCTGATCATCAGGTTCCCATTTCGGAAGTCGCCGTGCAGCATCACATCAGCGACGGGCGCCGGGGTGTGCTTCTTCAGGTGCTGAAAGGCCAGCTCCAGGATCGGCCTCTGGGCGCCGGACTGGCGGTAGACCTGCTCGTAGCGGTCCAGTTCCTCGGCGGCGTCGGAGCGCTTCAGCGGGATGCCCTGCGGCGAGGCCGAATGGATCTGGGCCAGGATCTCGCCGCACTGGCGGGCGAGCCTCGGACGGACGGCCTCGAACCTCGGATCAGTGACGATCTTGCGGCCCAGGGCCTCGCCGCCGATGCGGGCGGTGATGTGGGCCTCGCCCAGGCCATCGTCCGGTTCGCACAGCCGGATCAGCGGCGCGACCGGGGCGCCGACCTTGGCGGCGGCGGAGATCAGGGCGGCCTCGGTGGCCAGCGAAGTCGACCGCGCGGTCTCCTCGTCGAACGGCCCCGAACGCCGGCGCAGGATCATCTCTTGCGGCGCGCCCGCCCCCGTCAGGGTGAAGGCCCAGGTCTCCATGCTCGCCCCGCCCGACAGGCGTTGGGCGGCCTCGACGCCTGTCCCGCCAAGGGTCGGCGCAAGTCGTCCAAGCGCTTGTACGATATCGACTTCCATGACGTGGCGGAACCTCAAGCTGACTCAGACTTGACGATCTGCGGCCCTCAGGGTCGGCTTGTAAATCGTCAAAGTGATCGGCCACCCGGTTCCAAAAACAGGCCGAAGGGAAACGCCATGGACTTCAACCTGCCCCCCGAACTCGTCGCCTATCTGGCGGAGCTGGACAGCTTCATCGAGGCCAAGATCAAGCCTCTGGAGCAGCGCGACGACAACATGCGCTACTTCGACCACCGCCGCGAATACGAGCGCACAGACTGGGACGCCGGCGGCCTGCCCAAGAAGGAATGGGAAGAGCTGCTCGGCCAGGCCCGCAAGCTGGCCGACGAGGCTGGGCACCTGCGCTACGCCTGGCCCCAGGAGCTCGGCGGCAAGGGCGGCTCCAATCTCGACATGGCGGTGATCCGCGAGCACCTGGCCGCCAAGGGCCTGGGTTTGCACAACGACCTGCAGAACGAGCACTCCATCGTCGGCAACAACCCCTTCATCCTGATGTTCAAGGAGTTCGCCACCAACGCCCAGTACGAGCGCGACGGGGCGAACCTGCTGGCCGGCAAGATGCGCACGGGCTTTGGCCTCACCGAGCCCGAGCATGGATCGGACGCCACCTGGATGGACACCACCGCCGTGCGCCAGGACAAGGACGGCCAGCCCGGCTGGCTGATCCAGGGCGAAAAGATGTGGACGACGGGCATGCACGTGGCCACCCACGTCATGGTCTTCGCCCGGACCAGCGGCAAGGACGGCGACGCCACCGGCATCACCTGCTTCATCGTGCCCGCCGACACCCCCGGCGTGAAGATCGAGGAGTACCTCTGGACCTTCAACATGCCCACCGACCACCCCCGCGTCAGCTTCACCGACGTCTGGATTCCGGAGGACAGCTACTGGGGCCAGGTCGACCGCGGCCTGGGCCTGGGCCAGAGCTTCGTGCACCAGAACCGCATCCGGCAGGCCGCCTCATCCCTCGGCGCGGCGGTCTACTGCATCGAGGAGAGCGTGAAATACGCCCGCGCCCGCAAGCCCTTCGGCAAGCCGCTGGCCGAAAACCAGGCCATCCAGTGGCCCCTGGTTGAGCTCTCCACCCAGTGCGAGATGCTGCGCTGGCTGATCCGCAAGACCGCCTGGGACATGGACCACATGGAGCACAAGGAGATCGAGCGGCAGATCTCAGACAAGGTCTCGATGTGTAACTACTGGGCCAACCGACTGGTTTGCGAGGCCGCCGACCGCGCCATGCAGGTGCACGGCGGCATCGGCTATTCCCGGCACAAACCCTTCGAGCACATCTACCGCCACCACCGACGCTACCGGATCACCGAGGGCGCCGAGGAAATCCAGATCCGCAAGGTCGCCGCCTTCCTGTTTGGCTTCATGGGGCCGAAAAAGAAGGTCTATGCCGAGGCCGGACTCTAGGTCTCAGGCTTGATCGACCACGGCGCGCCCGTCTCCTGGCTGAGGCGGGCGAGATGCTGCATGATGTTCATGCTGCCGGCGAAGTGCAGAAAATAGGCCTTGGAGAGCTCGTTGCGCAGGTGAGCGATCAACCGCGGCATGTCCGGGTGGTCGATAGTCTGGATGTCCGCAAAATCCAGGATGCGGCGCTCGTGGATCACCCAGTTGAAGCGCGGCGTGATCGCGGTCAGCAGGTCGCGGCGAGCGATCTCATGCGACAGGGCCGGTTGCTCATAGAGGCGTGAGGCGGAGTCCGAAGCGTAGATCTCCTTGAGCAGGGTGTTGTGATGCTCCGGGCTCATCACCAGCACCCCGGTATTCAGCATCTGGGCGCCCTCGCGCTCGATCTCGGATTCCGAGAAGCCGTTGTCCTCGGTGAACTGCCACGCGAGGTCGGCCAATTGCGGCTCCACCACCACCTGGTGCAGGCGCTCGAAATAGATGTGCTTCTCGGCGTCGGAGAACTGCGCCCCGGAGAGCGAGGCGCCGATCCGCGCGGGGTCAGGGACCAGGGCCAGGATGTTCGGCGCGTGGCTGGAGATCACGATGTCGGCGTCGACCCAGACGATGCGCTCATAGGCGGCCGACCAGGGCTGATCCAGCACCAGCAGCTTCTGCCAGGCCGGCGACCGGCCCTGCCCGCGCTCGGACATGTCGGGCCGGTGGGCGATGACGATCAGATCAAAGCCGTGCCGGCCGGCGTAGGCCTGCCAATTGGCCTGGCACATGATCCGCCACGTCTCGACATAGGTCTCCCCCACCAGGACGGTGACGAGGGCCTGCCTATAGACCGGCGCCACCTCGTCGGCGGGGGATTCCAGGAAGAACATCAGGCCCCGGCGATTTCGCGCGCAAGGGGGGCCGGGACCTTGGTCTGATCAGGGGCCGGCAGATCGGTCCCCTCCGGCCCGGAGATCGCCTTGGCGTCGGTCCAGGTGGCGCCAGCGTCGGTGGTGTCATAGCGGAACCAGGCGACCGGAAGATCCTCCCGGTCGGCCTTGGCGACCAGCGATCCCTTGCCGGCCCTGTCGAGGGACAGGCTGAAGAACTCCGGATGTTCGGCCGGGGCGTTCAGGCTCTCGGGCGAGGCCAGGCCCACGCAGGTCAGGCCGCCGCCGCCGTTGGGCAGCAGGGCGATCCCCAGCGGCCCGCCGCCTTCGCGGGTCACCTTGGTGATCAGATAGAGGCCCGCCGGGCCATAGCGCACGGCCGCCACTTCGGAGATCGGGTCAATCATATAACCGGCCCAGCCCGAGCCGGACTTGCGGAACACCGTCGCGCCCGTCGCGCCGCCCACCACCGCCGGGCCAGGGAAGCCGGCCGGGGAGACCACGAAGGCCTCCGGGCCCTCCACCAGCAGGCGGCGGCTGTTGTGGTCGAACAGAGCGGGCGCGGTGCAATCCCACTCGCCTTCGTGCGCCATCAGCGTCTCGCGGGCGGCGTTGGCCTGCGCCTCGGTCAAGGGCGGCGCCGCCGGGGTCGCGGGCAGGACAGGCGCGGGCTTCTGGCACGCGGCCAGGCCAAGAGCGGCGGCCAGGACGATCATCGGCAGGCGCATGGCGGTCCTCATCCGTAGAGGCGGTCCATCACCGCCGGCAGGCTGTCGGGTAGGCCGAGCAGCGGCCCCGAGGACAGCAGCAGCACGATCTCGTCCCCCTTCAGGTGGGACAACTGCGCCGTCACCGCCTCGGCGCTGGTCGGCCCCTCGACACTGACTCCGGCGGCGTAGACCCGCTCCAGGATTTCGGCGTGGGTGGACTGGTGGTGCGTCTGCGCCCCGTGCCCCGGCGGCGGGATCAGCAGCACGCGGGACACGCCCTGGAACACCGTATCGTACCAGGCCAGCGCGTCCTTGCTGCGCCAGGAGAAGGTGTGAGGTTCGAACACCACGATCAGCGGCCGTTCCGGATAGTGCAGCTGCAGGGCGTCGATGGCCGAGCGGGCCTTTTCGTAGGACGAGCCGAAGCCCTCGATCAGCGGAACCTTGGAGGTCTTGGTCAGGCGGTCCAGCCGGCGGCGGATACCATCGAAGCTGGCCAGGCCCGTGGCCAGGTCGCCCTTGCTCACCAGGTGACGCTCCAGCAGGAAGGCCCCGACGCCGACAATGTTCTCGATGTTGTGAGCACCCAACAGGGTGGTGCTGAGCGGGATACGCTCCCCGTCCGGCGCCACCAGCTTGAAGCCGGTGGTCTCGCCATAGGCCACGTCCTCGCTGAACCAGCCGTCGCAGGGGCTGGTGTCATACCAGACCACATGGGCTTGGGTTTCCGGCGCGATCTTGCGGATCGCCGAATGGTCGCGGGCCACCATCAGCCCGCCCTTGGGCAGGTCACCCATCAGCCGGATGAACGGCGCCTCATAGTCGTGGAAGGTCGGGAAGACGTTGACGTGGTCATGGATCAACGAGGTCAGCAGCAGGTGGCGCGGATGGTAGAGGTCGAACTTGGACCGGTTGTCGCCGTTGCCGACGATGTACTCGTCGCCCTCCAGCACGATCTCGTGGCGCGTCCCCCAGTGGCCGGTGGCCGGCAGGGAGGGCGAGATAGCGCCGATCATCCAGCCGGTGTCGCGACCGGCCTGACGCAGGATGTGAGCCATCAACGCCGTGCAGGTGGACTTCCCGAAGGACCCGGCGACGACGATGTTCTCGCGGTGCGCCGTCTGCTCCCCCACCAGTTCGGCGAAGGTGGTGATGCGCGCGCCGCGCGCGCGGGCGGCGGCCACCTCCACATTGTCGTCGCCCCCCAGCTTTGCGCTGGTCCCCAGCACCAGGACATCGAGACGGTCAGGCAGGTTGGCGGCGTCGAAGCGGTAGGTCACCGGGAAACCCAGCCCGGCCACATAGGTGGACATCGGCGGGAACACATCCTCGTCGGAGCCGGAGACCTCGTGGCCCGCGTCGCGCATCATCAGCGCCACCGCGCTCATGCCCGCCCCGGCTATGCCCGTGAAATGAATACGCATCGCGATTCCGCCTCAGACCCAGCCCTGAGTTAGCCGAGGCCCCGCCCCGCCGTCGAGGGCGCTCTATTGTGGAGGTCCGAGTTCGCGGCGAGACTGCGGCGACAATTGAGGGAGGCGTCCAGTGAAGCCGCGCGTGACAATCTGCCTACGACCTGACGGCACGTTCGAGATGCTGGTCAATGAGGCAGGCCGCGACCTTCTCGTCAAAGAGTTGCAGAGGCTGAGCGAACGCTCGGACCACTTCCATTTGGATTACTACGACGACCCCGACATCGCCGATGCGACGGAGGTCCAACTCGCAGCTCGCCCTTACCATGAGGGCGACGAGGTGCTGCTAAACGCCAAGGTGCTGTTCCGACCCGACCATTGGGATCGCCAGTACTATCCGCACGTCATGGAGACGCTCTCGCCGGGAGCCGATTAAGACCTGATTAACCATAAGGGCCGAGTCTCTGGTGGTCTTCCTTGAAGACACCCCACCATCACCACTTCACAGCCCGGCTTCGGCCGGGCTCTTTTTTTTGGCGCCGCGCCGGACTGGCTTGGCGGCCCCGGCGTCAAGGCGCGCAGGCTCCTGGAAAATTCGCGTTTGGAGGATGCGCCATGGCCAAGGCCCCGACCGGCTTCAAGACCCGTCTGGAACCCCAGGACGAATTCACCCACGATCCGGGTGACGTGAAGAACTACAACGAATCCATGTACTTCAATGTCTTCGACCCGAAGACCAGGACCGGCGGCTGGTTCCGCATCGGCAACCGCGCCAACGAGCACTATGCCGAGATGACCATCTGCCTCTACCTGCCTGACGGGCGGGTGGGTTTCATGTTCGCCAGGCCCACCATCGCCGACAATTCGGAGATGAGCGCCGGCGGACTCAAGGTCGAGGTGATCGAGCCCTTCAGGCGCCTGAAGGTGACCTATTCGGGCAAGGCGCTGATTCTGGAGCGTCCCCACGAGATGGCGGACCCCAAAAAGGCCTTCCGCGACAATCCGTCCCTGCCCTGCACCATCACCCTCGACTACGAGGGCGTTTCGCCCATGTACGGCGGCGAGACCGTGCGCGAGGACGGGGTCGCCATCGAGATCGATCCCGAGAAATCGTTCGCCAAGGCGCACTACGAACAGCACTGCGCGGCCAAGGGCGTCTTCACCATCGGTGATGAGCGGTTCGAGATCGAAGGCTACGGCCTGCGCGACAAGTCCTGGGGTCCGCGCCACTGGCAGGCCATCGACTGGTATCGCTGGTGCCCGATGAACTTCGGTCGCGATTTCGGGATGATGCTGTCGGTGATCGGCGACGGCAAGGGCGGCGCGCGCCAGGGCGGCATGGTGTTTGCGGACGGCGCCTATGACCTGATCTCCGAGTGTGTGATCGACTCAGACTGGGACGAGCGCGGCTACCAGACCGCCCTGCGCGCCACGGTGAAGACTCATGGAGGCAAGGCCTATGAGGTCACCGGCAAGGTGCTGTCCCTGATCCCCCTGCGCAACCGCCGCACCACGCCCGAAGGCCAGGAGTTGCAGACCCGCATCACCGAAGGCATGACGCAATACCGCTGCGGCGATCTCGTAGGCTACGGCCTCAGCGAGTACCTGGATCAGATCATCGACGGGAAGCCCAACGGCAAAGCTGCGGGGTACTAAAAGAGGTCTCAGACCGACTTGCACCGACGCGCGGGCCATCGTATACGCCCGCCTCCAACGGTGATCCTCGATAGCTCAGTTGGTAGAGCAGTCGGCTGTTAACCGACTTGTCGCAGGTTCGAGTCCTGCTCGGGGAGCCATTGGAATTCCGGACCTTCGCGGTCCCACCGCATCCCATATTGTCAGGTTTCAACGGAACCGCCGCCGCGCGCCGGTTTTTCCTGGGCTCAAGCGGAGCCATGACATGAGCGCAAGACCCCTGGGACGAAGCCTGGCTGTACTGCTGGCCGTCGTCGTCGCCATCGCCGTCCCGGCGATCCAGATGAGCCAGCACATCGGACTGTCGGCGGCAGAGTTCTCAGGCCAGGGTGACCAGACCTTGCGGGTCGCCGGCTACGCCTTCTCGATCTGGGGACTGATCTATCTCGGCCTGGCCGCCTACGCGCTCTATCAACTCACCGCGGCCCGCGAGACGCCCACCTTGCGCGCCGTCGCCTGGCCCTCCGTGGTGGCCATCACCGGCTGCGGCGCCTGGATTCTCGCCTCGGCCTTCAATCAGCATTGGCTGAGCGTCGCGATCATCGTCATTTCGGCGGCGGGCATGGTGGCGGGCCTCAGCCGCGCCCGGGCAGACGCCCCTTCCCCGGCCTTCCGCGACAAGCTGCTGATCGTCTGGCCCCTGTCCCTGCTGGCCGGCTGGCTGACAATCGCCTCGGCCGTCAACATCCTGACGGTCCTGACCGCCCAGGGGCTCATCGGCCCGGACCTGTCGTGGGCGGTGATCGGGATCGCGGCGGTCCTGCTGGTTGGGGGCTTTATCGGATGGAGGCTGCGGTCGCGTCTGTACCTGGCGCCCATAGTCTGGGGCCTGATGGGGGTCTATGTCGCCCAACAGGTCGACAAGCCCATCGCCGCCTGGCTGGCCGCCGGCGCCGCCCTGCTGCTGACCCTGATGGCCGCGGCCACCCTGCGCCCGAAGCGTTAGGCCGCCGCTCGTCCGAACCGCTGGCGATACTCGCCCGGCGTGATCCCCACACGCTTCTGGAAGGCGCGGTGCAGACCGTCCAGGCTGCCGAATCCTGAGCGTTCTCCGACCCGCGCCAGGGGCCAGTCCGAGGTCTCAAGCAGGGCTTTTGCCCGATCGACCCGGGCGAGCTCGACGAAGGCGGCCGGCGTGGTCCCGGTCTCCCTCTGAAAGACCCGCGAGAAGGTTCGCTCCGTCATGCCACAACGCCGCGCCAGTTCGGGCAGGCTGAGATCGCCCGTCGGCTCGGCGGTGATCTCGGCGATCAGAGTCCGCAAGCGCGGCGTGGCGGCGGCCTGGACCCCCAACCCCGCGCTGAACTGAGTCTGACCGCCGGGCCGGCGCATGAACAGCACAAGATTGCGCGCCACGGCCAAGGCGACGTCCGCGCCGAGATCGGCCTCGACGAAGGCCAGACACAGGTCGATGCCCGCGGTGACCCCGGCCGAGGTGTAGAACGGGGGATCGGCCACGAAGATGGCGTCGGGCTCCAGCCGCACCTGCGGCCGGAACACCCGCATCTCGTCGCAGGCCTGCCAGTGGGTGGTGGCCCGGCGGCCGTCCAGCAACCCGGCCTCAGCCAGGACGAAGGCGCCGGAACAGACGCTGCCGATCCGGCGGACCGCAGCGCGGCGCGACTGCAACCACTCCACCAGGCCGCTCCCTCGCATGGAGAGCAGGCCGGCCTCGTCGCCGCCCGCCACCAGGACCGTATCCAGGTCCGCCGGCAGATCAGAGACCCGGGTGACGCCGGCCAGTCTCAGGCCGGAGTTGCAGGTGATTTCCCCGCCCTCCAGCGAGGTCAACCGCACATCGTAGGCGGGGAAATCCGCATATCGATTGGCCATGGAGAACACCTCGAGAGGTCCGACGAGGTCGAGGGACTGGGCGCCGTCGTAGCCAATGAGAGCAATGGTTCGGGGAAGCGGATGGATCGAGGTCATGGCGTAATTTGCGATACTAATGACATTTTCGCCAGCACTTTCGACGCCTAGGGTCTCCGCATCAACCACCCGATGAAGGACACCCCCCATGACCAACCCCTGCTCCAACGACAACTGCACCTGCCAGCCCTGCGCCTGCGGTCCCTCCTGCGCCTGTGGCGAAAGCTGCGCTTGCAACGCCCCCAGCCAGGCCTCCGCGCCGGCCTCCACCGAAAGCCGTTAAAGCCCGATGCGCACGCTCGTCCTCGCCGCGGCGGCCACCGCCGCGACCCTGGCCTTCCTGCACCCGGCCGCACCCTTCGCGGCGGCGGGGCCGAGCGTCGCGCTCATCGCGCCGGACGGCCTGACCCTTCCCGCCCCCAAGGCGGGTCGGGTCAGGCCCCTGGTGGTGGTCCTCGCCGACAACGCCGGGGCCGAGACCACCGACTTCGCAATCCCCTACGGCGTGCTCAAGGAGTCCGGCGTGGCGGACGTCCGCAGCGTCGGCACAGGCGCTGGCGCCATCCAGTTGATGCCAAGCCTGAGGGTCCTGGCCGACTTGACCACCGCACAATTCGACAGGGCCGAACCGGCGGGCGCCGATATCGTCATCGTGCCGGCCCAGATGAAGCCCAAGAGCCCCGCCCTTGCCGCCTGGCTGCGCGCCCAGGCCGCGAAGGGCGCCACCATCGTCTCCATCTGCGAGGGCGCCCGAGTGCTGGCCAACGCCGGCCTGTTGCACGACCGCAGAGCCACCACCCACTGGTCGGCGCTGAAAAGCCTGGCCAAGGCCTATCCCGACACCACCTGGGTCCGCGACCGCCGCTATGTGCAGGACGGCCGGGTCATCTCCACCACGGGGGTCGCGGCCTCCATCCCGGCCTCCCTGGCCCTGGTGGAGGCGATCGCCGGCCGCCCCGCCGCCCAGGCGACGGCCGCTCGCATCGGCGTCCGGGAATGGGGCGCAGCGCATCGCACCGCCGACTTCCGGGTCACCGCCGCCGACTACCGTCACGGCATCGCGTCCCTGGCCGCCTTCTGGGCGCACGAGACCGTCGAGGCGCCCATCACAAATGGAACCGATGAGGTGGCCCTGGCCCTGCGCACCGACACCTGGTCACGCACCTATCGCACCAAGGTGGTGACGACGCGGCCTGGTCTGGCCGCCGTGCGCTCCCGCCGCGGTCTGGACATCCTGCCCGACACCGAGCCGAAGACCGGCCGCTATGTCCTGCCGATCTCCCCGGCGCCGGCCGCCGAGATTGCTGGAAGCCTGGCGGCCATAGACAAGCGTTACGGGGCGAAATCCGCGCGGCTGGCGATGCTGGGGTTGGAGTACAACCCGCCTCGCTAACCACAGCCGCGGCGCCTAAACTGTCGCTTGGGCCGCAGCCGGAGAGACGTGGGCGTGATTCGAGTTCTGGTTTGCATTCCGCACTTCTTCCGCCGGAACTCGGCGAAGACGGAGTTCAACAACGGCTCCAACATCGATTCGCCCGCCGAACGCGCCGCAAGGTTCAGCTACTGCCTGCGCCAGGTGGTGGCGATCCTGGAAGAGACCCAGTTCCAGATGGGATCACCCGGCCAGGTGGCCTCCGAGGAGGTCCGCCTGTTGCCCAAGGCCGCGAGCGGCGATGTCGTCGTCGTCTCCCAGGCGGGCGAGAACCTCCTGGCCGAGGTCTCCTACGAAAACTTCGTCGAGCATGTGCTGTGGGATGGCCCGCCGAGGGAGCTCGGCTACCACTGCCGAAGAGTGTTCGCCGAACGGGCCGGCGAATACGACCTCTATTGCTTCATCGAGGATGACACCGCGATCCTCGATCCGGCCTTCTTCCAGAAGTTCGCCGCCTTCCACGCGGCCTTCGGCGACGACAAGATTTTGCTGCCCAATCGGTTCGAGATCATGGGGGTCAGGGACGGAGCCTGGCGCGCCTATCTGGACGCGCCCGTCTTCCCCCGGCACCGAACGCCTGACCGCCCGGGGCCCGACAGCCTGACCCTCCCGAACTTCGACGGAACGGTCCGCTTCGCCAAGAGCACCAACCCCATGTCGGGATGCTATGTGATCACCGACGCGCAGCTGCGGTCGTGGATGACCATGCCGGACTTCCAGGCGCCGCCGCCCTCCTTGGTCTCCCAAGGCGTTGACCCGATGGAGAGCACCCAGATTCCGATGGCCGGCAGGCTGCCGATCTATCGGCCGGCTCCCGAAAACATAGGGTTCCTGGAGGTCCATCACGTGCCGAACGGGATGTCCAAGAGCCCCGGCCCCTATCCCAAGGTGCTGGAAATCCTCGGCCCATTGGCCGAACAGCGGAAGCGCCGACGACTGGCGCGGCGCAAAGGCTCCTAAAACGTCGCCATCGCGATCTTCGTGAGCCAAACGGCCAGCAAGGTCAGGAGGGCGCCGGTGAGCAGTCCGCGCGCGAAGGCGCCGTGGCGCTCCCACCAGACTCGCCGCGCCCGAAACCGCTGAGCGCGATCAATCCGTCGTTTCTGCATCGCCATGCGCGCGTCTCTGCGCCACGAACCCGTCCGCGGCAAGGCCCGATCCGAACGTTTGCCGGGCGTGCGACCTCAGGCCTGTGGATGGTGTCCCAAGCGGCCCACGAAGTCGGAATGGGATTCAAACTCGCCGAACTCCGCGATCTGAGGGGCCAGGGCCGCCAGCTCTTCGATCCAGCGCTCGGCGTCAGCGAAGCGGTCGCGGCGATTGAACCTCAGGGTTCGGCCGACCATCGCCCGATAAAGCAGGGTCGCGGCCAGGGGATAGCGTCCCTCCAGGGCCAGGGCCGCGGCCTCCAGCCCGTCATAGTCGTCGCCGTCGATCTCCTCGCTGCGGGCCAGGACCAGGGCGGCGGCCTGGCTCAACGCCGGCCAGGCCAGGAGGAAGCGCAGGGCCGCGGGGAAACTCTTGAACGTGGCCACAAACGCCATCGCCCTGTCCTCGGCCACCACGTCGTCAAAGTCGGGCAGCCGCTT
Organism: Phenylobacterium sp.; assembly: GCF_037968635.1. Taxonomy (GTDB): domain Bacteria; phylum Pseudomonadota; class Alphaproteobacteria; order Caulobacterales; family Caulobacteraceae; genus Phenylobacterium. The sequence goes on from NZ_JBBKVV010000009.1 coordinate 14,325, forward strand.
GAGATAGGCCCGTAGCCGCTCGGCCGAGAGCCGCTGCTCGAAGGCGGTCCAGCGCACGGCCTGGGCGGCCTCGGCCTGGCCGTCGGCCTCCAGGGCGTCGAGATAGGCGTCTTCCCAGGCCTTCAGGCTGGGCGCCGAGGCCACAACGCGGGCCTGCGACCGAGCCACATCGGCGAAGGCTGGCGGCGCCGAGCGCTTCAGGGCCGCCAGGGCCTCGGGCGCGCGGCCGGCGGCGGTCAGGCGGCTGGCGATCTGGGCCCCGGTCCAGGGCTGCAGCGCTTCGCTGGCGGTGATGGTGGCGATGAAGCCGTCGACGTCGCCCTGGGCGTCCGCCAGCGCTTGGACGGCGGCGCGAAGCGCGGGCTTGGGCCGGCCCCGCCTGGCGATGGCGGTCTCCAGCAGATGGCGCAGCCGGGCGATCCCTTCGGCGTCGAGCGCCGGCAGCAGAATCTCCACCAGCCGCACGAAGATCTCGTCCTCGTCGGTCTCCAGCGCCTGGAAAGCCCGGTCGGCCAAGGCCGTCGTCGACCCCTTGGCGGCGACGGCGATCGGCCCCAGGTCCTCGACGGCGCCCAGGAACACCGCCTCCACCTCGCCCTTCTCATCCTTGGTCAGACGCAGCACGCCCTCGGCCATGTCCAGGAAGCGCCAGAGAAACTCCAACGCCAGGGCCGGCTTCTGGGCGGCCATCTTGCCGGTGATCATCGCCCGCTGCAGCGACAGGTCGCGGACGAACTCCTTGTACTTGCGCCAGTGGACGCGCGAGCGGCGGGTCTCGATGGCGGCCAGTCGCTTGCCGATCTCGGTGGCCAGGTCCTCGGGGCCGACCTCGCCCGCAAGTTCCATGCGCAGGCGGCGTTTGATGGTGGGCTGGGCCTCGGCCACCTCCACCAGGATCTCGGCCAGCCGCTCGGCGCCCAGGTCAGCCAGGTTGGCGGCCGTGACGGTCTTGCGCGATCCGGGACGCTTCAAGCCAAACTCCGTTTGCGGCCCATCCGCATCCAGCCTGCAACGCTGAGCGCCGGATCAAGGCCTGATACGCCGACTCGGCCGCTCAAGCTCCCGGAGACCAAAATCCATGGATCAGGCGCTCACCCGAGTATGGCGCCATCAGCTTGAAGCCCAGGCCTAGCCGAACTTGGCGGGGTCAGGGCCAATGCGACCGTCAGCGGCGTTCAAACCCTCGATGGCCGCCAGATCGGAGGCGTCGAGACTGAAGCCGAAGACGTCGAGATTCGACACGATCCGCGCAGGCGTCACCGACTTGGGGATCACGGTCAGGCCAAGGTCGAGGTGCCAGCGGATGATCACCTGGGCCGGGGTCTTGCCGTGTTTCGCGGCGATGCCGGCGATCACCGGGTCCTCCAGAAGCTTGCCCTGACCCAGCGGACTCCAGGAGGTGGTGACGATCCCCTTCTGCGCATGGAAGGCCCGCAGCTCCGCCTGCTGCCAGCGGGGATGCAGTTCGATCTGGTTGGCGGCCGGCGTCACGCCGGTCTCCCCGATGATCCGCTCCAGGTGGGGAACGGCGAAGTTGGAGACGCCGATGGACTTGGCCCGGCCCTCCGCCTGGAGGCGCACCAGAGCTTTCCAGCTCTCGAGATAGAGATCCTGGGTCGGGGCCGGCCAGTGGATCAGGTAAAGGTCGACATAGTCCATGCCCAGCCGCTGCAGGCTCTTGTCGAAGGCCGCCAGGGCCGCGTCAAAGCCCTGGTTCTCGTTCCACAGCTTGGTGGTGATGAACAGCGTGTCGCGGGCGACGCCTGAGTGCTTCACACCCTCCCCCACCCCCGGCTCGTTGCGATAGGCCGACGCGGTGTCGATGGCGAGATAGCCGGCGTCCAGCGCCGTGGCCACGGTGGCGGCGGTGGTGTCGGCCGGGCTCTGCCAGACCCCCAGGCCGACCTGGGGCATGGGGCGCCCGTCATTGAGCTTCAGGAAGGTCTGGGCGGTCATGGGAGCTCCTCGGCGTGGCGACAGACATAGGCCGCCACGCGCGGAGACCAAGGCCTTTCCCGAGCTTTATTCCGTGGTCACCAGGCGCCGACGTTGGGCATCGAGACCCAGGGCTCGGCCGGCGCCTTGGAAGGGCCCGCCTGCAGCAGTTCGACGGAAATGCCGTCCGGGGAACGAACGAAGGCCATGTGGCCGTCGCGCGGCGGCCGGTTGATGGTCACACCGCCCGCCTGCAACCGGGCGCAGGTTTCGTAGATGTCATCCACCGCATAGGCCAGGTGACCGAAATTGCGGCCGCCCTGATAGGCCTCGGAATCCCAATTGTAGGTCAGTTCGACGGTGGGCGCCCGATCGCTCCTGGCCAGGTCCTCGTCACCGGGCGCGCACAGGAAGACCAGGGTGAACCGGCCACCCTTGTTTTCCACACGACTGATCTCCTTCAGACCGAGCTTGTCGCAATAGAAGGCCAAGGAGGCGTCGAGGTCGGCCACGCGGACCATGGTATGGAGGTACTTCATAGAATGGCTCTCTAATTCAATCGAAGGTAGATAGCAGAGCTCAGCAGCAGCGGCGGGCACGGTTGTGCCGCGATCCTGCGTCCTCACGGGCACAATATGCGGCCATGCAACATCCTGTCCGCGATTTCATTTGCGCTGGCAGAACGGTGGCATCAAAAGCCGCTGCAACCTATCTGCATAGGACTGGGGTGAGCGACCGATTCATGCGCGGTCGCCAAACGACTGCTGCGCTCGGGGAAATGGCTGTATGCGCGTAAAATCATCTTACCTGGTTGCGGTCGGCATTGGGCTCGTCGTCGCGCTCTATTTCATCATCGGCACGATCTTCGGTGGTGGCGAGAGGAAACAGGTCGCCGAGGCCAAGCCTGCGGCCGCTCAGGCCCTGCCCTCCGTTCAGGTTGTCCTCGCGCCCGAGAGCCAGCATGGCTACGAGGTGGTCATTCGCGGCCGCACGGAATCCGCCCGCACCGTGGTGGTGAAGTCTGAGTCCGCCGGGACCGTCGCCTCCACCCCCGCCACCGAAGGCAGCTTTGTCGCCAAGGGCGCGATCCTCTGCCGCCTGAACGTCGACGCGCGTCAGGCCAGCCTGGACCAGGCCAAGGCCAACCTGCGCTCACGTCAGCTCAGCCAGCAGGCCTCGTTGGAACTGGCCAAGAAGGGCTTCCGATCGCAGACCCAGGTTCTGCAGGACCAGGCCAACCTCGACAACGCCCAGGCCCTGGTCCGCCAGGCCGAGATCGGCGTCCAGCAAATGAACATCCGCGCGCCCTTCTCCGGCGTCTTCGACAAGCGCGAGGCTGAGGTGGGGACCTACCTGTCGCCGGGCCAGTCCTGCGGCACCATGATCGAACTGAACCCGCTTCTGATCGTCGGCGACCTGCCCGAGAGCGAGGCCGGCAAGTTGCGCGTCGGCGCCCCCGCGTCCGCCGTTCTGCTGTCGGGCCAGACTCTGAGCGGCCGGGTCCGCTATGTTTCGCGCGACGCCGACCCGCAGACCCGCACCTATCATGTGGAGGTCGCCGTCGCGAACCCGAGCATGAGCGTCCGCTCGGGCCTCTCGGCCACCGTCAAGATCTCCGCGGGCTCCGGCCCGGCCCACCAGGTGCCGGTGTCGTCCCTCGTGCTGGACGCCGCGGGCCGCCAGGGCGTGCGCTATGTCCTGCCCACCAACCAGGTGGCCTTCGCCCCGGTCACGGTGATCGAGGAAAACGCCGACGGCGTCTGGGTGGCGGGCCTGGCGGGTCCGGTTCGCATCATCACCGTCGGCCAGTCCTATGTGGCCGAAGGTCAGAAGGTTCGGGTCGCCGCGGCGCGCTAAGCGCCGGCGCCCCTGGAGACAAAAGACGATGATCGGACCCTTGATCGACGGCGCGATTAAACGGCGCAAGGTCGTGCTGGGCGTCACCTTGATCGCCAGCATTTTCGGATTCCTGGCCTATATCGCCATGCCTCGGGAATCCAATCCCGACATCACCATCCCGTTCGTGTCGGTCGTGGTGCCCTACCCGGGTGTCAGCCCCGAAGACGCCGAGCGGCTCCTGGTCAAGCCCATGGAGACCGAGCTCCAAAGTCTTGAAGGCATCAAGCAGATGAACGCCGTCGCCCGCCAGGGCATGGCGATCGTCAACCTCGAGTTCGAGGCCGACTTCAACAAAGACAAGGTCATGGAGGACGTCCGGGCCAAGGTCGACCTGGCGCGCGGCAGGTTCCCGCCGGACGCCGAAGAACCGATCATCGAGGAAGCCAACTTCTCCGGCGACCCCGTCATCGGCATCGTGCTGTCAGGCGCCGCGCCCGAGCGCGAACTGGTGCGCATCGCCCGCGACCTGCAGGACCGCCTGGAAGCCTCGCCCGGCGTGCTCGAGGCCAGCCTCAGCGGCGGCCGTGAGGAGTTCCTGGAGGTCACTATCGATCCCGTCCGGATGGAGGCCTACAACGTCACCACCGGCGAAATCTCCCAGGTCATCGCCCGCAACAACCAGCTGGTCCCGGCCGGCGACCTGCGCTCGGGCGCAGGCAAGTTCGCGGTCAAGGTGCCGGGCGTGGTGGAAGAGCCCGCCGACATCCTTTCCCTGCCGATCAAGAAGAACGGCGACCGGCTGATCACCATCGGCGACATCGGCGACGTCCGCCGCACCTTCAAGGAAGCCGCCTTCATCAGCCGCTTCAACGGCCAGGCGGCCTATTCCCTCGACGTGTCCAAGCGGTCCGGCGCCAACGTCCTGGAGACGGTGAAGAAGGTCCGGGCCGTGGTGGCCGAGGAGCAGAAGCGCTGGCCCGAGACGGTCAAGGTCTCCTACATCTTCGACGAAAGCGACTTCATCGGCCGCACCCTCATCGTGCTGGAAAGCGGCCTGATGTCGGCCACCCTGCTGGTGATGATGATCATCGTCGCCAGCCTCGGAATCCGTCAGGGCCTGATGGTGGGCCTGGCGATCCCAGCCTGTTTCATGCTGGCCTTCCTGATGCTCAACGCCATGAACGTCACGCTCAATCAGATGGTGATGTTCGGCCTGGTGCTGGCGGTCGGCATCCTGGTGGACGGCGGCATCGTGGTGGTGGAATACGCCGACCGGAAGATGGCCGAGGGCATGGCCAAGGGCGAGGCCTTCGCCGCCGCCGGCAAGCGCATGTTCTGGCCGGTGCTGAACGGCACGCTCACCACCCTGTGCGCCTTCCTGCCGTTCATGTTCTGGAACTCGATCCCCGGCAAGTTCATGAGCTTCCTGCCGCTGACCCTGTTCTTCGTGCTGGGCGCCTCGATCTTCGTGGCCCTGATCTTCACGCCCGCCCTGGGCTCCATCGTCGCCCGCAAGGCCGCTGTGGACGCCGAGCACCTGGCCGAGATCGAGAAGTCCGAGCGGGGCGACCCGCGCGAGATGACCGGCTTCATGGGCTGGTACGCCCGCAACATCAGCTATCTGGGCCAGCACCCCTTCCGGGTGTTGGCGGCGACGCTGGCGATCATCGTCGGCATCTTCATGTGGTTCGCCAACACGCCGCACCGCACCGAGTTCTTCCTCGACCAGGACCCGGAGTTCGTGAACGTCTTCGTCAAGGCGCGGGGCAACATGTCGCCCGAGGCCCAGGACGTCCTGGTGGCCCAGGTGGAGCGCCGGGTGACCGGCATCAAGGGCGTCAGCTCGGTCTATGTGCGCTCCGGCGCCACAGGCGGCGGGGGTCCGAACGGCCCGCCCAACGACACCATCGGCCGCATCTCCCTGGACTTCTCCGAGTACGAGGACCGCAAGGCGCTGGGTCTGCGCGGCAAGGACATCGCCAACGAGATCCGCAGCCGGGTCAAGGATATCCCCGGCATGCAGATCGAGGTGCGCGAGCCCCAGGGCGGCCCGCCCACCGGCAAGGACATCCAGGTCGAGCTGCGCGGCAACAACCCCGTCGAGCTGAACAAGACCGCCGACATGATCAAGGCCAAGCTCGCCACCGATCGCCAACTGATCGAGCTGGAGGACAACCGGACCTCGCCGGGGATCGAGTGGAACCTCACCGTCGACCGTGAAGCCGCCGGACGCTACGGCGTCGATGTGCTGAGCGTCGGCCAGGCGATTCAGTACACCACCGGCGGGGTGCTGGTGGGCCGATTCCGCCCCGACGACGCCGAGGACGAGTTGGACATCCGGGTGCGCTTCACGCCCGAGGGGCGCAACGTGGCGGCCTTCGAGAACATGAAGATCCCCACCGCCCAGGGGGCCATCCCGGCCAGCTACTTCGTCAAGCGCGTGCCCGCCCAGCAGGTGACCAACATCCAGCGTCGCGACGCCCAGCGCCTGGTGCTGATCCAGGCCAACACGCCCGAGGGGGTCGCCGCCAACCAAAAGATCGAGCAACTCAAGACCTGGCTCGAAAAGGCGCCGATCGATAGCTCGGTCCGCTGGAAGTTCACCGGCGCCGACGAGGAAGGTCAGAAGGCCGCGGTCTTCTTCATGACCGCCATGTCGGCCTCGCTGTTCATGATGGGCATCATCCTGCTGTGGCAGTTCAACAGCTTCTATGGCGTGCTGGTGACCCTGTCGGCAGTGGCGCTGTCCACGGTCGGCGTGCTGCTGGGGGTGCAGATCAACCTGCTGCACACCTTCGACTACATCTCGGTGATCATGCTGGGCACTGGCGTCGTGGCCCTGGCAGGCGTCGTGGTGGGCCACAACATCGTGCTGGTGGACACCTATTACCAGTTGCGGCGCTCCGGTTACGAGGCCGACGACGCCGCCGTGCGCGCCGCCACCCAGCGGTTCCGCCCGGTGATGCTCACCACCCTGGTGACCGTTGTCGGCCTGCTGCCCCTGATGTTCCAGATCCACCCGAACTTCCACAGCGGCCATATCGAGTACAAGGCGCCGGGGTCGGAATGGTGGGTGCAGCTCTCGGGCGCCGTCGTCTGGGGCCTGACCTTCGCCACCCTGCTGACCCTGATCCTGACGCCGGTCCTGCTGGCCGCGCCCAAGGTCATGGCGCGCCGCTTCGGCTGGGCCTGGGACCACACCCTGGGCCCGCGCTTCGGCAAGAAGCCGCCCCGCGACCGCCGGATTGTGTTCGGTGACGACGGCGACGTGCCGAAGGCCGCGGAGTAACCCTCGCGTTTTCCTCCCCCGTTTTTGCTTCGCTTCACGGGGGAGGAAAGCTACCCCCGCTCCAGATACGCCTTGGTCAGCTCCTGATAGGTCTCCATCGGCGGGAAGCCCGGGAAGCTGTGCTCCGCCGGCGTGGTCACCCACGACAGCTTCTCAGCGGTGCAGGTCTCCAGGAACGGCGGCAGGTCCACGTCGTCCAGCATCGGCGTCCGCACATTGACGAACCAGTCCATGCCCTCGGCCCGGGTGAACAGCCAGCTCATGCAGTGCGGGCAGAAATAGTGATGCACGTCAGCGCCGTGCAGGCCGCCGATCACGGGTTCGCCCGCCGTCACCTCGAAGCCGGCGCTGGGGATCGCCGCGCTGAGCGAGAACGCGCTGGCCGTCATCTTCTGACAGCCGACACAGTGGCAGGCCATGGTCAGGATCGGCGCGGCGCTCACCTTGAAACGCACCTGTCCGCAGCGGCATCCGCCCTCCCAGGGCAGGTCGGGTTGAGTCATCAGACGCTCCTCTAAGGTTCAAACAGGCTGTCTTCCGGCGGCTTGCGCTTGGCCGCCTTGCGAGGCCGCACGAACATCACCCCCGGATAGCCCTTCAGCGGGGCCATGGCCTCGCCGCGCCAGGTCCAGTCGGCCATCTGCGCCACGCCCCCGTGGTAGCGAGGTTCGCGGCCGGTGCGTTCGGCGAACAGGGCGCGGGGGATGTTGACCATCTTCGGCGAGCGCGCCCGCTCATAGAACAGCGGCGTGCCGCAGCGGGCGCAGAAGCTGCGCGCCGTCTTCAGCTCGGCGTCCTCGTAGCGGCTGATGTGTTCCTCGCCGGCCAGGATGCGGAACCGGCTGCGCCAGCTGCCCACATAGGTGGCGTAGGCGGCCCCCTGGGCGTGGCGGCTGGCCGGCGAATGGTCATGCCAGGCCCAGACCGCCGGAACATCGATCTCCAGGCGCACGGCCCCGCACACGCACCGCCCCTCCGACTGCATGGCGGAGGCCTTGGGCTTGGGTGCGTTGGCGGGCTTGCGCACCTAGTGCTCCCGCGTCTGCCGCCGCCAGAGCGCCGCATACTCCCCGGCCTTCTCAAGCAATTCGGAGTGGGTCCCGCGCTCCACGATCTTCCCCCGCCGCAGCACCACGATCTGGTCGGCGTCGACGATGGTGGAAAGCCGGTGGGCCACCACCAGGGTCGTGCGCCCGGCCCGCACCTTGCGCAGCGTCGCCTGGATCGCCTCCTCGGTGCGGCCGTCCAGGGCGCTGGTGGCCTCGTCGAGGATCAGCACCCGGGGGTTGGCCAACAGCGCGCGCGCGATCCCCACCCGCTGGCGCTCGCCCCCCGACAGCTTCAGGCCTCGCTCCCCCACCATGGTGGACATGCCGTTGGGCAGGCCGTCGATGAAGGCGCCCAACTCGGCGTCCTCGGCGGCCTTGCGCACCTCTTCGGGCGTGGCGTCGGGGCGGGCGAAGCCGATATTGGCGTAGACCGTGTCGTTGAACAGGGCGACGTCCTGCGGCACCAGGGCCACAGCCCGGCGCAGGGACGACTGGCGCACCTGGCGCAGGTCGACGCCGTCGAGGGTCACCCGGCCCGCCTGCGGATCGATCAGCCGCAGGGCCAGGCGCACCGCCGTGGTCTTGCCGGCGCCCGAGGGCCCGACGATCGCCGTGGTCGTCCCCGGAGGCGCATGGAAGCTCACCTCCCGCAGGCCCGTGGACCGGGCGTCGTGCTGGAAGGTCACGCCCTCGAAGGCGACGTCGGCCCCATGCACCGCCGACGGCGGCAGGTCGCCGGCCTCCGGCGCATCGACGATGTCGGGCTTCAGCGCGGCCAGGCCGACCATCTGCTCCATGTCGATGAAAGCCTGGCGGATCTCGCGGTAGTTGAAGCCCAGCATGTTCAGCGGCTGATAGATGCCGGTCAGCAGCAGGATGGCGGTGGTGACGTCACCGATCCGCATCCGGCCCTGCATGACCTCCACCCCCGCCAGCACCGTCATCAGGGCCAGGCCGGCGGTCAGGATCACCGACTGCACGCCGTTCAGCAGCGACAGCGAGGTGTTGGCCTTCACCGAGGCCGTCACATAGGCGCCCATGGCGCCTTCATACTGGGTCACCGTGCGGGTCTCCGACCCGAAGGTCTTGACCGTCTCGTAGTTCATCATCGCGTCCACCGAGAGGCCCGCCGAGCGGCTGTCGGCCTCGTTCAGCTCGCGCCTGTGGCTGAGCCGCCAGTCGGTGATCTTGAAGGTCACCACGGTGTAGATGACGATGGTCACGAAGGTCGTCGCCGCGAACCGCCAGTCCAGCCGCAGGACCATGACCACCAGGGCCATCACCAGCTCGACGGCCGTGGGGCCCAGGTTGAACACCACGCTGCGGATCAGGAAGTCGGTGGAACGCGCGCCGCGGTCGATGATCCGGGCCAGCATTCCGGTCTGCTTGGACTGGTGGAAGTCCAGCGACAGAGCCAGGGCGTGGGCGAAGGTCTCCACCGCCGCCTTGGCCATGGTGGACTGCGACACCGTGGTGAAGATCGCGTCCCGCACATAGGGGGCGCAGGACGAGATCAGCCGCAGCCCCGCGAAGGCCAGGGCCAGGGCCACGAAGTCGGCCCCCACCGCCACCACCGAGCCAGCCGCCGGCGACAGGGTGTTGATGGCGTCCCCCAGCATGACGGGCGCGGTCACGCCCGCCAGCTTGCCGATGAACACCATGACCAGCGACACCGGCAACCGCCAGCGCAGCCCCTTGGCCCCCGAGCGCATCACCAGCCGCCAGAGGTCGGCCATCGAGGCCCAGAAGCTGAATGTCACCGTGGGAGGCGACACGGCCCCAGGGGTCGCGAACCGCCGGTCACCGCCGGCGTGCATGAATGTCACCTTGAAGAAACTCCGGCTAACAAATTGGTTCTAATCAATAATCACGGTCGACTGAACGCCGCCGCCAGGCGTCATCCAGTCCACCCGCAGACCTGCGGACGTGCCGGTGCTTCGGAACGGTCCCTCGGTCAGCGAGGCTGCGGGCGACGTGTCGATGGTGGCCGCGCTCTCGGCGCCGTCGTTGAAAATCTTGATGGTGTGGACGCCCGGCGTCAGCGGCTGGGTAAGCGAGATGGAAAAGCGGCCGGTCGCGTCGGCCCGGCCATCGGCGCTCTGGTGTCCATCGGCGCGCACCATGATGGCCGTCCCGGCCGGGGCCACGCCCGACACCATGGCCGCCCCCTCGCGGTCGAAGTCCAGGGCGGTGATGGCCGGCGCCGCCACCGGGCCGATGCGGATGGCCCCGGCGCCGGCGCGAAGCTGATAGGCCAGCCCCTGCGGCGTCAGCAGCAGGTAGCCCTGGGCCTGGATCGTGCGGACCCCCTGCGTGGTCGACAGGCCAAACAACCTTGGTTTGGGGGCGGGGGCGACCGTCAGCCGCCAGACCCCCTTGCTGTCGGCGGCCGCCGCGAGGCTTTCACCCTCGGGGCTGGCCAATCGGATGGAGGCGTCGGCGCGCGCCGACCCGGTCAGGATCACGGCCGTCGCCGTGGTTTCGACGCGGGTCACCATCGGCGGGGTGATGTAGCCCGTCTCGGCGGCGGGCTCCTTCTTGGGGGCGATCGGGACGCGCGGCGCCTCCGCCCCGCAGGCGGTCAGCAACATCGCTGCGACGATAGGAATCAGGACGCGGATCACGGCTTGCTTGAAACTCCTTAACCCAGACCCTAGCTAATCCAATCCGCGCGCCGAAAACTGTCAGCAGCGTGCTTGAGTCCTTTTCCGGAGCTTACCGCCCATGGGGCAAGACCTCGCCCCCCTTTCGAGCGCCTGCGTGTTCTGCGGCTCATCCGACGCCGCCGATCCCCAGCTGCTGGCCGACGCGGCCCAGCTTGGCCGTGACCTGGCGGCGGCGAAGCTGAAGCTGATCTATGGCGGCGGCGGCGTCGGGCTGATGGGCGCCTGCGCTGTGGCGGCCCACGAGGCCGGCGGCGAGGTCCTGGGCGTCATCCCCCACTTCCTGAAGGTTCGCGAGCGCCGGCTGGACGTGGTGGAGACCATCGTCGTCGCCTCCATGCACGAGCGGAAGCAGATCATGTTCGACCGCTCCGACAGCTTCATCGTCCTGCCCGGCGGCATCGGCACCCTGGAGGAGATCATCGAGCTGTTGTCGTGGCGCCGGCTCGACCTGCACGCCAAGCCGGTGGTCTTCTACAGCCCCAGCGGCTTCTGGGAGCCGCTCTACAAGCTCCTGCAGCACACCGTGGACGCCAGGCTCACGCCGCCGGAGTTCATGGATAGCTGGATCTCCGTCGATCGCGTCGAGGACATCATCCCGGCGCTCAGCGGCGTGCGGCCGACCGAACCCATCCCGGAGAGCGTCGTCCTGCGGATGACCTGAGGAACTAGCGCAACCCGCTGGGAATTGGCTAACCTCTGACGACCGATCAATGGGAGCGCCCATGTTCAGCAAGCGCAATGCGCCATCCGCGCGCGACAGCGGCTTCGACGTCCTGCAGCACGAGATGGCCGGCGAGGCCGCCGCCGCCCTGGGCCGTATTGGCGGTAAGATGGAAACCGCCCTCGCCGCCCTGCGCGCCCACGACGCCGGCGAGGACCAGACCCAGCCTCGCGACGTCCTGCTGAAGGCCGCCGCCCGCGCCACCTGGATGTTCTTCGTCCAGCGGGAGTCGCTAGGCCTCCGCGACCAGCGCCCCGTCATCGCCCACCATCAGATCCCCCGCGAGGTTCTCTTGCGCCTAGGGGCCAGCTAACCGGTCACCCTTTTGCTCATATGGACCACGAACCCGTCGACGATCGGCGCCTCGCGATCGATCCGGTAGCCCAGCCGAAGGTATAGCGCGACGTTGTCCTCGAACCGCTTGTTGGTGTCGAGCCGGATGCGTCCATAACCAAGGTCCGTCGCCAGGCTCTCAGCATGGGCGAGCAGCCGACGGCCCAGGCCCTGCCCCTGATGATCGGGAGACACCGCCACGTTGTCGATCAATAGCTGATCGCCCTCATCGACGGTCTCGATCAACGCCACCAGCACACCATCAACATGGAGCAGGTCGAACCGGTGGGCCTGCACCGCCGCCTCATAGTCGACCTCCATCGGCTTGGGCTCACGCCCGATCAGCGGAACCCACTTGGCGTAGGCCGCCCGCGTCAGGTCGCGGATCGCGGCGGCGTCGGCCGGCACAGCGGTCCGCAGGGCGATCTCGCTCATGTCAATAGGACCTCTGCTTCAGACCCCAGCGACCATCCTGGAGGGTGACGATCCACAGGTTCTGGTGGCGGCTGATCTGCGTGCCGTCGGCCCGGTCGCGGGAATAGTCCACCAGCAGGTGGACCTTGGTGTCGCCGGCCAGCACCACCTGTTTGTCGTGATAGGTGCTGCGCGCCCAACCGGTGGCCGCGAGGTCGTCGAAATAGCTAGGTGACAGTTGCCCCGGCGCCTTCCAGATCACCAGATGCTCGTCGGCCAGGATCAGGTGCGGAAAATGCAAGGTCGCGTCCATGCC
>NZ_JBBKVV010000010.1:0-18607 GCF_037968635.1 Phenylobacterium sp.
CCCCCATCCCCGCCCTTCCCCCATCGAGGGGGAAGGGAGTTTCCACCGCTGCGGCGCGCTTCCACGCAAGGATTTCGCGAGCGACCCGCGAAAAGCGGCGCAGTTCGAACGGAACTTCCGATCGATTGGCCCCATTCTGCCCCCATGAGCGCCGACGGCCTTCCCACCAGCCCGCCCCCGGGCGCGCGGTCCGACTGGACCATCGACCAGGATTGGGCGGCCTATACGCCGGCTGAGCATCAGGTCTGGATGACCCTCTATGAGCGACAGTCCAGGCTGCTGCCGGGGCGGGCCTGCGACGCCTTCCTGCACGGACTGGACGCGCTGGATCTGCATCGCGGCGGTATTCCCGACTTCGCTCGCATCAATGTGGAGTTGAACCGGCTCACCGGTTGGACCGTGGTCGCCGTGCCGGGCCTGGTCCCCGACGAGGTGTTCTTCGACCACCTGGCCCACCGGCGCTTTCCCGCCGGCCAGTTCATCCGCAAGCCCGACCAGCTGGACTACCTGCAGGAGCCGGACATCTTCCACGACGTCTTCGGCCATGTGCCGATGCTGACCGACCCGATCTTCGCCGACTACATGGCCGCCTATGGCGAGGGGGGCTTGAAGGCGCTCGACCGGGGGCAACTTCACAATCTGGCGCGGCTCTACTGGTACACCGTCGAGTTCGGCCTGCTGGAAACCCCCGATGGCCTGCGGATCTATGGCGCGGGCATCGTCTCGTCCCACGCAGAGTCGATCTTCGCCCTGGACGACCCCTCCCCCAACCGGCTAGGTTTTGATCTGGACCGGGTGATGCGCACGCCTTACCGGATCGACGATTTCCAGCAGGTCTATTTCGTAATCCCGTCGCTGCAGGCCCTGCTGGACGCGACCCTGCAGGACTTCGGCGCGCTGTACAGGCGGCTCGCGAAGACCGGCGACATGCCGATCACGGCGGTCCGGCCGGAGGATCAGGTGTTCACGCGCGGCACTCAAGCCTATGCGATGGCGCGCGTCTAGCCTTCCCCCTCGATGGAGGAAGGTTGGATGGGGGTGTGGCAGTTGAATTTGGCGAGAGGCTATGTTGGCTCGGCGCCAACTCGCGCTCATCCCTCGACCGCCCTGGGTTCACCCCCATCCCCGCCCTTCCCCCATCGAGGGGGAAGGGAGTTAGCGGGCTTCCATCATCCGCTTCAATCCCCGATCCACCTCCGCCCGCTGCTGCGGGGTGAAGACCTGATAGCGCCTTGCCTTGCTGCTGGCGGCCGCCACGATCGCCTCCTCGGTGACGTAGATGATCTGGCCCTGGTAGGCGCCGGTGACCGGGATCTTGTGCTTCAGGCGCAGGCCTTCGAGCTGGACGGCGCAGGCCTGGAGATTGGGGACGCTGTTGGACATCGGCCTGAAGTCCTGGGCGCCGTTCATCGCGTCCGCCAGCCGCCAGCAGACGCCGGTGTGCAGCGGCGGCTTCATCGCCTTCTCGCAGCCCGCCAGCGCCAGCAGCCCCGCCAAACCAATCAGCGCCTTCATCGTCAGTAGTCCTTGCGCCAGCGCACGGCGAGCTTGCCGTCCCCCTGGCTGGCGAGCTTGGAGATGATGGACAGGTTCTTGCGGACACGCCACTCCACCTGGGCGGAGGGCCCCTCCCGACCGCCACCGGTCAATTCCAGATAGACGTCTTCCGTCAGATACTTGCCGCCGGAAATTGTCATCCCGCTTTCGCCGCCGCCGCCGACCGCAAGGCGGTCCAGGCCAGCGAAGGTGCGAAGGTTGCCAATGACGTCGAAGCCGCCGCCGCCCGCCAGCGACGACAGGGCCGAGGCCAGCTGGGCGGCCTCCAGAGGCGAGAGCTGCGAGGCCGAGCGGCCGAACAGCACGTTGGACAGCACCTCGTCATTGGGCAGGGTGGGGGTCGAGGTGAGCGTGATCTCCGGCTTGGCCGCCGTGCCGCGAATGTTGACCACGGCCGTGAGGGAGGGGTCATCACGGGTGGCCGAGAGGCTGAGCCGAATGTCCTTGGGAGAGTTGGCCAGATAGACGACGCCGCGCTCGTCGAACTCGAATCGCTTGCCGGCGAAGTCATAGTCGCCGCGCACGACACGAGCCACGCCCGACAGCGCGGGGTGGTTGGTGGTCCCCCCGACATGGGCGTCCAAGGACAACTCGACATCCAGCCCCCGGCCCCGCAGGAAGATGCGCCGAGGCGCCTTCAGGGAGACGTCCAAGGTCATTCCCGGCGCGGGCCTGGTGATCTCGGCCTCGCGAAGGCCGAGATCCATCGGCTTGTTGACCTCGATGACATCCATCGCGACCACCCCGGACGGTGTCGGGGTCCGGGCCGCGACATCGGCGCGGTCGATCGTCAAGGCCCCCGCCAACCTCACCTTGCCGTCGGCGGCGCGGTCAAGACTGACCCGACCCGTGGCCGAGGCGGTGGCCAAGTCATTGTCGATCAAACGGAAACCGGTCAAGTCGAGCTTAAGGCTGCTGGCGCCGTCGCGCGCCAGGCTGATGCGGCCATCACCGGAGAGCTTGCCGCCATGACCATCGGCGGCGGTGGCCTGGGTCACGCTGATGGCCTCGTTGGCCAGGGTGGCGCGAAGGACCACATCGCGCAGGGCAAGTCCCGTGAACCCGTCGGAGAACCGGCCGCCGTCCACCGAGGCCTGCCCGTTGGCGTTGGGGTCGGCCAGGGTTCCGCCAATCGTGCCCTCCAGGCGCACACGCCCCGCCAGTTCCCGTTCCCCGCCCACCAGCAGGTCCCACAGCGGCTTGACCTCGCCATCGGCGAAGACGCGGCCGCGGATGGGTTTCTGGCGGTTGAGCGCCACGCGGAAGGGCGCGGCAGAGGACTCGGCGGGCAGGACCAGATTGGCGGTGGCCTTGAGTCCGCCGGTGTTGGTGAAGTCGGCGTCGATGACCATGCTGCTGTCGGCCAGCCGGGCCTTCAAGCTGCCGTCCAGGCCCTGGGAGACGTCCGAGCCCTTGGCGCGAGCATCTTCGAGTTTGGCGTCCAGGGTCCCGTCAAGGCGCGCGCCCTTGCCGGCCAGGTTGAGGTCAGCGTCGATCTTGCCGGTGAGGTCCTCGTTGAACAGACCCAAACCCAACTGGCGCAGTTGGGCCCGGACCTGGGCGGTTTCGCCGGCCAACCGGCCGTCCAGGTCGATCTCGCCGCCATCGGAGGCGGCCAGACGCAGGCGGGCGCTGCGTTCGGGACCGCCGATCTTGAAGACCGCCGTCTCCAGGGTGCGCAGGTCGCGCCGGCCATAGCGGCCCATGCCGTCGAAGGCGATGACGTAACCCGGCTTGGCCTGGGTGATCACACCCTTGCCGTTGAAGGCCCAGGCGCCGTTGCGGGAGGCCCCCTTGACGTCTGCGGCGTAGGGCAGCCGGGCGAGCGGGCCGTCGGCGGTGACGCGCGCGGTTCTGATGGCGACCTGGGAGCCCGGCAGCACGGCGTTCTGCGCCCGCAGATCGAGGCTGGCGCGGGGGCCGCCTGAGGCGTCGACGATCTTTACCGCACCGGTCACCTGTCCCGCAGCCAGGAAGGCGCCCTTGGAGAGCGCGATCTTCAGGTCGGCGGCGGAGGGCGTGGAGCGGCGCAGCGCGATGGCGCCCGTCGCCTTCAGGCCCCCGGCGTCGATGGCCAGGTCGCTGAGATCCACGCCACCCTGGGGGAAGCGGAAGGCGGCCTTGCCCACGGCCGGGCCGTAGTCGCTGGTGGCCGCCAGGGTCACCACGCCACTGGAGCCATCGGGGCGGCGCATGAAGGTCAGCGTCATGTGCGCGTCCTTCAGCGGGAGGCGCGGCACGTCGAGAGCGTCGAAATCGGCCAGCAGATCCGCGCGGGGCTGGGACAGCGTGCCAGTGATGGCGCCGGAACCCTTGGCCTTGCCGGTGATCTCAACCGGGCCGGCGCGGAACGGGCCGTCGGCGGACCAGTCCAGCTTGAACTTGAGCGCGCCATCTTCCAGCACTCCGGCGCTGGAGGCTTTCACCGCCGCGCCGTTCAGCTCGGCGTTGGCCAGCGAAACCTTGCCCCCCTGGATATTGCCCTTGGCGGCGAACCGCGGCGAGGCGCCCAGCAGGCGATCCAGTTCGGCGAAGCCTGAGGCGAACTTTTCGCCCCTGGCGTCGAGGCTCAGGGTCCACGGCTTGCCGGGGCCGGCCTGGGCGGCGCTCCAGGTGGCGCTGGCCGCGCCGCTGGCGCCGTTCCGGGCGGCCGCGAGGTTGGAGACCTCGGCCTTGCCCTTGAAATTGAGTCCGCCGATCAGGCCACGCCCGCCGTTGGCCTGGACCTTCAGGCCCGCCCCCGTCGCTTCCAGGTTTCGCAGGGAGAGCCGGCCGTCGGACAGGCGCTGGGCGTCGAAGCTCGCCGTCGGCTTGGCGCCGAGGATGGCGGCCAGGACGCCGGTCCCCTTCCCGCCCGCGCCGCCGGCCTGGCCCTTCACGCTGATGACCCCAGCCTTTCGGGTGAGCTGGATCGGGCCGCTGACCCGGTCCAGGCCGTAGGATCCGAGCTTAAGGCGGTCCACCACCACGGTCCCGACGAAACGGGCGTCGTCGAGGGTTCCGGTGAGGATGCCCGCGGCCCGGGCCGGTCCCATCTCCGGGCCGCCGCTGATCCTGGAGAGGTTGGCGGTGTCGAAGGTCAGGGCCATCCCCTTGGGACCAGTACGGCGCTCACCGATATTGCCCTTGCCCTTGGCCACCACCGTAAGGTTGGCCGACTGCACGCGCGCCGACAGGTCGTAGAGCGAAGGCTCGGCCTCAGTTCCGCTGAGGGTGAAGAGCGCCTCGGGGCCAAGGCGGCCCGACAGCTTTCGGGTCAGGGATGACGCCGTGAGATCGAGGCGGCCATTGGCCTGACCGCCCTGCGGTGTCCAGGCGCCCTGCATCTCAAGCGGCTTGGTGGCCCCGGAGGTGGCCACGGCGGTGAGCTTGCCGCTCGACATCTTGCCGTCCGCGCGAGCCTTCAGGTCGAAGGCCTGGTCGGCGGGCAGGCCGGCCGCTCCGGCCAGGGCGCCCCCCTGGGCCTCGTGGACATCAGCCACCAGCAGCAGCGGCCGGGTCTTGCCGAAATCAAACTGGAAATTGAGGCGGTCGCCGGCGTGCAGGACGCTGGCGGCCGATATCCTGCCCTGCTGGCCGCGCCCGCCCCGCTGGACGTCGAGATCGCCGGTGACATCGTAGACGCCGCGGCGATAGCTGAAGGCCGGCTGCAGCTCCAGGCGGGTCTTGATCAGGTCGATGTCAAAGGAGACCGGCAGGCCGCTGGACTTCTGCTTGGGCGTAAGGGTCGGGCGGCGCAGGACCGTGACCTGCTCAGCGGTGATCGCCTCAGCATGCAGTTTGCGGCGCAGGAGTTCGGCATAGTGCCACGAAATGGCTAGGTTCCTGGCTTCAAGCCAAACGCCCTTTTCGTCGGAAATCGTCAGGCGGCGGATGGTGAAGTGACGCCAGACATCCCCGGCCAGCCCCTCGACCCCGAGATTGCCGAAGCGGCCGAGCTTCAAGCCATTTGCACGGGCCTCGATCAGCATGCGGCCCTGGGGCAGCAGGACGCCGTAGCGGGTGGTGAGCAGAAGGCCGGCGAAGACGACGGCGATGATCGCGGCGATGGCGACGATGGCCTTGGGCAGGGCGCGGCTCCGCACAACCTTCGCGACAGCTTCTTCCACCTCGTGGACCACCTCCTCGATGTCGGATGGGCCGGTCAAAAGCTCTGTCCGATACTGAGGTAGATCTGGAAGGGCGCGTCGCCCTGGCGCTTCTCCAGGGGGATGGCGATGTCGGCGCGGATCGGCCCGAAGCCGAGGTCATAGCGCACGCCGACGCCGGCGCCGAGGCTGAGGTCCTTGCCGCTGGGAATCTGGTCGGAGCCGACGGAGCCGGCGTCCACGAAGGCCACCACGCCCCACCGCTTGCCGATCTTCTGGCGCAGTTCCACCGAGCCCTCGAACAGCGACAGCCCGCCCTGCGGCGTGTTGTCGGTCAGGCGCGGGCCGATGGCCTGGTAGGCATAGCCGCGCACCGATCCGCCGCCGCCGGCATAGAAGCGCCGCGAGGCCGGGACCTCGGGGATCAGACCGCCGACGATCGAGCCCAACTTCACCCGCCCGGCCACAACGGTGCGGCCCTTCTCATCGAAGGGAAAATAAACCGAACCCTGCGACTGGGCCTTCAGGTA
The DNA here is from genome assembly GCF_037968635.1 of Phenylobacterium sp. Taxonomy (GTDB): domain Bacteria; phylum Pseudomonadota; class Alphaproteobacteria; order Caulobacterales; family Caulobacteraceae; genus Phenylobacterium. The sequence goes on from NZ_JBBKVV010000010.1 coordinate 6,176, forward strand.
CGGCAGGGTGTCGGCGCCGACGATGAGGGTCGGCTCCAGCCGCGCCTCCACCCGCCAGCCACGCCTGGGGTCCAGGGGATCGTCGGAACGATCCAGGGCCATGGCGCCCAACACCGAGGCGGTGACCAGCTTACGACCCAGGGAGGACAGGGCGCCGGCCTGCCGCTCGTCCGTGAGGCTGTAATCGAGAGAGGCGCCGACGGTGACGTGGGAGGTCTTGCCGAACCGGCGCTCCACGTCCGCCCGGGCCCCGACCCCGGTTTCGTCATAGGCGTCGGTGCGGACGCGGTAGAGGCCGGCCTGCCCCTTGAGCGTCTGCTGGGCGCGGCGCCAGTGCGGCAGGGTGAGTTCCGCGCCCAGGCGGCTGTCCACCGTGGAGGCGCGGCCGTAGTAGGAGAGCGTGTCGGCGCGGCCCAGCACATTGTAGCGGGTCCAGCGGGCGTCCGCGCCCGCCCCTTCGCTGGTGGAATAGCTGGCGCCCAGTTCGATCGTGCGGCGCTTGCGGTCGGAAAGGTTGACGATGACCGGCCGCAGTCCCTCGGCGGTGGCCTTCTCCTTGCCGGCCAGGGCGACGGTGACGCTGTCATAGACCCCGGTGTCCAGCAGCCGGCGTTCCAGCTCACCCACGTCGTCGGGATCGTAGGGATCGCCGGACGTCCACGGGGCCAGGCGGCGCAGCCAGGCAGGGTTCGTGCGGCCGGGCGTCACCACCTCCAGGCCGTCGAGACGCACCAGTTCGCCCGAGACGATGCGGAAGGTGGGCCGCACGCTGTGGTCGGCATGGTCGACGAGCACCTGCCGCTCGCCGGAAACCACGTCGGCATAGCCGCGCTTCTGAACCGCGGCCACGATCCGGCCCTCGGCCCCCAGGATGTCGGCGGCGCGGCCCGCCTGGCCGTTGGCCAGGCCCACCACCGCCTCGCCGGCGATCTGCACGCCGAGGGTCGGCTCCGGCGCGATCCATTCGACCGTGGGGTCCTGGATGGTGAAGCGTTCTCCGGGCGCCACCTTCACCACCGGGCGGGCCGGCTCGGTCTCGGTGACCTCGGCCTCGACGGAGTTGGCGTAGTAGCCCTCCGACCGCAGGACGGCGACGGCGTCCTCGGCGGCCTCGCGGGCCCGCCTGCGGGCCTCGAAGCGGTTCTCGATGGGCTTGTCGGTTTCGCCGACCGCATTGGTGATCGCGGTGCGCAGGCTCGCGCTCAGCTCGCCCTCGACGGCAGCCTTCGGCGCCTCGGCGCGCGCGGAGCCTGCCACCCCCTGGACGCAAAACGCCGCTGAGGCGGCGACGGCATAGACCAGTCGTCCCAAGGTCAAGAATCCCTGCCGCCCCCAGCTCTGGGTCTATCTCGGGTCGCCTTGCCTTGTCACCCCGCGGCGGTCGCGCAAGGTGCTTTCAACTTCCGCAGAAGCCTGCCCAAATAACAGGCAGCAATCATCGCGACCCCCGACGTTCCCGAAAACCCACCCCTTGAGCCAGGGCGCTCCCTAGGGTCGGAACCAAGGTGAAGCAGAAGGATTGTCGCAAAGGTGGAGTGGGGCGTGGCGACGACGAAAAGATCGGACACCAACGCCGTTGAGACCTCGCTGGGGGCGATCCCCTATGACGAGATGCTCACCCTGGCCGGTGATGTCCGCACCCACTACACGGGGCTGGACGAGCGTATCGCGACCCTGGCCCCCGAGGACATGGCCGAGCGCCAGCGGACCCTGGAGCGGTTCTTCCTGCTGCAGGGCATCACCTTCACCGTCTACGGGGCCGAGAGCTCCACCGAACGGATCATCCCCACCGACCTGCTGCCGCGCATCATCCCGGCGCAGGAGTGGGCGACCATCGAGAAGGGGCTGATCCAGCGCCTGCGGGCCCTGAACATGTTCCTGGCCGATATCTACGGCGAGCAGCAGATCCTGATGGACGGGGTGGTGCCGCGCGAGCTGGTGCTGATGGCGCCATCCTATCGCCGGGAGATGCAGAACCTCTATGTGCCACACCAGGCCTACGCCAATGTCTGCGGCTCGGACCTGATCCGCCAGCCGGACGGGGCGTTCGCTGTGCTGGAGGACAATCTGCGGGTGCCCTCGGGCGTCTCCTACATGCTGGCCAACCGCGAGGCCTCCAAGCGGACCTTCCCGGGCACCTTCCGCGCCTCCAACGTGCGCGCCATCGACCGATATCCCGACCTGCTGCTCTCGACGCTGAAAGGCATGGCGGCCGACTGGCGGCCCAATCCCCAGGTCGTGGTGCTGACGCCGGGGGTCTACAACTCGGCCTATTACGAGCACGCCTACCTGGCCCGGCTGATGGGCTGCCCGCTGGTGGAGGGCCGCGACCTCGTGGTCCATGACAACATGGTCTACATGCGGACCACCACCGGCCTGCGGCGGATCGACGTGATCTACCGCCGGGTGGACGACGACTTCATCGACCCCCTCACCTTCCGCCGGGATTCAGGCCTGGGGGTCGCGGGCCTGTTCAACGCCTACCGGGCCGGCAATGTGGTGATCTGCAATGCGCCGGGCACCGGGGTCGCCGACGACAAGGCGGTCTACGCCTATGTCCCGGAGATCATCAGATACTACCTGGGCGAGGACGCCATCCTGCCCAATATCGAGACCTTCCTCTGCCGCGAGCCGGCCCAACTGAGCCACGTGCTGGCCAACCTGGACAAGCTAGTGGTCAAGGCGGTGGGCGCGTCGGGCGGCTATGGGATGCTGATCGGGCCGCACGCCAGCGCCCGGGAGCGCAGCGAGTTCGCCGACGCCCTGCGCGCCGATCCGGCCAACTATATCGCCCAGCCCACCATCCAGCTTTCCACCGCTCCCTGCTTGATCGACGGCCAGATCGACCCGCGCCACGTCGACCTGCGGCCCTTCATCCTGTCGGGCGACAAGATCACCGTGACCCCCGGCGCCCTGACCCGCGTGGCGCTCAAGAAGGGCTCCCTGGTGGTGAACTCCAGCCAAGGCGGCGGCTCCAAGGATACCTGGGTCCTGGCCGGCGACGCCGAGGAGGCCCAGCCATGATGCTCGCCCGCGTGGCCGACAGCCTCTACTGGATGGGACGCTATGTGGAGCGCGCCGAGCACATGTGCCGGCTCGCCGACGTGATGCTCAACGCCACCCTGGACCGCAGCGACGCCGCCACCCAGGTCGCACGCATCGTGCTCGCCGCCGTCGGCGACAACGACCCGGAGAAGGCCAGGAGTCCCTATGACGCGGCCCGCGCCCTGGCGCTGGACCGTGAGGACGGCGGCTCGATAACCACCTCGCTGGCCCTGGCCCGGGAGAACGCCCGCCAGGTGCGCGACCAGATCACCACCGAGACCTGGGAACGCCTGAACCTCATCTACCTGCGGGTCACCGGCCCCGCGGCCGCCAAGGCCTTCAATGATGGGTCCTCGGCCTTCCTGCACGACATCATCGCCGACCTGCACATGTTCAAGGGCGCCGCCGACGCCACCATGAGCCACGGCGAGGGCTGGCGTTTCCTGCTGCTGGGCATGTACCTCGAGCGGGCCCAGCTGAACGGGCGGCTGCTGGAGGTGTTCTTCGGAGACGCCCGCAAGCGTCCGATAACCGATCACTTCGCCCTCACCAGCCTGCTTCGGATGAGCTGCGCGCTGGAGCCCTATCTGCGGCGCTACACCGCCGACGTGCGGCCCGAGCTGATCCTGGAATTCCTGATGTTCGACGAGGACTTCCCGCGCTCGATCCGGTTCTCCACCGCGCGCATCGAGGAACACCTGTCGGCCGCCAGCCGCTATGTGGACGCCGGCCACGTGGGGCCCGAGCGTCTGGCCGGCCGCCTGAAGGCCCGCCTGCAATATGCCGACGTGGAGAATATGGAGCTCGGCGGCGCCGGCGCCCTGCTCACAACCGTACTGGACGAATGCGCGGCGATTCACACGGCGATCTACGACACCTTCGTCGCCTATTCCCTCGAGATGAGGTTGCCGGCCTGATGCTTTTGGAAGTGCGCCACGTCACCCAGTATCACTACGCCGCCAACGTGCGCGAAAGCGTCATGGAACTGTGGATGCAGCCCCAGAAGGGCGCCCGCCAGCGGCTGGTGAGCTTCGAGCTCGAACTTGACCCGCCAGCTCAGCTGTTTTCCTACGCCGACGCCTTCGGCAACGCGGTCTATCACTTCGATGTGCCACAGCCGCACGACCGCCTGAACATCCTGGCCCGATCAGCGGTGGAGACCCAGCCGGCCAATCCCCTACCCAACGCGCTGGACGCGGGTGAATGGGACCGGCTGAAGAGCGACTTCGTCAGAGGTGAGAACTTCGACTTCCTCCATCCGCATGGCTTCGCGGTGGAAACCCAGGCGCTGAAGACCTTCGTGGCCGAGGCAGGGATCGATCAGCTCAGGGTGCGCGACCCGCTCAGCGCCGTGCGCGAGCTGTCCCAGATCATCTACCAGTCCTTCGGCTATGAGGCGGGCGTCACCGACGCCGAGAGCCCCATCGACCTGGCGCTGAACGCCAAGCGTGGCGTGTGCCAGGACTTCGCCCACATCATGATCGCCATCTGCCGGTCCTGGGGTATTCCCGCCCGTTATGTCTCGGGCTACCTGTTCACCGACCGCAAGGGCGGCGACCGCTCCGATCCCGACGCCACCCATGCCTGGGTCGAGGTCTTCCTGCCCAGCCTGCGCTGGGTGGGCCTGGACCCCACCAACAATGTGGAGGCCGGCGAGCGCCATATCGCCGCCGCGGTGGGCCGTGACTACAACGACGTGCCGCCGTCACGAGGCGTCTACAAGGGCGAGGCCGAGAGCCAGCTTGCCGTTGGGGTGTCGGTGCGCCGCGCCAAGGCGGCCCTGACCGAGCCGGAGTTCATCCGGGTGGCGCAGCCGTCCTTCAGCCGCGGCGGCGGCCGCCGCCGCGGACTGCCGGGCTCCCTGCAATTCGACCAGCAACAGCAACAGCAGCAGCAGCAGCAATAGCGGCTAGACCAGGCGGAACAGCGTCAGTCCGAGCAGGAAGGCGCCCACCGCCACGAAGCCGACTTCCACCAGCACGGCGCGCTGAGGCGAGGTCCGCAGGGTCATCAGAAATCGGAGAAGATCATTCATGTGCGGCATAACGCCGCCAAATGGTAAATCTCTCGTTAAAGTTGAAATGATTCGCTTACGCGCTAAAGACGCACGCCTTCTGAACGGTCAGACCGAGTTTGTCGCCGCTCGAAACCCCCTCGGCGGCGTTGCGCTCGAAGGCCGCCTCGATGCGCTGGCCGCCAGGAGTCTTACCCTCGATCCGGGCCACGGGTCCCTGCACATTTATGCGATCTGCGGTGATGAAGAAGCTTTCCATGCCGGCGGGGGCACGGATCAGGTCGTGCGGCCGGACGAAGGCCACCGCCACGCCGTCCGCGGTCCCCTGCGCCGGCAGGGCGATCTCACCGCCCTTGAATCGACCAGCCCTGACCTCTCCCTCCAGGCGATTGGCCTCGCCGACGAACCCCGCCACGAAGGCGCCGGCCGGATGATCGTGTACCTGCTCGGGCGTGCCGACCTGCTCGATGACGCCATGGTTGAGGATCGCCACCCGGTCGGCCAGTTCGAGGGCCTCTTCCTGATCGTGGGTGACGAAGATGGTGGTGACACCGGTGGCGTCATGGATGCGGCGTAGTTCCTTGCGCAAGGACTTCCGCACGGTGGCGTCCAGGGCGCCGAAGGGCTCATCCAGCAGCAGGACGCTGGGACTGACAGCCAGCGCCCTGGCCAGCGCCACCCGCTGCCGCTGGCCGCCGGAGAGTTGGGCGGGATAGCGCTTGCCCAGGCCCGGCAATTCAACGAGGGCCAACAGATCCTCGACCCGCTGGTCGATCTCGGCCTTGGGCGGCCTGGCCGCGCCTTTGCGGACCTCAAGGCCAAAGGCGATGTTCCTGGCCAGGGTCATGTGGCGGAACAGGGCGTACTGTTGAAAGACGAAGCCCACCTGCCGCGCGGCCGCGCTGACGTAGGTCATGTCCTGGCCGCCGAACAGGATCTGGCCCTGCTCGGGGAACTCCAGACCCGCGATCGCGCGCAGCAGCGTGGTCTTGCCTGATCCTGAGGGACCAAGCAGGGCCAGCAGTTCGCCATCAGCGATCTCGAGGCTGACGCCGTTGAGAGCCGAATAGCGGCCGAAGGTCTTCTCCACCGAGCGGATGGAAATGGTCATGGGGTCACTTGGTCACCGACAATCCCGCAGCGCATGCGGCCAAGCCATCTTGAGCAGGATTTTCGGGGCGAGAGCAACGCCGGCGCGGCGGCCGTGAAGGGCGCCGACTGTGAGGGCATGCGCCCTTGGGGAGCCGCCAATGGCATGGCGTTGGCGGGACTGCGGATATGCTCAGGCCCGCCCTGCGCAGAACTTGCGCTCGCCCGCGCAGGGCGACGCCACGGGGGGGCCCTGAACGCCGGACCGCAGACACGGGAAAGCCCCGCCCTCACTTTGAGGACGGGGCCTTCGACACCACCAAGTGGGCTATGGCTTAGCGGTGATAGCCGTTGTTGCTGTTGGCCAGGACCTGAACGATCAGACCCGTAGCGATGGCGGCCAGGACGTAGTCGTTATCGGCCCGGACCCAACGGTGGCCCCGCGGCGGCGCGCGCAGGCCGTACCGGCCGTAGTCGTTCACGTAATAGTTGGAGCTGCGATACTGGCTCGGCAGACGCTCGCCCCGGCGCCAGGCATGGCCGCCGTGATGGCGTTGTTGGCCGTAGCCGTAACCATGGCCCCGGCGATCATCGCGACGGTCGTAGCGGTTGTCGCGGCGGTCATCCCGGCGATTGTCGTAGCGATCGCCGTAGTAGCCTTGCTGATACTGGCCCTGGTAGTCGCGCTGATACTGCGCCGGCTGAGCCATGGCGGCCGTACCGCCCATCAGGGAAAGAGCGAGGGCGGCGGCGATTGCGCGTTTCATGGGATGTCCTTTCAGGGGGCGTTGAACCGTCTGGCTCTCCGCGTTGTCCCCAAGATGCGACTCGGCCCCTGAACCTGTTTTGAACAGGCCTGGTCATCTCCCGTTCATCATGCCCACAGCCGCGCTAGAGCAGCGGCGGCTCCTGCTCAGCAGGCGAAAACACGAAGTCACTGTGGGTTTTCGCGCGGGCGTTCTCGCGGACCATGGCATAGCCGGCCTTGTCGATCAGGCTGAGGGCCTCGGCGATATTGAAGTTCATCACCTCAATGACAAGCAGGGGGCGGTGCCTGGCGAGGAAGGCCTCGGCCCCACGCAACACCCCGATCTCCCCGCCATCCACGTCGACCTTCAACAGCCGGCATGATGGCAGCTCGAGGCTGTCGAGGGCCATGGACGGCACGCTGGTCAGGGCGCCGTCGGACCGCCTGGAGACGTTCGAGTAGTCGGCGCGAATATGATTGAAAAACACCTCGCCCGGCCCATCGGTGATCGCCTTCCCGACATGGCTGAGATCCACCAGCGACCCCAGGTCGGAGTCCGCGACCGATCTCCGAAGCAGAGGGGTCAGGTTGGGATTGCACTCGAAGGGCGTCACGCGACACCCGAGTTCACCCGCGAAGAAGACCGTGTGGTTGCCGATATTGGCGCCGACATCGACCACCTGATCCCCAGGCGACACTTGCGGCGCCAGACTTTGCAGGCTCTTGACCTCGTAGAACTCACCCTTGGCGTGACGCAGGGCGATCGACAGGTTGTTGGGTTCGAAGGGGAAGCGGTAGCTGCGGACCGCGCCCCGGACGAGCACGTCGCGGACGCCCTCCAGATAGCATCGCGCCACTTCCCGCGCGCTCCCGACCATCCGGGGCGCCAGGCGCACGACGGTTTCGCGATCCCCGAGCGCAATGGCGCAGGCCAGCGCGGCATGGGTGTTGGTGGCCAGAACCGGATCGGAACGCCAGTTGTCCTCATAGACCTTGAGCGCGCCGGCCATGTCGCCCGATCCGAACAGTTCGGACAGGCGCAGAACGTGGACATGCGCTCCCGCCGCCTCAAGGCGGTCGATGAGACTTAGGGCCGACGGGTGATCGGACATGGCGTGGGCGAGCCTCACCGCGATGTCCAACTCCACGATGTTTTCCTGTGGGAAGTCGGTCAGGTCATCGAATATCTCCTGGGCTTGCGCGAGCCGATTGCACTCGCGGTAGGCCAGCATGGCCAGGAGCTTCTGATGCCGGACCAGCCGCCTCTTGTTCGGCAGAGCCGCGTAGATGGCGGTCAGGGTCTGGAAGTGTCCGGCGCCCGCCAGCGCCCGGAACAGGGTGTTGATCCCCTGGGGGGATGAAGGGTCCTGCTGGAACGCCCGCAAGGCGAAGGCGACTTCCTGCACCTGATCGCCAAGCCATCGGTGCACAAGAGCAAGGTTGTTGGACGCCGAGGCGTCGCCGGCGTCCGACTTCGGACGCAGATCCGCGACGACTTCCGCTTGGCGGCCTTCGCGGACGAGCGCGACAATATCCATGGTCCATCCCTGGGAGAGCGCGGCGGCGGTGGCCGATGGCTCGCCAATGACAGGCTAGTGCGTCAGAGATCCCATGACTCGCAAGGACTTCTCCCGCCGTCGCGGCGGGATTACCCGCGATTTGGTAGGCCGGGTGGGGGTCGAACCCACGACCATTCGATTAAAAGTCGAATGCTCTACCACTGAGCTACCGGCCCTTAGCGCGGCGCGCGAAAACGCGCCGGGCGAAGCGGCGCGGACCATAGGGCGAGCCCCCAACCTGGGCAAGACCGCGCTCGGACTTTCCAAGATCAACCGCCAAGCTGTACAATGACACCATGCGCCCCGTCCTCCTCTCTCTTCCGATCCTGGCCCTGCTGGCGGCCTGCACAACCGCACCGGCCGATGGATCGCCAGAGATCCAAACCCGCTCGGCGGCCAACCGCGAGAGCGTGCAGGGGGCGGTCGCCTCGCCCCTGCGCGACGTCAATGTCCTGAGGACCAAGATCCCGCAGGTGCTGCTGGATGCGATGGCCGATCCCTACGCCCTGCCCGTCCCGGCCAACTGCGCGTGGATCACCGGCCTGATCCTGCCGTTGAACGGCGCCTTGGGCGCCGATCTGGACGAGCCGGCGCAGGATGAGGACGACCTGATGGCGCGCGGACGCGGCGCGGCCCTGGGGGCGGTGGCCGGTGCGGCGTCGGGCCTGATCCCATTCCGCGGCTGGGTCAGAAAGCTCTCCGGGGCCGAGCGGCATGACAGCCTGGTTTCGGCGGCGATCAATGCGGGCGCCGTGCGACGGGCCTATCTGAAGGGCCTGGGGGAGTCGCGGGGCTGCGGCCTGCCCGCCCGGCCGTTCCACGACCAGGTGGATCGTGAAGAGCCTCTCCCCGAGACGCTGAAACCGCGCTATCCCATCCGCTAAGCGGCTTGGCGGGCCTTGAAATCGCGCCGGAACTGTTCGAACCGGCCTTCACCGATCGCATCGCGCATGGCCGCCGTGAGGGCCTGGAAGAAGGCGATGTTGTGCCAGGAGAGCAGGACCTGGCCCAGAATCTCCTCAGACTTCACCAGGTGGTGCAGATAGGCCTTGGAATAGTGGCTCGACGCCGGACAGGCCATGGTCTCGTCCAGTGGGGTGTCGTCCTCGGCGAAACGGGCGTTCTTCAGATTGACCGACCCCTCCCAGCTCCAGGCCTGGCCGTGCCGGCCAGAGCGGGTGGGCAGGACGCAGTCGAACATGTCGACCCCCCGGGCCACGGCCTCCACCAGGTCGATGGGCTTGCCCACCCCCATCAGATAGCGCGGCCGGTCGGCAGGCAGCATGGACGGCGCATAGTCCAGCACCTCGCACATCGCCTCATGCCCCTCCCCCACCGCCAAGCCGCCCAGGGCGTAGCCGTCGAACCCGGTCTCGATCAGGCGCTGCGCCGACTCCTTGCGCAGGTGTTCAAAGGTGGAGCCCTGCTGGATGCCGAACAGGGCCTGGCGGTCGCGGTCGCCGAAGGCGCTCTTTGAGCGCTGCCCCCAGCGGGCTGACAGCAGCATGGCTTCCCGCGCCCTGTTCTCCTCGGCCGGCCACGCCACGCACTCGTCCAGTTGCATGACGATGTCGGAACCCAGCAGGTCGGCCTGGATCTCGATGGAGCGCTCGGGGGTCAGGATGTGCTTGGAGCCGTCGATATGGCTCTGGAAGGTCACGGATTGCTCGGTGACCTTGGCGATTTTCGACAGGCTCATCACCTGGAAGCCGCCCGAGTCGGTGAGGATGGGCTTGTCCCAACGCATGAAGCGATGAAGTCCGCCCAGTCGCGCCACCCGCTCAGCGCCGGGCCGCAGCATCAGGTGGTAGGTATTGCCCAGGATGATGTCGGCGCCGGTGGAGGCCACCTGGTCGACGGTCAGCGCCTTCACCGTGGCCGCGGTGCCTACGGGCATGAAGGCGGGCGTGCGGATTTCGCCTCGGGCGGTCTTCAGGACGCCGGTGCGGGCCTTGCCCTCGGTGGCGGTGATCTCGAAGGGGAAGGCGCTCAAGGGTTCGCCCTCCAGAGCAGGCTGGCATCGCCGTAGGAATAGAACCGGTAGCCTGTGGCGATGGCGTGGGCGTAGGCGGCGTGCATGGTCTCGAAGCCGGCGAAAGCGCAGACCAGCATGAACAGGGTCGACTTCGGCAGGTGGAAGTTGGTCATCAAGCCGTCCACGGCGCGGAAGCGGTAACCAGGGGTGATGAAGATGGCGGTCTCGGCCGCGAAGGCGTGGATGACGCCGTCCTCACCGGTGGCGCTTTCCAGCAGCCGCAGCGAGGTGGTGCCGACGCAGACGATGCGGCCGCCGGCGGTCTTTGCCGCGTTGAGGCGGGCGGCGGTTTCCGCAGTCACTTCACCGTACTCGGCGTGCATCCTGTGATCGGCCAGGTCGTCGGTCTTCACCGGCAGGAAGGTGCCGGCGCCCACGTGCAGGGTGACGAACTCGATGCCGACGCCCCTGTCGCGCAACCGGGCCATCAGCTCAGGCGTGAAGTGCAGCCCCGCCGTCGGGGCGGCCACCGAGCCGTCGTCGCGGGCGTAGACCGTCTGGTAGTCCGCACGGTCCTGCTCATCCTCAGCCCGCTTGGCGGCGATATAGGGCGGCAGGGGCATGGCGCCGCGCTCGGCGATGGCGGCGTCGAGGTCAGGACCCATCAGGTCGAAAGAGAGGGTCAGTTCGCCGCCCTCGCCCTTCTCGGTGATGGTGGCGTCCAGCACGCCCAGCAGGCAGGCGCGGTCGTTGGTCTCGCCGAAGGCGACGCGGTCGCCGACGGCCAGACGCTTGCCGGGCTTCATGAAGGCGGTCCACCGGCTGGGGGACAGGCGGCGGTGCAGGGTCGCCTCGCAGGCCTGCTGGTGCTCGCCGCGATAGCGGGTCCCCTTCAGGCGGGCGTTGATAACTCGGGTGTCGTTGAGCACCAGGACGTCGCCCGCGCGCAGTTGCTCCGGCAGGTCCGACACGGCCAGGTCGGCCAGGGGCGCGCCGGTGGCCACCCGCAACATGCGGGCAGAATCCCTGGGGCTTACGGGCCGCAGAGCGATGTTGGCGTCGGGCAGGTGGAAGTCGAAGTCGGCGAGTTGCATGGCGAGGCGTGAAGGCCACGCGCGCCGCCACGCGTCAAGCGCCAGACCATGCTAGAGGCGATAGTGGAACCTCTCCGAATCGTATTTTCCGCGCTGCTAGCCACCCTGATGTTCGCCGGGGGGTTGGGCTGCGCTGTAGCGGCCCTGCTGGCCCAGGGCGGGCGGATCAGCGCCCGCTCCGACATCCTCGCGCACTTTGCGCCCTTCTGGCTGGCCGGCGCCGCAGTGGTGCTGGCCTATGGATTTCTGCTCGCCCCCCCGCGGCTACGAACCGTCTTCCTGACGCTTGGTGGCGTCGGTGTGCTCGCGGCAGGCGCCCTCATCATGCCCGAACTGAGCCGGCCCACGAGCGCTCGCGTCGCCGCCGGCGCCCCAAACGAGCTCAAGCTGATCCAGTTCAACGTCTGGGGTCGCAACAGTGACCTCGGCGACACCGCCCGGTGGATCGTGGAGCAGGATGCCGACATCGTCGTCATCGAGGAGGCCTCACCCACCATCCGCGACGCCATTCTGAAGCGTCGAGCCTATCATGTCGTCTGCGGCGACTGTCAGGTGATGATCTTCAGCAAGCTCAAGCCGCTCGACAGCGGCGCGCCTGCGTCGCCCCCGGGCCAGGCGCGCCCGCCCATCGCGCGGGGATCCTATCGCAACAGAGGCGGCGCTTTCGTCGTGCTGGGCGCCCACTACACCTGGCCGACGCAGGGCTCGATTCAGCAGCAGCAGGGGCGCCGCCTGGCCTGGGTTCTGAACCACTATCCGAAAGACGCAATGATCCTGGCGGGTGACTTCAACTCCACCCCCTGGTCCTTCTCCCGAAGGCGGGAAGACAAGCTGTTCGGGTTGGAGCGCCGCACAAGGGCCCTGTTTTCCTGGCCGGCCGGTGAGATTTCCGGTCGAAGGATCAAGGT
>NZ_JBBKVV010000011.1:0-24407 GCF_037968635.1 Phenylobacterium sp.
GACCTGAAGCGTTGTTCTTCAGAATCTTCAGTGTCCGGGCATCGGCGTCCAGCGCGAAACCGTAGACATCGTTGAGGGCCGCGGCGGAGAGGCCGCTACCGCTGGCGGATGTGGTCCAGGTTTGGTTGAAATAGGTGTCGATCCCGGCGTTCTTGTTGGAGTAGCCGCCGAAGTTCCTGGCAAGGTTGACCACATTCGCCACTCCGGGGTCGATTGCCCCGCAAAGTAGCTTCACCTCCCAGTAGCTCCTGCCGGCCGTGAGTGGCTGATCGAGGTAGACGTGAACTCCGTTCGTGGCCGAGGAGAAGGATCCTCCCTGAAGGGTGGCGAGGGGGCCGTACAAGTTGTCTTGCATGACCTCGAGGGTCGAAAAGCGCGGCGGCGACACGGTCGCGATGACAGAGGCTGTGGCCGTGGCTCCCCGTCCGTCCGAGATGGTGTAGGCGAAGTTGTCGGAGCCAACATAGAAGGCAGTCGGAGCGTAGCTTACCTTCCCATCCGGCCTGACGGCGGCGGAGCCATGCTGGGGGGGCGTCAACGAGCTGATTGTTAGAGAGTCGCCATTCGGGTCGCTGTCGTTGACGCGGGGATCGAAGATCACCGTCGTATTGCGGTCGGTGGTGATGAAATCGGTCACCGCGATTGGCGCTGCATTGGCGATGGTCAGCGCGATGTTGGCGGTTGCTGTGCCGCCTCGCCCATCGGAGATGGTGTAGCTGAAGCTATCGGCGCCCGAATAGGAAGTGGCCGGTACGTATTCGATCAAGGATCCGCCTGTGATCGTGGCGGTGCCATGCCACGGGGTCGTGGTGCTGCTGACGGTAAGCACGTCGTAGTCGGGGTCGCGGTCATTGAGGGTGGGACGCAGCACGGTTACGCCGTCGACGCTGCCTGAAGCTCGATCCGCGACCATGAAGGTGTCGTCGACGGCCGTCGGACTACGGTTGGCGCTCGCAAGCGGCGTCACGTTGACAAAGATCTGCGCGCTCGCCACGCCGCTGTCGCCGTCCGCGATGGTGTAGCGGAAGGTGTCGCCGCCCACATAACCGGTGTTGGGGATGTAGGTCAGGGACGTCCCGCTGTTGACGATCGCCTGGCCGTGCGGCGGGTTTTCGGCAGCGCTGATGGTGAAGGCGTGGCCGTCGAAGGCGCGGTCGTTGGTTCGCGGGTCGAAGGTGATGGAGCTCGCACCGTTGGTCGATACAGTGTCCGGCTCGGCGATCAGCGGACTACCCAAACTGGCCGATGAGAAAAGCCGCAGGTCGCCCAGCGAGACTTGGCCCGTACCCGGGCGCTTGAGTCGCAGATAGCGCAGTGAGACGCCACCCAGAGCGATCGAGCGCGTGACGCCGGCCGCCATGCCATTGATTGTCGCGGCCGACTTCCAAGTCGTTCCGTCAACGGAGTATTCGACATTCAGGCCGTTTGCGTCTTCGACACCCGCGCCGACCGAGGCCGCCACTGCAGGGGCGACCTGGATGTGGTTGACGTTCTTGGCGGCGCCCAGATCGGCTTGAATCCAGGCGCCACTCTCGCTCTGAGTGGCGTGGATCGAGGCCAGGGCCGTGAAGCCGCTGTCGCGCATAGCGCCGGCGACTGAAAGGCCGGTGGCGCCAGCGTTCGAGGAGGCCGTGAACGCGGTCGGAAACAGTTCGGCGTATTCCTGGCCGTTACTCAGCCGCGTCCGATTGCCGGCGTTGTCGTAGGTGTAGACGACAGTCTTGCCATTCTGGTCGATGGCCGAGACCAACCGCCCCAATGCGTCATAGGTGTACTGGGTCGTCTCGGCGCGCGGTGACCCTGCCAACAGCGCCCCAATGGCGACCGCCAACATCAAGCGTCGCGAATGCGACAGCGGAACAAGCCCCATCGTGCCCCCCGGCTAGTTTGTCTTGGGGTTCGCGCCTCCAGCGACCGACGCACCAAATGGCGCTTCGCGTCAGAATGGAAAATATTCGCGGCCCCTCAATTGACGGTTGCTTAAGCTATGCCATAGCTTCGCGCAACTATGCCGAGCGCGGAAGTTTCGCTCGTGTGTGACGGTGAGAGGCTCGGGGCGCGTACGCCGCCGGGTGGGGCGGGGGGCACTATGGTTTCGAAGCTCGTGCAGTGGCGCGAATGGCGCGGCTGTGTTTTCGCGGCGATCGCCTTGCTTGCAGGGTCCGTGAGCTCGGCCCTGGCCGAACCATCCAGCAAGATCGGCACGGCGATCCTCGTCTCGCCGTCGGCGGCAGACAGCTTTTACGGCTCGGCCACCACAGCAACCAACAGCATCGGAAGTTCCGCCCGCCCTAATGAAATCAAGGAACTTGTCCGTGCGCTGAAGGGCGACCCGGACCTGATCTATGAGCACGTCCGGAACAACACCGAGATGGTCTGGACCTACGGCCTGAGCAAGGGCGCGCTAGGTGTGATCGTCGACCGTTCGGGCGCAGCCTTCGACCAGGCCCACCTGATGGTGGAACTGCTGCGGGAGGCCGGCTTCACGGCGTCCTATAAGGTGGGCACGATCACGCTGACCGGGACGCAGTTCTCGGACTGGTCGGGAATCACCTCTGCGACCGCAGCCTGTCAGCTGCTGTCTTCGGGCGGCATACCGGCTGTGATCAATGGTTCGACGACCGCCAACTGCGCCTATGGATCGGCAACTGTGTCATCAATCGAGGTCGGCCATGTCTGGGTGGCCACCACGATCGCTAGCGTCGAGTATGTCTTCGATCCGGCCTACAAACCCCACACCTTCAAGGCGGGTCTGAACCTTACAACTGCCGCGGGCATGACGACGGGGGAAGCGCTGACCCAGGCTTCCACCTCGACCACCGATGGGACGGCCTCAGGTGTGTCCTATACGCAGTATGTCAACGCTTCGGCGCTCAACACCAAGCTCACCGCCTATGCGACGGCGTTGCAGACGACTTTACAGGCCACGACTCCGACGCCCTCCATGTCCGACGTCGTCGGGGGGCAAGCGATCACGCCGGCCACCATCCCCTCGGCGGGACTGCGCCTCATCAGCCTGCCCTACACGTCCAGCGTCCTGAGGACGATTTCTGGGGACGTGCCCAATCAGTACCGCACAGGACTGACGGTCCAGATCACCAAGGTGAGGCCCGACACGTCGACGCCAACCATCGTCAACAAGGCGCTCTACGTTGATGAGATCTACAGCCGCCGTCTGATCTTCGACACCAACTTCGATACGACAGGCGCCAGCTTCACCGGCGCGCTCAAGCTGCTGGACGAGAACGGTGCGGGGCCAAGCCTAGCCAGTGCGACCTATTCCGATAGCCCAGATTTCAGCAAGGGAACCATCACCCTGACGGTGAACGCGCCCTATGCCTCGGGCGCCAACGGTTCTTCCACAGTGGACGGCTCCTATATGGACGCCGTGATCGCTCGACCGGTGAACTATGCGCTACCCTTCACCGTCGTTCACGGCTGGGGCGACATGGGCCGCGGCCTCATCGACAAGTGGGGCTCGCGGAAGGACACGCTCATGCCCGCCGCGCCGACCTACGCCTGTGCGGTCTGCAACAAGTCCTACAAGGTGACCTTCAAAGGTGACGGCCGCCGGGAGCTGCTCGCCGCAAGTTGGCTCGCCCAGGAATCTAAAGCCGCGAGCCTGCACGCTGCCATCGCCAAGTCGATCATTACGCAGCACTACGCCGTCGGCATCTCCGCAGCAGACACATATGTCCTGAAGACCGATGTCAACGCCGGCGTCGGTTCACCCAACTACGCCTATTGGATCACCGACAGCTACGATCGGCTGGACGTGGAAACGGGCTTCAGCCTCACGTCCAAGGCGGCGACCGCCACAGACCGCAGAGCTGGCGTTCAAGCTATAGCCGCGACCATTTCGGCGCTCAAAGGCGGCGTGACGGCCCAGGTAGCGGACCTGCCGGATGTGAACTCGACCGCAACTCGTTTTGAGTGGGCCAACTCACCGGTGGCGGACGATACGGCCTCAGCTGGTTCCGCGCGCCGTTTTTACCGCTACGTCTCCAGCGGCGATGCAGCCCAAGCCGCCGGGCTGACGCAGGCGGAGGGCGTAACGACCACGTCAGAAAGTGGAACTCACGGTATCACGACGCCGGTTCTGGGAAACACGGAGCTCCAGGCACGCCGACAAGTTTTGTCCGACGCCATCAGCGCCTATGTCGCGGCTGGCTTCTCGGTTGTGGCTTCGGAGGAGGCCTTCCTAGGGCCGGGCCGACGTGCTGGGGCCTTGCGCGTCGCGGGGGGGAGCTACACCCATGAGCAATCGCTGCAACGCGGCGGCGCCTTGGTCGCCACGAAGTACGACGGCAATGGCGATCCAACCGAGATCGCCCATATTCTGACCGGACCCAATGGTCGGGTGGACGGTGGCGGCGGTGGTGCGCAGACCTTCCACCAGCATCTGTATGATCCCGCTACCAGCGCCGACGTCGTCAAAAGCCGGTTCATCGATGGGCAGCCGGGCGATGTCAACTTCACCAGCCCAGCGAAGATCGTGAAGGGAAGCGGCGCGGCGCCCTTCGAATTGTCCTTAGCGCTCACCTGGCGCGGAGGTGACGCCAAGGATGAGACCTTCGGCCCCATCGATCATCGGCAGCCCCAGGGACCCTGGACCAGTAGCTGGAACAACGGCTTGACCCTCTCTGGGTCGGGCCTTGAGGCCATGGGCCAAACCGATGTCCGCGCAGCGCTGGGGACGATTGCGGCCTTTGTCGCTGCGCAGGATATCTACAAAGCCTCCCCGGCGCTGAAACGCGACGTCGCGGGGGTCCTGGCCGTGGCGTGGTGGACTAAGCAGCTAAACAACAATGTGGCGACCGCCAGCTTGGGAGCCGGTACCCGACAGTTTGTGCGCAAGTTCGACGGTCAGTGGCTGGCGCCGGGCGCGGCAAGCTATGCGACCCTGACCCAGACGGGATCGCGGGCGATCGATGTGGATCATCCGTCGTGCAGTGGGTCTGGCGCTCCGGAGTACATGCCGACCCGCGGCTGGACGAATAGCGGCCTGTCGTTTGCACTGAAGAACGGAGCCGGGGACACCCAGACGTTTTCATCGTGGCGTCTCACATTCGACCATTCGGCGGCAGGTTGCGTGAAGCAGCAGGGGTACAGGCTTTCCACCTGGGCCTGGCCGACCGGCGCCACTGTCGACTTGCAATATTCCTCGTCGACCGGCGCCACGAGCGTGCAGGTGCCGATCAACGTCTCCAGCGGCTATTCGACTGCGCAGTTGACCGCCGGCGGTCTTGGCGGTTTCACGATGGCAGGTTACGTCGCCGTCGCCCAACAGACCGGGGCTACCCACACCCATACCGACCCTAGCGGCGCGGTGACCAAGTTCGAGATCGCCACGATCGGGACCGGCGCCTACCAGCGCTTCCGGTTGGAGAAGGTCTACGGCGCCGACAATGCGACGACGCCGGCGATCCAGTATGTGTTCGACACGCTCGCGCGGGCCAAGGAGGTCAAGGACCGGCTCGCGGTGATGGGGAGCCGCCCCTCGACGCAGCTCCTGCTGGCCAATGGCCTGCGTGATGAGTCCATCGATGCCCTTGGCTACAGCACCGTCGTCTACCGTGACCTGGAAGGACGTCCGATCCGGACCATCAATGCGCTCGGGGCAGTGGCCACAGCGGCTTATGACGGCCGCGGACGGCCGCTTTCCGCCACGTCTCCGGAAGGCCAGGTAACCTCGGTCGAATACAACGACCGCAACCAGCCTACCAAGTCGATCCTCGCCGCCCGGCCGGGCTCCGCCGAGGCCGGTCAAACCATCACCACCGAGACAGGCTGGGACGCGACCTGGAACCAGCCGGCCTGGGGCAAGGATCCCAAGGGTGCGCAGACCGACTACAGTTACAACAGCTACGGCGCGCTGAGCTCTGTCGTCCATCCGGCGGCTGAGTCTGGCATGTCTCGTTACAGTGGCTCGCTCTACTATTACGGAAACGGCATGCCGATGTCGGTGACCAATCCGATCGGCGGCACCTATTCCGCGGCATACGACGGATCGGGAGGCGCCGATTGGACGGCCAGACAGAGCGATACCTGGGACGTGCTCGCCACCACCGCGTTAGGGGATCCGACTTCCGTTCAAAGCCCGCGGGGGGGCATTTCGCGCTTCACCTACGACACAATGCGGCGTCGCACCTGGGCCTCCGAGCCGAGTCCCGTCAATTCAGGTAGCGGATCGGCAAGGGAGCGCGTCGCGACCCGGACGACCTATGACGTGGTGGGCCGCGCGACGAAGGTCGAGCGTGGGATGCAAACCAACGTCACCAGCCAATTGGACGCGGGTGGCCCCTTCGTGCCCTACCTGACCGCCACCACGGAGTACGACGTGGTGGGCAATGTCGTGAAGGTTGTCTCTCCCTCGGGCGTGACCCAATACGCCTACGACGCCCTCAACCGTGTGACCTGCACCGCCGTGCGGATGAATCCAGCGGTCTATGGCCGACTTCCGTCGGACGCCTGCGTCCCCTCGACCGCGGGGGTGAACGGTCCCGACCGGATCAGTCGCAAGGTCTACGACGCCATCGGTCAGTTGGTTCAGGAGGAGATTGGGGTCGGCAGCGCCGCGCAGCAATCCGCGGCCAGGTACGCCTATTCGCCCAATAGGCAAAAAATCACCCTATCCGACGCCAACGGCAATGCCTCTTCACTGGCCTATGACGGCTTTGGTCGGGTCAAGCGCCTCTACTATCCGGCTAGCCCTCGCGGCTCCGGAGTCCCCAGCACCACCGACTACGAAGAGTACGGCTACGACGTCAACGGCAACCGCACCTCCTATCGTAAGCGCGACGGACGAGTGATCAGTTACCAGTACGACGCGCTGAACCGGGTGATCGTGAAGGACCTGCCCAGCACGACCTCGGAGGACGTCTATTACAAGTACGATGGTGCAGGGCACCTCACCCAGGGGCGGTTCGGGTCGGCGTCGAGCGACCCCGCCATACGCTTTTCCTATGACGCCCTGGGGCGCGTGACGAGTGAAAAGTCTTATGTCTCCGGCACTCAACACGAGGTGACCAGCAGTTACGACGCTGATGGTAATCGCATCGTTGTGCAGCCCGATTCCTCAAGCAAAACAAAGTACACCTACGACTTGGCCGATCGGTTGACGGGCGTCACCATCAACGATTGGGCCAACAACGGTCTCTACGTGAACCTCGGCGCGATCGCTTATGGACCCATGAACCGGCGATCCTCGATGATCAGAGGCAATGGTACGCGGGCCGACTACAGTTTCGACAACGTCGGCCGTCTTTCGGGCCTGAGCCAATCGGGCTCGTCGGCCTCCACCGCCTTCTCGCAGACCTTTGACTATAGCCCCACAGGGCAGGTGACCGGCCAGGCCCAGAGCGGCGCAGCCTACGTCTGGTCGGGACAGCCCACCACCACCACCAACTTCACTCACGACCAGCTCAACCGGGATGCGGCCATCGCGGCCGCCAGCGGCTATGACGCCAACGGCAACTTGACCTTCGACGGTGTTCGGACCTTCACGTACGATGTGGAGAACCGCCTGACCGCGGTTACCGGCGGCTCGGCTCCCGTGGCGGTCGCCTATGATCCTATCGGCCGCATTCAGAAGGTGACGGCGGGCAGCGCGACGACAGATTTCCAGTACGACGGCCAACGTCTGATCGCGGAGTACAATGCCGCGACCAATACGAGGCTCCGCTGGTACGTGCACGGCGTGGGGGTCGACGATCCCATCGGCTGGCTGGAAGGCGAATACTGGGCTGATCCCCGCTGGCTACATACCGATCGCCAGGGCTCGGTGATCGCGACGTCGGACTCGGCCGGAACGGTCACGCCCTACACCTACGGCCCCTATGGCGAGCCGCAGACCTGGGCGGGCTCCCGCTTCCGATACACCGGCCAGATCGCCCTGCCGGAGGCCCAACTCTACCACTACAAGGCCCGCGTCTACGACCCGATGAAAGGGCGGTTCCTGCAGACCGACCCGATCGGGTACGGCGATGGGATGAACATCTACAGGTATGTGCACGGGGACCCGATGAATGGAACGGATTCGAGTGGGCTTGCACCAGACTGGGACGGACCATACCTGCCCAACCCCCCCCCACCAATCCAAGAGTTGGAAATCACCGGCAATCTGTTTCCACAAGGGTTCGACCTGGCGCAGCTGCGAATTCCGTCAAACCTCGGCAGCATAGGCCCTGGTTCAACAGGCCTAAACATTACCAATGTCTCGTCCACCGGGGGGCTTGAGGAGTTCAGCGCGGAGCTTGCCATTGCAATAAATGAGGCGTTTGGCGGCCATGTTGCAGAGAGACATATTGATAAGTCAGATGACTATCTGATTGCTAGAGCGCAGAAAGTAGGATTTGCCAGTACATTCAGGTCAGCTGTAGCGGCCAATAAAGTAATAAATCGTGCGTACGAAGTTGCAAATCCAGTGGCAATGGCATTACTTGCGGCTGGAAAAATACCCTCCGTGAGGGTGGACCTGAAAAATCCTACTCCAACCGGATATGGCTTCGCAGCTGATGGAACTAGATTGGATGTGTATAATGCGACAGTAATTTTTAAATTGAATAACCTAGGGTTTATAATGGTTCTGACTGCATATCCAAATAACATTATAGGCAATTCAAATCAGAATGTCGATCTAGGGGGGTTGTGATGATCGATCTCAGTCAATACAATTCTTCCACACTGCGAGATATTCTATCTCAATTTCACCAGGATTTTGACTTGGAAGAAATTGGTGTTCAGGAAGGATTCCATCGAGCGTTGAGTTTGCTTTCAGATGGTAGCAGGAAGGAATTGGTGGGAGACCTCAGGTCTGTTCTGGAGGCGTGCCCAGATGAATTCGATCTCAGGAAATTTCTACACAAGAATGGAATGGAGTGGATGCCTCCCACGGTTGATATGCGCGCCGAACTCCGAAGTGTGGTGAATTTGGAGATATTGCATCTCGAGCGGGATGACTGAAGCTGTCCATTTTGATCCTTCGATTCTACTGATTGACTACGGTGACATCGCGTAATCAGGGTGTGAATTGGGTGGTATGAATAGGGGAGCGCAGGGACGCAGTAATACATTCTGCGACCTGAATGTCTGATTCTGATTCCGGTGACATGATAGCAATATGGACTGCAGATAAACTTCCGTTGCCGCAGCCAGACCTAACGCTCAGCGGTGAACTCCAAACGGTATACCCGACGCGCGAAGCTCAAGTCCCCGCGCGGAAGACACCCCGCCAGCGCCTGCAGCGCCCGCGCCTCCGCCCGCAACCTCTGCTCATCGAGCATCTCGTTCGTCTCCCGAACCACGCTCGGGGGGCGGCTTAGGCCGCCGGTGGCGTCCAGGCTCACCTCCAGGGTCACCGGCCGTTCTACGCGGGTGGAGAGATTGCGCCAGCAAGGTTCGATTCGGCCCCAGAGATCGCCCGCCGAGGCGGAGCCCGCCGTCTCGCCGTTGGCGGCGGCGTAGCCGGGGGAGGAGGTTCGGTTTGCTGTGGGTGAGACGCGTTCCGGGGAGTGCTGGATGGAGTCCGGATACTTCGCCTCGACGCGATCCTGTTGCTGCGCGGCGGGCTGCTGGAGGCGGTTCACGAGGCGGCTGAAGTCGCCGTTGGGGCTGATCCTCCCGACGGGGACAGGGAGGCCCTCCGAGGCGGTCCGGTACTTGGCGAACAAGGGCTGCAGGGCGCCTCCGCCCGCGCTTGCGGTCTGCGGGATGCGCGGGGCAGTAGGGCCAACCAAAGAGACGTTGATCACCGGCCCTTGGGGACCGCCGCCGCCGCCCGAGATCAGGTCTCCGGACGCTGTGGCGAACAAAAATGTGAAGAGGGCGATGTGGATGATCACGGAGACCCCGACTGCGCCGGTTCGCCTCAGGCGCGGCCCCAATCGCGCCGGTTCGACCAGACCCTGACCCAAATCCATCTGCGCAAGACGCCGCCGTGAAGCTCTAAGTTGCGCAACCTTGTGTATATGATACCGGTCGGGGTGCAATGCTGGGGGGCGGCGCTTTTGGATCTCGTTCGTGGCGCAGCGTGTGGGGTAGGGGCCAAACCGGCGCCGACAGGCGACGCCGCCAGCGGCTATGCGGCGGTCGACGCCCTGGTCGCCCTGATGATTATTTCCATGACCCTGATCATGAGCTTCAAGGCCATGGCGCAGGCCGGCCAGACCACGGCGGCGGCCACTGAGGTGCGCCGCGCGGAGGCCCTGCTCAGCTATCTGCTGGAGTCGACGCCCCGCGGGTACGAGGTCGCGGCCGGTCGGACTGACGGGTTTGCCTGGCGGGTAGAGCTGGACGCCACGGGGGCCGAGCGTCCCGTCGAGGTCTGTCGCCGCGCCGCCTCCCTGACTTCCGTGGACAGCGGACGCACCTACAAGGCCGCCACCCTGGAAACCTGCCCCGTCGGAGCGGTCTCGTGAGCCAAGACGGCTACACCCTGACTGAGACCCTGGCGGCTTTGGTGATGATCGGCCTGGCCATCGGTGGGCTGTCCCTGGGGGTGCACGTCCTGGGGCGTTCGCAGCTCGCCGTCAGCCGCCAGGTGGCCGCCGCCACAGCGGCGCGCATTGCCCAAGTGGATCTGGAGCGGATGCTCGCGTCGGCCGGTGCGTTCCGGGCTCGGGACGCGGGCGGCTTGGTGGGCAAAGCCGAGGCTTTCGACTTCGCCTGCGGCGCAGCCAGCCGGTGCAAGGCCGCGCTGCGCGACACTGCCAAGGGGTTCAGTCTGGATATTCAGACGGGTCAGGGGGATCGCCATTTGGCGCTCGGTCCTGCGGCAGGCGCGCGATTCGTCTACCGTGGAACCCTGGCCGACAGCCCGGTCTGGCCGCCGGCCGGAACCACGCATGAGGCGCTGCGGGCAGTCTCCATCATTGAGGGCGACGGTGCGACCGTTCGTCCGATCCTGGTGGCGCGGGCCTGGGCCGAGCAGCCCGCCGCCTGCGACTTTGACGTGGTGATGCAGGATTGCCGATGAGTTCCGTCCACACCCTCCTGCCGCCGGACCTTGACACCACTGAGCCCGATCCGGTGGTTACGCCCCAGGTCTTCGTCCGCGTCTTCGCCGTGCCCTCGGGCATGCCCTGGGAACAGCGGCGCGCCGCCGAACTGGAAGCCCGCCACGGCGCCCCGGTCCCGATCGCCGACCTGATGCACAAGCTGAAGCGGCTAGGAACCTGGTCGTTCGGTGGCTCGGCCAGGTTCGCGGTCCTCTACATCCGCACCAGCGAGTTCACCGGCCCCTTCGAAACCCTCGTGGACGTTGACGGCGTCCCCACCAAGGTCGGATTCGGAACAGGTGCGGAGCAGACACAGCGGGCGCGGTTGATGGCCATGCTGGCCCTCCTGGCCGCCATTACCCTCGCGATCCTCGGCAGCGGAGTCGCGGTGGCGCTCAGCGTTCGGGCCGAGACGTCGGCGCGGTTGGACCTGGCCGAGCAGACCGCCCAGGCCAAGACCCGCGCCGCCAAGACCCAGCAGACCCGTGCAGAGCAGATGCGGTTGCTGGGCAGGGCCGTGGGCAAGGCAAGGCCCGTCGAACAGGTGCTCACCGACCTCGCCTGGGCGTCGTCGGCCCGGGCGCCGGAATCGCGACTGGCGGCGGTGCACTGGGATCACGGGCTGCTGGCGGTGGAAGCGCGCGGAGCAGCCGCGCCTTTCCTGGCTGAGGAGCGGCCTATCGAGCGTTCGGACAAGCCAATCCGCCCAGGCGTCTGGCTCTGGGGTGTCCGCCCCGATCCTTCGCCGGCGACAACATTCCCCTCGGAGAGGACCGGGCCATGACCCTCACCGAGCGACCGACCCAGAGGGACGGGATCATCGCCGTGACCATCGCCTTGGCCAGCGCCCTGATCCTGGGTCTCATTCTGGCGGCGATCAGCACACCGGCCGATTTCAAGGCGCGGCTCGCTGAGGTGCAGCAGCAGGTGGACGAGGCGGGGCGGCTGGCGCGACCCTCGCGCGCCCTCTCTTCCTACCCAGCTGATGCGCTCTGCACTCGCATACCGGTCGAACAGGCCCAGATCCTACGTTCTGACCTCACCCAAGCTGCGGCCCAGGCGCAGATCGAGGTCAAGCGGATGGAGGTGGGCCCGGGCGGCGGCTCAACCACTGACGATCGCCTCGCGACCTTGCGGGTCAAGGTCGAGGCCTCCGGCTCCTATGAATCGGCGCTGCTGATGCTGGAAGCGATGGGCAAGCTGCGGCCGCAGCTGTTCGCCGACACCGTCGACCTGACGCCCAAGGCGTCCACTGTAACCCTCAGTTTTTCGGGACGTGCGTTTTGCTCCGTTTGACCCTCTATCTCGGCGCGGCCCCGATCGGCCTGGCGACCGGCCTGTTGGCCTGGATGGCCGCAGGCGGCGCGGCGGCCGGCTTCGAGAAGCTCGTGCCCATCGAACAGGGGCTGACCGCCATCCGGCCGCCGCCGCGCATGAACGTGCAGGTGGGTTTTGTGTCGTTGCCCGACATGGTCGCCGCGCCCCTGTTCGCCTTGGCGACCGGGCCGGGCGCGGTCGCTGAGGCGGTGATCCGGGTCGAAGGCGTCGCCCTGACCGCGAGGCGCACGGCGGCCTTGATCTCCATCGATGGGAAGGCGGCCGATTGGATGCGTGTGGGCGAGACGCGGGACGGCGTCACCCTGCAGCAGGTCACGCCTGGCAAGATCGTGGTGGACACCGCCTTTGGGCCGAAGGACGTCGCGCTTGGGGAGCGGTCGGCTGGGGCGCCTGAGCCCAGTGCGCCGGCGATCCAAGCCAGCCGAACCGACGAGATGCCGCCCGGCTTCCGCGGCCCGCCGCCGCCTGCCAGCGCACCGCGGTCGCAATGAGCCGCCTCTCTCCCAGGCTCATCAGCCTGATACTCGCCTTGAGCCTGAGCATTCCCGCAACTCCCGGCTGGGCCCAGGCCGAGAAAGGGGCGGAGAACTACACTTTCGCCTTCCAGGACGCCGAGATCCGTTCGGTGGTGCAGGAGGTGTTGGGGCAGGCCGGCGTACCCTTTGCCATCGATCCCGCCGTCACTGGCCGCATCTCGTTCCGTATCGAACAGCGACTGACCAGGCCCCAGCTTCTCGCGGCCCTGGAGGCGGTGCTGGCCGCCAACGGCGTGGCCCTGGTGCAGAACGGCGGGCAGCTGGTGGTGACGCCGCAAAGCAAGGCCAAGTCGACCGCCGACATTCGCCAGGGCGCGAAGGGCGCCGGTCAGGCGGGCTACGAAGTGGTGGCCGTACCACTCTCCTACGCCCAGCCCACCGAGGTGGCCCGCGCCATGGAGGCCATCTCGGCCGCCGACACGGTGCTCTACGCCAATGACAAGCTCGGGCTGCTGCTGCTGGGCGGATCTGGTCAACAGCTGCGGTCGGCGCTGGAGACGCTGAAGATCTTCGACCAGAACGCCTTCCAGGACTCCAAGATCCGCTGGTTTGAGCTGACCCAGGCTCAGGCGACGACGGTGGCCACGGAACTCGACCGCATACTGCAGGCCAGCGGCATGGTTGGGGTCGCAGTGGTGCCGCTGAAGCGCCTGAACGGCGTGATCGTCTTCGGACGCTCGTCCGAGGCGTTGGATGAGGTCAGCAAGTGGGTGTTGCGGCTAGATACCCCCGGGCGAGAGGTCGGCTCGTCCCTGTGGGTCTACCACCCGCGCAACACATCGGCGGAGGCGATTGCCCGCACGCTCAACAGTGTGATGGGGGGCGCGGGCGGGACCAGTCAGGCCGCCAGCCCGCCGTCACCGGCGTCGATAACTGGGGGGGCAACCACGACTTCTGGTCCGCCCCTCGCCTCGGCGCCCGTTGGGCCGACAGACGAGGACATGAGGGTCGGTGTCGACAAGGACACCAACACGCTGCTGATCTTCGCGTCACCGGCGCGTTGGGTGCAGATTCAGCGGATATTGAACGAGATTGACCGGCCGGCTCGACAGATCTTCATTGAAGCCTCGATACTTGAGGTGACGCTGGGCAAGGAATTCCAGTTCGGCGTGGACTGGCAGGCGCTGGCCAACGATCTCACCATACAGTCGATCGGCAATAAATCGGGCGCCATTGGCGCTTCCTTCCCGGGCTTCTCGGCCACCTATCTCGGGGGTGACATTGAGGCGGCGGTAAAGGCGCTGGGGTCTCGGACCGCGATCGAGGTGGTCTCGGCCCCGAAGATCATCGCCCTCGACAACCGCACCGCCCGACTGCAGATCGGTGATCAGGTTCCAGTCGTGGTCCAGTCCCAGCAAAGCACCACCAACCCCAATGCCAACCTGGTCAGTACGGTGGACTACCGGAGCACCGGGGTAATCCTGACTGTGACGCCCCGGATCACCGGAGAGGATCAACTGTTGCTCGATGTGGTCCAGGAGGTCAGCTCTGTCGCCAAGACGGTGACCTCTGGCATCGACTCCCCCACCATCCAGCAACGGCGGTTTGAAAGCTCTCTCATCGTCTACAACGGCGGCGTGGTGGCGCTGGGCGGCCTGATCAGCAGCAGCCGCACGACCTCAAACTCCGGAGTGCCTGGCCTGAAGGACATTCCGGGGGTCGGCGCCTTGTTCAGCTCCCAGAGCCGCAACGCCAGCCGCAGCGAACTGATCATCCTGCTCACCGCTCGGATCATCAACGACCGGGCCTCGGCCGACAGCGCCATGACCGATTTGCTGGCCGATATGCACGAACTGCAAAGCCGTGGCCTGCTGCCCGTCAGACCCTGACGCCGGCTACGCCACTCCGGCGGCCATGGTGTTCAGCCTGGCGCTCGCCCTGGTGGGCGTCGCCATGGTCGGGCGTAGCCTCGCGCTCATGCGCCTTGTGCGGGCAGACCTGGCGCGGACCCA
This sequence comes from Phenylobacterium sp., assembly GCF_037968635.1. Lineage (GTDB taxonomy): Bacteria > Pseudomonadota > Alphaproteobacteria > Caulobacterales > Caulobacteraceae > Phenylobacterium. The sequence continues at coordinate 14,824 of NZ_JBBKVV010000011.1, forward strand.
GGCGGAGTACGCCTTGGACGGCGCGCACCTGGCTGCCGCCGCCGCAATCGTCCGTAGCACCCGGCCCGGCCCCTATCGCTGGACCCTACCCACCGAGGACGGATGGACGGAGATCACCGCGGCGGCCGAGGCCGACAAGCTCAGCCTCGACGCCGCGAGCAGACTGGAAGACCAGGCGTTCGCCGCTCTCGGCGTTACCGATCCCGAGGTTTTGCGGGGAAAACTTACCGCCGCCAGCGGGCAGCCGGGATACCCAGACATCCGCCCACTGGAAGCCGGCCGTCTCTGGCGAACCTGCGCGCCGGAGTTTGCCTCGGCCTACGGTCGGCAGGCGAGTTTCACCTATGCGGCGCCTGTCGAGCCGGGGTTGGGATCGAAGCCAGCCTCATGGCATATCGGTGAAGCTTGGCGCATAACAATCACAACCTCTGCGGGTTGGCGCGACGCCAGGATCGTGAGATTTACAGGGGACGCGCGTCATCCGGCGGCGACGGTCCTGAGGTGGCTGTCGCGCGGAGGGGGAGTTGGGGGACAATGCGAAACCGTTCTGAAGGCCGTGTCGGCCGCATGAGGCGCGATGACGGCTACACGCTGACCGAAATCCTGGTGGTGATGGCGATCATCGGTGTGATCGCCGCGGTGTTGACGCCAGGTCTTATCAGTCAGCTCGGCCGCGCCCGGGCCAAGACCGCGCAGCTGCAACTGGAAACTATCGCCGCCGGGGTGGAGATGTTCCGCTCCGATGTTGGTCGCTATCCAAACAAAACCGAGGGCCTGGGCGCCCTGATCGCCGAACCTGGCGACGCGGACGGCTGGACCGGGCCCTATCTGAAGAGCACCAAGGTGCTGAAGGACCCCTGGGGCAATGCGGTCACCTATGATCCGGAGGACAACGGCGTGGGTTTCCACGTGACCAGCTATGGCGCGGACGGCAAGGCCGAGGGCGTGGGCCTCAACAAGGACCTGCAGGCGCCAGGCCAGTGATGGAAACCGGCCTTCAGTTCGGCGTAGCCGGCCTGCTGGGCCTGGTCCTGGGAAGCTATGTGGTGACCGCGGCGATCCGGCGCAGCCGCGGGGAGGCGACGGCGCGGGGCCGGTCGCACTGCGACGCCTGCGGGGTTTCCTTGAGCTACGCCCAGACGGTGCCGGTGATCTCCTTTGTCGGTTTGCGCGGGGCGTGCCGAAGCTGCGGCGACCGAATTGATCCTACCCATCTGGCCGGTGAACTGGCCGGCGCCGCGATCCTGGTCTCTGCAGTCTGGATCGGTGAGCCGGTCCGGGTGGCGCTGCTGAGTGCTCTGGGCCTCACCCTGCTGGCGAGCGCGGTGGTGGACGCTCGAACCCAGCGACTGCCCGACACCCTGACGGCGGTGATCGCCGCCCTGACCATTGTGCTGGCGCTGACCCGCTCGCTTCAGAGCTTGGAAGTCGGGCTGGTGGCCGGAGCCCTGACGTTCGCGGTCCTCAGCGGTGTGCGTTGGCTCTCGGCCCGGAACGGGCGCGCGCCTGGCCTCGGCTTCGGCGACGTGAAGCTGCTCTCGGCGCTCGCCATCTGGTTAGGGCTGGCCACGCCATCGACCGTCGTGGTGGCCGCCCTGATCGGCCTTGCCGTGATGATCGGCCTGCGCCCTGCCGACCGGAGGTTACCCTTCGGCCCCATGATCGCGGCTTCGGCCTGGACGGTCGGCATCCTGATGGAGGCTGGGTTGTGGCCGACGATGGCGTGAAATCTGCGTTCGAGGGCGCCACTCGCCACAAGCGGGAGAGCGTGCTCGACCGGCTGTTGGAAGCCCGGCTGGTGGACGCCTCCGCCGTCGCGCGCAGTGAGCTGGTCGCTGCCCGCACGGGTCAGCCCATCGAGCAGGTCCTGAACCAGCTGGGCAGCCTGTCGGATGACGACCTCGTAGACGCCTATTCTGCTGTCGCCGGCTGCGAAGTCTGGGAGCCGATGAAGACGCCCGTGAGCGTCGATCCCGCTTCGATCGGCGTCTCGGCGGAGTACCTGCGCCGCGCCGGTATCCTTCCCGTCGCCCGCAAGGGCAAGGTCCTGGTCTGCGCGGCCTGCGATCCCTTAGATGACGAGGGGCTGTCGGGCTTGGTGTTCGCCACCGGATGCGACATCTCCATTCTTGCCGCCCGGCCAGCCGACTGGCGCCGCGAGTTCGAACGGACCTTCGCCGCCCCGCGCGAAGCCAAGGCCGCGCCGGATGAACGGCGGCTGGAGCGCGAGATCGACTTCGTCACCGACAAGTCGTCAGAGGGCTCGGGCGCGCGCTTGGTGGCGGCCGCCTTCGAAGCCGCGATCGCCGTGGGCGCCTCCGACATCCACTTCGAGCCCACGCGCCACGACCTGCGTATCCGCCTGCGGGTCGACGGCCGATTGATGGATCACCAGGTGGTGTCCGCCGATCTCGCGGCGCCGGCTGTCTCGCGGGTCAAGGTGATCGCCAACCTCAATCTCGGCGAACGCCGGCTGCCGCAGGATGGACGCACCACCTTCGTCGTCCAAGGCAAGCAGGTGGACGTGCGGGTTGCGACTTCACCCACGGTGTTTGGCGAGTCGGCGGTCCTCCGAATCCTCGACCGAAGCGCCGTGCCTCTCGACCTGGACGCCTTGGGGCTAAACGGCGAGGTCGCTGCGATCCTGCGCCGCGCGGCCAAGGCGGCCCACGGCTTGTTCCTGGTGACAGGTCCCACCGGGAGCGGCAAAACGACTACTCTCTATGCGCTGCTGCAGACCTTCGTTGGGACCGGCAAGAAGGTGCTCAGCGTTGAGGATCCCGTCGAATACCATTTCGACCACGTCTCCCAGACCCAGGTCGCGCCCCAGCTTGGCCTGACCTTCGCCGCGGCCCTGCGATCCTTCTTGCGTCAGGATCCCGACATCATCCTTGTGGGGGAAATCCGCGACGCCGAGACCGCGGCGGTGGCGGTGCAAGCTGCCATGACAGGCCACTTCGTCCTGGCCTCCATCCACGCCAATGGCGCTCTGGCGGTGCTGCCACGCCTGCGAGACATGGGGGTCGAGCCCTATCAGCTGGCCGCAGGTTTCCGCGGCGCGGTCGCCCAGCGCCTGGTCCGCCGGCTCTGCCCGCACTGCGTTGAGACAGGCGCGCCCACCGAGTCCGAGCACCAGTTCCTGCAGTCCTTTTCTCTGCCGGCGCCCGCGAGTCTGGCCCACGCCAAAGGCTGCACGCGCTGCAAGGGGACGGGCTTTAAGGGACGTGTGCCGATCAGCGAAGCATTCCAGGCCCAGGAAACCCTCCTGCGCGCTGTCGCTGATCGCCAGTCGGCCGCCGATATCGAGGCGATCGCCCGGCGGGGTGGTCTGCGCGACATGGCGTTGGACGGTTATGAACAAGCCTTGGCCGGCCTCACCACCCTCGACGAAGTGGCGGCGGCCATCCATGGCTGACCAGTTCACTTATGTGGCCATCAGCCCAGAGGGTCGCCGTGTGCGGGGCCGTATCGCGGCGCGGGACGAACCAACCGCCTTCGATCTCCTGCGTCGCGACGGTCTGTCACCCCTGCGGCTTACAGCGAGCCGAGCGGTTGCGGTCAAGGAAGCTAAGCCCAAGTCACTGGCCGACCGCGAAGCGGCGGACTTCCTTTCCAGTCTCGCCGATCTGCTAAAGGCCCGCGCTGACATTCGCACCGCCCTGGGCATCCTGGGCGACCGTTTCGAGCGGCCTCAGGTCAAGCTGGTTTGCCAGACACTGCTGGAGGAGATTGGCGGCGGGGAGTCCTTGGAGCGCGCCTTCGCCGGGAGCTTTCAGGGGCGACAGGCTTTCGTGGCCCCGATGGTGGCTGCCGGTGAAGCGGCTGGCGACTTGCCGGGTGGCCTCCAGCGAGGGGCTGAGGTGATCTACTCTCGGCTGAAGCTGCGAGATCAGCTGGTCTCGGTCCTGGCCTATCCGGGGTTTGTTTTCGCCAGCGCCATCGGTGCGGTGTTCGTGATCCTGCTGTTTATTGTTCCGTCCATCGCGCCGCTGGCCGAGGAGACCGGCTCGAACCCCCCGATCGCCCTCTCGGTCATGATCGCCGCCAGCGACTTCCTGCGAAACAATCTAATCCTCTTGGGCCTTGGCCTTGGCACTTTGGTCGCCGCCTTGATCGTAGCCGGTCAGGTCGGGGTGCTAGCTGCGCCTCTCGAGCGGCTCTTTCTTGATGGCCCGGCCCGGCGCACGGTTTCGGGCTTGGTTTTCGGAGGTTTCGCGCAATCCCTCGGGACGATGCTCGCTGCGGGCGCGCCGATCGGGGATGCGATCAGGCTGGCGCTTCGGTCGGTGTCGTCGGCGGGCGCCAAGCGGCGCCTTGAACCAATCGCCTACGCGGTACGCCAGGGTCAGTCGCTTTCGGATGCTCTGAGCACGGTGCGCGGGTTTCCAGCATCCATTGTACGGCTCGCGGCGGTGGGCGAGGCGTCCAATGCCGTCGGCGAACTCCTGATGCGCGGCGGCAAGCTGGAGGAGGACGCGGCCCTGAGGCGGATCGAAACGCTCGGGCGGATCGCAGGGCCAGCCTTGATCGTCTTCCTGGGCGCCTTGCTGGGCGTCCTGATGGGCGGCTTGCTCTCAGGTGTGAGTTCGATGGGGCAGTCCGCGCTTGGTTGAAGGTTTAACGATGAGGAGACGAGGCATGTTAGGGAAAGTCTGCGTTGTCATGGCGCTGGCCCTGGCCGGATCGGCAGGAGCCGCGACAACAGGAACGCCGCCCCTTGTGGCCGCCTATGCGAAGCAACTCACCGCCCGCTGCCCCGAAGTGAAAGGGCGTCCGTTTGGCGATCAGGTGGATCTCAACGGCGACAAGATCGACGACTGGGTGATCGATGCAACGCGGCATGGATGTGGGGCGTCAAACAGCCTCCAGGCGGAAAACGGCGCCTTGGTGACCGTGTTCATGGGCGCGGCAGACGGCATGGCATATCCGGCTTTCCAACAGGCAGCCTTTGGGAGCCGATTGGAGCGCACTGGGGGATCGACACGCCTCGTCGTCACGGTCGCTGGGCCACCGTGCGAAGCTGACTCTATGACGGTCAAATGTGATCGAATACTTCGATGGAGCGCCTTGAGGAAAAGGTTCGAACTGGCCCAGGCTACGCCCCTCAGCGGGACGGCTGACCCTACGACCAAGTAGGGGGTCATTTGAGGCTTCTAACTGCATTCGATCTTTAGTGTCAGTCGCTATCGTCTCCATTGAGGGAAGGCGCTGGTTTCTCACTCCGTCAGTAGAACGTAGGCCCATTCGTTCACGTTGCCTCGCCCAGAACGTCGCGAACCTGCGGTCAGTCGAATTTGGCCAGGCCAGCAGCCTTGCGGCTCCGTCCTGAAGGTTTGGCGGCTTGACGGCCACCCTGACCCAGCCCGGACTCCTTGGCTTACCGGGATCGCGCCTCGGCGTAGGCCGGTGCGACCATTCCCTCGTCGCCCCATCGCGATGTGAATATGGCTCGAAACTGCCGCTATGCACGTAGTTGCGCAGCGTAGGGTTACGCCTTTCGCGCCGAGGCTGCGTGTGGATAGTGAGTCGCGTGCCGCTTCTCGTTCGTGTCATCGCGAATGCCCAACGGCGAAAGGAGAACTTGCAATGTTTGAAGGCGCGCCCATGCCGCCCCGCCTGCTTCGCACTTCTGAAGCGGGGCATTTCCTAGGTCTCTCGGGCAGGACCCTAGAGAAGCATCGAACCTACGGAACCGGTCCGATTTATCGGAAGATCGGCGGTCGGGTGGTCTACGCAATCGACGATCTGCAGACTTGGGCTGATCGTGGCGCAAAGTCCTCGACGTCTGATCCAGGACACGGGCGAGTCTCGCCCGCACGTCCCCAAGAGCCTCGATCGTTCAGCTAGGGCTCGGCCTCCTTCGAGGGACCTCATGCTATTGCTTGCAGGCCCTTCGCTCTCACCAAATTTAGCAGCTTCAATGAGGGGCCGTTGGGGCGCTTCTCGCCTCGTTCCCACTTGCTGACGGCATCCTTGCGCACATTGAGGTATCGCGAGAACACCGCTTGAGAGACCTGCTCGCGCTCCCGCAGCGAGCGGATTTCATCGGGCGATAGGCACTCTACGGGAGTCAGGCATAGAGCATCGAAGTGGCGCATGGTCGCTTGATCGACCAAGCCGATCTTGTGCAGTCCAGCGACGGACTCATGCACCACCGCGAGGATATCTGCCTCAGGATTGCGAGCCTTTGTCGCCATCAACTTCTAGCTCCACCAACTCACCTTGCGCGACCGCCTGGGCGCGCTCGTGTTCGTCATAGCTCAACAGGAGGGTTGCGTAGCTTTGCAACGCCTCCAGCGCCTTCTTTGTCACGTTCGCCATCTCGTTCTTGGCGAAGCCGTAGACGAAAAAGCAGGACGCACCGACGCGGAAGGCGATGAGTGTCCGATAACCACCGGACTTTCCGCCGCCAGCCCGTGCGACCCGCTGCTTATAAACGCCTCCACCCAAATCGACGCCGAAGCGGTCATTGACGACCTGAGCCGCAGCCTCTGCAAGCTGAGCATCTGCTAGACCCGCCTTTAGTGCGAAGCGCGCAAACGCCTTGGTCTTGTAAATGCTCACGACGGGAGCGCCGCTAAGCGATATGTAGCTCTAAGAGCTATAGAAATCAACTTGGTCATCAGCCAGCCCCCGTTCTCAAAGCGATGTCGTGGAGCGACTCCGGCCTCAGGTGCGTATAGCGCCTGAGCATCTTCCAATCCTTGTGTCCCGTGACGAGCGCCACCTGCTCAATGCGGAAGCCGGCTTCGAAGAGTCGGCTGGTGCCCTCATGGCGCAGGTCGTGGAAGTGAAGGTCTTCGATTTCCAAATCCCGGCAGGCTCGCGTGAAGGACGTGCCCGCCGATTTGTGGACATAGGGGAAGATGCGATCGTCCTCATTGGTGCGGATCGCCCGCTGCTCCTCGATGAGCCCGACGGCGTCGAACCCTGAGACCGCAAGGAGGGGGATGCGTTGGTCGTTGCCTTTTTTCTCGCGAGGATCCTTGCGGTCGCGGATCGTCAGCATCTTGGTCCGCGCGTTGTAATCGCTCCAGGTGACCCGGCAGATCTCCTCCTGGCGCATCGCCGTGGCGATAGCGAACCGGATGATCCGGCTCATCGGCATCGTCAGCCGGTCGTTGGCGTCGAAGTGGCGGAAGAGCGTTTCGAGTTCCTCGTCGGTCGGCCGACGGTCGCGCTCATTGCTCTTGCCGATAAGACCCAGGCGCTTGAGCGCGATACGCGCCAGATCAATCGGTTCGATCTTCACTGGAACGCCATGGACCGCTGCGGCGTGCGACATCACCAGCCGGATCGCGCCGATATCCATGGAGAGGGTGACGGGGCCGGCCCCGGCCGTGGCACGTGCGCGCCCGAACTGGATCAGCCGCTCGCGGTCGATCTCGACGAGCTTCAGCTTGCCGAGGTCGCGCTTGAGCATTTGCAGCGTCGCGTCCTTCGAGCGGCCCGGCGCGCGGCCGACCTCCTTCATGTCCTCGATGTGGAGGTCGATGAGTTCGCCGAAGGTCCGAAGGCGGGCGATACGGGTAGGCAGGGGTGTCTCGCCCCGGTCGATCTGCCGCTCGGTGTCGAGCGACCAGCCCTTCGCGTCCTCGTGACGGACGAAGGTCTCGCTAAGCGCGCGGCCTTTGCGGCGGACCTGGGCGCGCCATCGTCCAGACTTCTGTTTGCGGATCGAGGCCATTTTCTGAGTGCAAAACGGGTGCAGTGGATTGGCGAAAGGGGGCGAAAAGCGGCGAAAAATAGCGTAGAACCTCGCGCCATTCGTCCGATTTAACGCCTTGAGATGTAAGCAAATTCCCGTGCAAAATCAAGCGCATAGACTGTCTATTGCACCTATGATGGACTGGACGGACCGGCATTGCCGGGCGTTCCACCGGGTGTTGACGCGGGAAAGCTTGCTCTACACCGAGATGGTGACCACCGGCGCCGTGCTGCATGGCGACCGCGAGCGGCTGCTGGGGTTCGACGACGTGGAGCATCCCGTCGCCCTGCAACTGGGGGGCTCGGAGCCCGCAGACCTGGCGGCGGCGGCCCGGATCGGGGCCGACCTGGGCTATGACGAGATCAACCTCAATGTCGGCTGCCCGTCTGACCGGGTGCAGAGCGGTCGGTTCGGCGCCTGCCTGATGCGCGAGCCGGAACTGGTGGCGCAGGGCATGGCGGCCATCCGGGCGGCGGTCTCGATCCCGGCCACCGTGAAGTGCCGGATCGGGGTCGACGACCAGGAGCCGGAGGAGAGCCTGTTCACCCTGGTGGACCTGTGCGCCCAGGCTGGCGTCACCACCTTCATCGTCCATGCCCGCAAGGCGTGGCTGAAGGGCCTGTCGCCCAAGGAGAACCGGGATGTGCCGCCGCTGGACCACGGCCTCGTCCACCGGTTGAAGCGCGAGCGACCGGGCCTGACCATCGAGATCAACGGCGGCATCGGCTCGCTGGACGAGGCCGAGGCGCAGCTTGCCCATACCGATGGCGTGATGCTGGGCCGGGCGGCCTATCACACGCCCGGAATCCTGGGACAGGCGGACCGCCGCATCTTCGGGGCGGCGATCGATGTCGATCCGTTCGAGGCGGTGGAGCTCTACAAACCCTATATCGCCCGCCAGCTTGAGCGCGGGGCGCACCTGTCGGGGATCACCCGGCACATGCTGGGCCTGTTCCACGGCGCGCCGGGCGCGCGGACCTGGCGGCGGATCCTGACGGTGGAAAGCGTGAAGCCGGGCGCGGACCTCGGCGTCGTGGACCGAGCCTTGGCCGCGGTGTCAGGGCTGAAGGATCAGCGCGGTGCGGGTGGCCTGGAAGCTGGAGAGGCGGCCTAGATAGGTCATGCCCAACAGGGAGGCGTCGAGCCCCTTGTCCAGCACGAGCGCATCGACATCGGCCAGCTTGGCGCCGGCCACCGAAACCGAGGCCAGCTTCACGGCGGCGGCCCTGGCCTCGCCGTTGGCGGTCATCACCTTGTAGCCGTAGTTCAATTTCGCGGTGTCGAAGCCCAGGCGCTGGGCGTCGGCGGCGGTGAGCGCCACGGCGCTGGCGCCGGTGTCCACCAGGAAGCGGACGCTGGCGCCGTTGACGGTCCCTTGCGCCCAATAGTGGCCGTCGCTGGCCTTGGCGATGGAGGCCGCCTCGCCCTGCGCGGGCGCGGGTTGCGGTTCCGGGACGAAGTGGGCGACAGCGGCGCGCAGGCCGTCGGACCGCGTGGTCGGGTCCAGGCTGACGACGGCCTGGGCCGCGCCCACCGCCGATACGGCTCCGATCAGGGCCATGGCGGCCAACTTGATCATACTCGACACCCTCGCCACCTTGGCGCTGTCCGGCCGTTCTCGGCCTTGTTGAACGGACAGGTTACGGCGACGGGTGTTTGCAACCGGTGAACGCGCCGGCCGAAATCAGCTGAACATGGCCAGCTTTTCGGGGCGGATGCGCTCCCGGCGGGTCGGCAGCTCGGTCATGATCCTGGCGCGATCCTCGTCCGACAGCTTCTGCCACGCGGCGACCTCGGTCAGCTCGCGGTAGCAGCCCATGCAGAGGCCGGTTTCGCCGTCGATGACACATACCTTGATGCAGGGGGTCTTGATCGG
>NZ_JBBKVV010000012.1:0-40551 GCF_037968635.1 Phenylobacterium sp.
GAGGGCGCCCGCGCCGACGCCGACCGCGCCGTCCGCGCCAGCGACGCCGCCGCCAGCCAGGCCCGCGAACTGCGCGCCAGCCTGTCGGCCAGGCTGGAGGCCGCCGCCGAGCGCCTGGCCGAGATCACCACGCAGATTCGCGAGACCGCTCGTGTTGAACCAGAGGACTTGGCTCGGAGTCTGGCCGACGCCGCCATCGCCATCCCCGGCGACGCCGGCGGCATGGAGGCCCACCTCTACAATCTGGAGCGCCAGCGCGACGGCATCGGCCCGGTGAACCTGCGGGCCGAGGAAGAGGCCGCCGAACACGCCGCCCGGCTGGAGACCATGCAGGCCGAGCGCCTGGACCTGACCGGGGCCATCGGCAAGCTGCGCCAGGGAATCGACGAGCTGAACGGCGAAGGCCGCGAGCGCCTGGTGGCCGCCTTCGAGGTGATCAACGAGCACTTCAAGACCCTGTTCGAGAGCCTGTTCGAGGGCGGCGTCGCCGAACTGCGCCTGGTGGAGAGCGACGATCCGCTGGAGGCGGGCCTGGAGATCTTCGCCTGCCCCCCCGGCAAGCGGATGGCCACCATGAGCCTGATGAGCGGCGGCGAGCAGGCCCTGACGGCGGCGGCCCTGATCTTCGCGGTGTTCCTGGCCAATCCGGCCCCCATTTGCGTGCTGGACGAGGTGGACGCGCCGCTGGACGACGCCAATGTCGACCGCTTCTGCAACCTGCTGGACGAGATGCGCCGCCGCACGCAGACCCGCTTCATCGCCATCACCCACAACCCGGTGACCATGGCGCGCATGGACCGGCTGTTCGGCGTCACCATGGCCGAGCGCGGCGTCAGCCAGCTGGTCTCGGTGGACCTGCGGCAGGCCGAGGCCATGGCGGCGCAGTAGTCAGACGCACTCTCCGGCGGGCCGGAGAGGTCTGCGATACCCCCGCCTCAAGACTCACGGCCGAGACCGTTTGCCGCGGGCCGAAAAGCTGATAGAAATCAGTCTCTTAAATAACAGTTTCCCGACCTTGACGCACTGCACCCGGCTCTATAGGTTCCGCCGCGACCTGGCCGGGCCGCGGACAGTTGTCATGGTCGCCCTAAAGGCCTGAAGCAGATGCCGCAGCCAAAAGAGACGAAGACCGAGGCCTACAGCCTCGAGAAGCGTCTCGAAGCGGCCGAGACTGCGCAGACCCGCAGGATGAGTGGCGAAAGCCACAGGGCGATGGCGCAAGGATACCGCTTCATTGGGGAAGTGGTAGGTGGGGTGCTGATGGGAGCCGGCCTCGGCTGGCTCTTAGATCGCTTCGTCGGTTCGGCCCCTCTGGGGTTGATCGGCGGACTGCTGATCGGCTCGGGGCTCTCGATATTCGTGGCGGTTCGCACCGCCACGCGGATGAGTAAGGACGCGATGGCGAAGGCTGGGCCGACGCCCAGTGTCATCGACGACGAAGACGAGGATTGAGGACGAAATTGGTGGAACAACCGACCATCGACCCGATGCACCAGTTCCTGATCCACAAGATCGTGGAACTGCCGTCGTTCACCATCGGGGGCCTCGTCGTCGACATGTCGATCACCAACTCGGTGGCCAGCATGCTCGCCGGCGCCGTGATCCTGGTGGCCTTCTTCGCGCTGACCGCGCGCGGCCAGCTGGTGCCCAACCGCGCCCAGGCCGTGGCTGAAGCCTTCTACAACATCGTCGACCGCATCCTGGTCAGCCCGATCATCGGCCCCGGCGGCAAGCCGTACATCCCCTACCTCTTCACCCTGTTCATGGTGATCATGGTGCTGAACCTGATGGGCGTGGTGCTGGCCCTGGGCAATCTCGGCGGCCTGTCCCTGACCTTCACGGTCACCTCGCAGCTGGCGGTCACCGCGACCCTGGCGGTCCTGACCTTCTTCAGCGTCTTCATCCTGGGCTTCATCAAGCACGGCCCGAAGTTCCTCGGAATCTTCTTCCCGTCCGGCATGGGCATCTTCGGCGCGATCGCCATGGCCCCCATCGAGATGATCTCCTACTTCGTGCGTCCCGTGACCCTGGCCATGCGACTGTTCGGCAACATGCTGGGCGGCCACGTGGTGATGAGCCTGTTCGGCTCCTTCGTGGTGGCGCTCGGCATCGTGGGCCTCTCGGGTGGTCTGGCCACCCTGGCCTTCATCCCCAGCGCGCTCTCCTTCGGGATGATCGTCGCCCTGACCGGCCTGGAGCTGGTGGTGGCGATCCTGCAGGCCTTCGTGTTCACCGCGCTGGCCACCGTCTATCTCAACGAGGTCGTGAACTTCGGTCACGGCCACTAACCCCTACTGTTTCTCAAGAGGACTAATCAAAATGGAAGCTGAAGCCGCGAAGCTCATCGGCGCTGGCCTGGCCACCTCGGGCATGATCGGGGCCGGTATCGGCCTGGGCACCCTGTTCGGCAACTACCTGCAAGCCGCGATCCGCAACCCGTCGGCCGCCGCTGGTCAACAGGCCATGCTGTTCCTGGGCATGGCGCTGACCGAAACCATGGGCCTGTTCGCCTTCGTGGTTTCGCTGATCATCCTGTTCGCCAGCTGATCTGACGGACCGGGCGTCCCCGATGCAGACTCACGAAGATACAGCCGCTGCGGGCCACGAGCCCGCCGCGCCTGGCCATGAGCCCGGGGCGACCGGGGCGCATGAGGGTGCGGCGGCGGGCCACGAGTCCGCCGGCGGCCTGCCGCAGTTCGACTTCACCTGGTGGCCAGGCCAGATCGCCTGGTTCCTGATCATCTTCTTCGCCCTGATGGCGTTCATGCGCTTCTTCGCGACGCCGAAGGTGGGCGGGACGATCGATGCGCGCGAAGGCAAGATCACCGGTGACATCGCCGACGCCCGGCGCATGAAGGATGAGGCCGACGCCCAGGCTCGCGCCGCGGCGGCCGAGTCCGCCGAGGGTCACGCCCAGGCGCGCAAGGTCGCTTCTGAAGCCCGGGCCAAGGCCAAGGCCGAGATCGCCGCCCGGCTGTCCGAGGAAGAGGTCAAACTCGCCGCGGTCGCCGCGCAAGCCGAGGCGCGTATCGCCAAGGCCCGTGATGCGGCCATGGCCAATGTCGCGACGATCGCCGGCGAAACCGCCCAGGCGATCGTGGCGAAGCTGACGGGCAAGACGGCCACCTCGGCCGAACTGTCCGCCGCGGCGAAGGGATAGGCGATGTTGGAACTGCTTACCGACGGCCACTTCTGGGTCGGCGTCGCCTTCGTCACCTTCTTCGCGGTCCTGGCCTTCGCCGGGGTCCACAAGTTCGCCTGGACGGCGTTGGGTGAAGCCGGGGCCAAGGTCCAGGCGCAGCTCGACGAGGCCGAGGCGCTCCGCAAGGAAGCCCAGGACCTGCTCGCCGGCATCAAGGCCCAGCGTGAACAGGCCGAGAAGATGGCGGCCGAGATGATGGCCAACGCTCAGGAAGAAGCCAAGCGCATGGGCGTCCAGGCCCAGGCCGACCTGGTGGAGCAGATCAAGCGCCGCGGCGAACTCGCCGAACGCAAGATCGCCACCGCCGAGGCCCAGGCCGCCGCCGACGTGAAGGCCGCCGCCGCCGACCTGGCCGCTCAGATCGCCGAGAGCGTCCTGACCACCCGGCTGGCCGGCATGACCAACGATCCCCTGATCGACGGCGCGATCAAGCAGATGGGCGCCAAGCTCCAATAGGAACTGACGCCGGACGTTCAAAGGCCTCCCTCGCGGGAGGCCTTTTTCGTTGGGGGTCTAGGACGCCCGAGGGCGGCGGAAGCGCCGCCGGGTCTTGACCGCGAAGCGCAGTTTGCGCGGAACGATCAGACGCTCGATGCGCAGGGTCTGCTGCCAGGCCACGGCCAGGATCTCCGGCTCGCGCCGCAGCAAGCGGCGGATCGGGAACACCATCTTCGGGTGTGCGTGCTGGAAGCGAACGAAGGTGCGCCGGGCCTTGAAGGAGTTACGCAGCACCAGCATCAGGCCGACCACGATCACAGGCAGGCCGCCCGGGCCCGGCAGGGGCGCGACAGCGATACCGGCCAGCACGATCACCACCCCGAGCGAGGCCAGACTGACGCGCACCATCCGACCCACAACCTCGCGGGCGTAATCATCGGAGGCGCGCAGGGCGCGCACGCTGGGCATGGCGTAGGACACTTTGGTTCAAACCAGGGGTTCTGACGCGCGCCTGCTTGGGAAGGTCAGGCGGTCGTCGTTAAGCGCATATGCGAACGCACAAGAGAGTCGTAAAGGCGACGTCCGCGTTAAATTTTAAGGTTTATGCTCAATTTGGGGTTCGCGCGGCGCCAGAGCCACACTCCCCCCGAGCCCAAACCCCGGCGAGCCAGGTTCGGCCGAGCCGTCACCGACGCGCATCAAGCGGCGCGCACCAGAGATGGCGTAGGACTGGATATTCAACCTGGAATGCGCGGCCCGCCCGATCTGGGGAGGTCGTTCGGCCACCGCGCACCAACAGGTATGAGAACGTCCGGGCGACTCGTAAAGGTTCGGACGGGTTAAATTTCGTCCAGACTGTTGCTATTCAGCCGCCATGGGCGTCGGCGCCACAGTTGTGGGCTCTGGGCGCCACGTCAACCGAGGCTTGCGGGCGGCCAGGGTCTCATCCAGACGTCGCATCGGCGCGAGATAGGGCGCCCCGGTGAACCGCTCCGCATCGCCGGCCTTCGCCGCTTGCGCCAGCAAGGTCAGGGCGTTGCAGAACCGGTCGAGCTCCTGTTTGGACTCCGTCTCCGTGGGCTCGATCAGCATCGCCCCATGCACCACCAGCGGGAAGTACATGGTCATGGGGTGGAAGCCCTCGTCGATCATCGCCTTGGCGAAGTCGAGCGTGGTGACCCCGGTGCCCTCCAGCCAGCTGTCGTCGAACAAGGCCTCGTGCATGCAGGGCCCGTCGGGGAAGGCCGGCGTCATCACCGGCGACAGCTTGGCCTTGATGTAGTTGGCGTTGAGCACCGCGTCCTCGGCCACCTGCCGCAGGCCGTCGGTCCCGTGGCTGAGCATGTAGGCATAGGCGCGGACGAACATGCCCATCTGGCCATGGAAGGCGACCATGCGGCCGAAGGTGTCGGCGGCCTCATCCTGCGCCTCCTCCACCAGCTTGAAGCCCTCTCCGGCGCTCACCACCCAGGGGGTGGGCGCGTACGGCGCGAGCGCGGCCGACAGCACCACCGGGCCCGCACCGGGGCCTCCGCCGCCATGAGGCGTCGAGAAGGTCTTGTGCAGGTTGATGTGCATGGCGTCGACGCCCAGGTCGCCGGGACGCACGCGACCGACGATGGCGTTGAAGTTGGCGCCGTCGCAGTAGAAGTAGGCTCCGGCCTCATGGGTCAGACGGGCGATCTCGATGATGTCGCGCTCGAACAGGCCGCAGGTGTTGGGGTTGGTGACCATGATCGCCGCCACGTCGGGCGACAGCTTGGCCGCCAGATCAGCGAGGTCGACGCGGCCGTCGACCGTCTGGGCGATCTCGGCGACGTCATAGCCCACGAAGGCCGCGGTGGCCGGGTTGGTGCCGTGGGCGGAGGTGGGCACCAGGACAGTGCGGCGATGGCCCTGGCCCTTGGCCTCGTGGGCCGCCTTGATGGCCAGCAGGCCGCACAGTTCGCCGTGGGCGCCGGCCTTGGGCGACAGGGCGACGGCGGGCATCCCGGTGAGGGTCTTCAGCCAGTGGGCCAGACGGTCCATCAGCTCAAGCGCGCCCTGGGTCGTCGACTGCGGGGACATCGGGTGCAGGTCGCCGAAGCCCGCCAGCCGGGCCATCTTCTCGTTGAGGCGCGGGTTGTGCTTCATCGTGCACGAGCCCAGCGGATAGAGGGCCAGGTCGATGGCGTGGTTCTTCTGGGACAGGCGCACGAAGTGGCGCATGGCCTCGGGCTCAGAGAGGCCCGGGAGGCCGATGGGCGACGTGCGGACCAGATCGCCCAGGTCGGAGGCGACCTGGGACGGCATATCGAAATCGACGCCGGTCTTGTCCCAGCCGTCCATCTCGAAGATCAGGGCCTCATCCTGCAGCAGGCCGCGGGCGCCGGTGAGCGAGGCGTGGGCGGAAGAGGCGCCGGCAGCCTGGGGCTGGGTCGGGCGGCCGATATTGGACATGGCCATCAGGCGGTCCTCCCCTTCAGAGCCTTGGCGAAGGCGGCGATATCATCCCGCGTCGTGGTCTCGGTGGCGGCCACCAGCAGCACGTCGTCCAGGCCGGCCTTGGGGTCGAGGCGGCTGAAGGGCACGCCGGCCACCACGCCGTCGGCCAGCAGGGCCTCGACGACCTCGGCGGCCTTGCCGGGAACGCGCACGGCGAACTCGTTGAAGAAGCGCGGCGTGAGAATCTCCACACCCGGCACGGCGGCCAGGGCGTCGCGCAGCTCGCGGGCCCGGCTGTGGTTCAGGGCCGCCAACTGTCGCAGGCCCCGCTCGCCCAAGAGCGTCATGTGGATGGTGAAGGCCAGGGCGCAGAGACCCGAGTTGGTGCAGATGTTGGAGGTCGCCTTCTCGCGGCGGATATGCTGCTCGCGGGTCGACAGGGTCAGGACGAATCCTCGCGCGCCGTCGGCGTCCACGGTCTGGCCACAGAGTCGGCCGGGCATCTGACGGACGAACTTCTCCCTGGCGGCGAAGAGGCCGACATAGGGGCCGCCATAGTTCAAGCCGACCCCGATGGACTGGCCCTCGCCGACGGCGATGTCGGCGCCCATCTCGCCTGGCGACTTCAGCAGGCCGTAGGAGACCGCCTCGGTGGTCACCACGATCAGCAGCGCGCCGGCGGCGTGGGCGGCGTCGGCGATCTTCGTCACGTCGGTGACCACGCCGAATACGTTGGGGGTCTGGACCACGACGCAGGCGGTGTCGGCGTCGATGGCCGAGAGCACCGCGGCCTCGGCGTCGATGGCCACGGCCTGGCGGGTGATGTCCATGCCCTCGGCGTGCGCGATGGTCTGAGTGACCGCCGCATAGTGAGGGTGCAGGCCGCCCGACAGCACCGCCTTCTTCCGGCGCGTGACCCGCTGGGCCATCATCACCGCCTCGGCGCAGGCGGTGGAGCCGTCGTACATCGAGGCGTTGGCGACCTCCAGGCCGGTCAGGGCCGCCACCTGGGTCTGGAACTCGAACAGCACCTGCAGGGTGCCCTGGGCGATCTCCGGCTGGTAAGGCGTGTAGCTGGTGAGGAACTCCGACCGCTGGATGATGTGATCCACCGTGGCCGGTACGTGGTGCTTGTAGGCCCCTGCCCCGCAGAAGAACGGGCCCGCGCCGGCCGGGCGATTCTTGGCCGCCAGGGCCGACAGCGCGCGCTCCACCTCCATCTCGCCGGCGTGCGGCGGCAGGTCGAAGAGCTCGGCCTTGCGGGCGGCGGCGGGCACGTCGACGAACAGGTCATCGATGGTGGCCGCGCCGATGACGCCGAGCATCTCGGTCCGGTCGGCCGCGGTCAGGGGTAGATAGCGCATGGGTGCTTACAGGGTCCCGAGGAAGGCTTCGTAGGCGTCACGGTCCATCAGGGCGTCGTACTGCCCCTTGTCGGCGATCTTCAGCTTGGCGAACCAGCCGCCGGATTCCGGCACGGCGTTGACCGTGTCTGGCGCGTCGCCGAGCGCCGTATTGGTCTCCACCACCTCGCCCGAGATGGGGGCGTAGACATCGGAGGCCGCCTTGACGCTCTCGACCACCGCGAAGCCGTCGCCGGCCTTCACGGTCTTGCCGACCTCAGGGGTCTCGACGAACACCACGTCGCCCAGTTGTTCTGCGGCGTAGGCGGTGATGCCGATGGTGGCCACGTCGCCCTCCAGGACGACCCACTCATGATCCTTGGTGAAACGCATCGGGGTGATCTCCTCAGATCTTGCGGACGTAGCGGTTGGGAACGAAGGGCATGCGCACGACCTCGGCGGCCTGCGGCTTGCCCCGCACGATGACTTTCAAAGACGTGCCGAGCGCGGCCAGGGCCGGTGGCACGAAGCCCATGGCGATGGGGTAACCCAGGCTGGGGGAGAAACCGCCGGAGGTGACGACGCCGACCACGGCGCCCGATCCGTCGGCGATCTGCGCGCCCTCGCGGGCCGGGGCGCCTTCCAGCACCTTCAGGCCGACCCGCTTGCGCGACGGGCCCTCGGCCAGTTCCTGGGCGATGCGCGACGCGCCGGGGAAGTCGCGCGCGTCGCGGCGCTTCACAGAGACGGCGAAGGCCAGGTCGGCCTCGATGGGGCTGACAGTCTCATCGACGTCATGACCGTAGAGCGGCAGGCCGGCTTCCAGACGCAGGGAATCCCGCGCGCCCAGGCCGATGGGGCGGACGCGCTCGTCCTCCAGCAGCAGGTTCCAGATGGCCTCCGCCTGGTGGTTGGGCACGGAGATCTCGTAGCCGTCCTCGCCGGTATAACCCGAGCGAGAGATCAGGATGTTGGTTCCAAAGCCCGGCATGGCGCGGGAGTCCATGAACACCATGCGCTGGGCGGCGGGCAGGTGGCGGCCGATGACGGCGGCGGCCTCCGGCCCCTGGATCGCCAGCAGGGCGCGGTTCTCCAGACGCTCGATGGTGACCTGGCCGGCCAGCTCGTTGTCGATGACCTTGAAGTCGTTGTCCTTGCAGGCGCCGTTGACCACCACGAACAGGCCGTCATCGTCGGGGCGGGCGGCCATCAGGTCGTCGATCACCCCACCCTTCTTGTTGAGCAGGACGGAATAGCGCTGCTTGCCGGGCTTCAGGCCGATGAAGTCGCCGGGCGTGATCTCCTCGAAGGCCGAGAGCGGCGAAACGCCCCGCAGCCGGGCCTGGCCCATATGGGAGACGTCGAACAGGCCGGCGTGCTCGCGGGTCCAGAGATGCTCCTTGAGCACGCCGTCCCTGTACTGAACCGGCATGGAATAGCCCGCGAACGGCACCATGCGCGCACCGGCTTCCACGTGCGCGGCGGCGAGCGGGGTGGTCTTCAGGGCTTCATCGGACACGTGTGAGACTCCGGCTGACGATTGCAGGCGCAGACGGAAAAGCTCCGCCGTCGCCCTGCCCCCGCTGTCCTTGGGCCTGAGAGATTTCAGGTCGCTCGCGCGGCCCTTGCTCCTTCGGCGAGCGCTCCCAAAGAAGGAGCGCTACTTTCCAGCGTTCATCAGCCTTCGCGGTCCGTTTGCCTGAGCGTTTCCGGGGCGGTTGCGCCTTCGGCTCCGGGCTCGAAGCCCGGTCTCTCCCGCGAGAGTCGAGGCGGAACCTGTTCGAAGGGCCGTCGGGAGTCAACGCGCAAAGTCGAGTGGCCCAGCGCCGTGCGCGGGTTGGCGTGCAGAAGTCCGATCGCGACCGTTTTCTGGTCGCTACATCCGCGCCGGAGCGGCGATGCCCAGCAGGTCCAGGGCCTGCTCCAGCTGGCGCAGGGTGGTGTCGGCAAGCGCCAGGCGGGAGGACCGCAACACCGGCTCCGCCGACAGGATCGGACAGGCGGCGTAGAAGCGGCTGAAGGCCTGGGCGAGCTTGAAGGCATGCTCGGCCACGAAGTGCGGGGCGCGCTTCTCGTAGGCGTCGGTGAGCGCCTGATCAAAGGCGTCCAGCAGCAGGACGAGATCACGCTCGGCCGGATCGGCCACGGTGATCGGGCCGGTCCTCACGCCCTCGTCGGCCGCCTTGCGCAGCAGGGATTTCACCCGCACCGACTGGTAGAGCAGATAGGGGCCGGTCTTGCCCTCGAAGCTGGAGAAGCGGTCGAGGTCGAAGACGTAGGAGGTGCCGCGGAAGTTCTGCAGGTCGGCGAACTTGAGCGCCGCGACGGCCACCTTGTGGGCGGTGTCGTCGAAGGCGTCTGGGTCGAGCTCGGCGCCCAGGTCGGCCTCACGCAGGCGCTCGCGCGCCTTGGTGCGGGTCATCTCGATCAGGTCGTTGAGCTTCAGCACCCCGCCCTCGCGGGTCTTGAAGGGCTTGCCGTCGAGCCCGTTCATCGTGCCGAAGCCGATATGCTCCAGGCTGCCCTCCGGCGCGTAGCGGGCGAGGTATGCCGCGCGGAACACCACCTCGAAGTGGTCGGCCTGACGCTGGTCCACGACATAGAGGACGTGGTCGGGATCGAAGCTCTTCTCCCGGTCCAGCACGGTGGCCAGATCGGTGGTGCCGTACATGGCCGAGCCTTCCGACGAGACCACCAGCAGAGGCGGCAGGTCGCGCTTGTCGCCCTGGCGGGCGACACGGATGATCCGGGCGCCCTGGTCGTCCACCAGCAGGCCCTTGTCGTCCAGGTCCTTGACCATGGGCGCGATCAGCTCGTCGACGTCGCTCTCACCCTTCCAGAGGTCGAAATCGACGCCCAGGGAATGGAAGTCCCGCTCCAGGGCGACCTTGGTCACCCGGGCGAAGTGGCGCCACAGCAGGTGGTAACCCGGCGTCTTGGACTGGAGCTCGGCGGTCAGCTTGCGGGCCCGCTCACGGTATTCGATCTCGGCCTTACCCTTGGCCGCGGCTTCCGGGTAGAGCCGGTCCAGGTCATCCAGGCTGACGCGATCCTGCAGGGCGGCGAAGGCGGTCTTTTCCTCTTCCGGCGTGATCGCGGCGGAACGGCTGTTGAGTTGCTCCATCAGCGCCTTCACGAACGCATTCTCGTCCATGACGGCGCCGATCAGCAGGCCCATCTGGTAGCCCCAGTCGCCAAAGTGGGCGTCGCCCACCACCAGGTCGCCCCGGAACCGGTAGATGCGCTTGATGGCCTCGCCGATGATGGACGAGCGCAGGTGGCCCACATGCATCGGCTTGGCGACGTTGGGCCCGGCATAGTCCACCAGGATCCGCCGGGCGGTCTCGACCGTGGCCGCGCCCAGCCGCGGGTCGGCGGCGATCTCGTTGGCGCGCTCGGAAAGGGCGGCGTCGGAGATCCGCATGTTGATGAAGCCGAGGCCGGCGATCTCCACCATCGACAGGCGCGGATCGGCGGCCAGGGTCGCGGTGACCCCGGCGGCGATCTCGCGGGGATCACGGCGCGCGGTCTTGGCGGCGGCGAGCGCGCCATTGCACTGGAAGTCGGCAAGGTCGGGCCGGTCGGACGGCGTCACGCGTCCGAGCTCAGCCGGCAGGCCCGCGGCGGCGAAGGCGGCGGCGACCGCTTCGCTCAGGCCCCTTTTCAGGTCGCTCATTGAGGGTCGGTATTCCCCGCCGCGGCGACGGCCGCTGTGCCGGCGTTCACCCGGAAGCGTTTGCCATCACGGTTGAAGGCCGCCATCTGCGGTGTGACGTCGAAGCCGACAAGGACTTCGAAATTGGCGCCGCTGGTGGTGTCCTTGGCGCGCGGAATAACGATCTGGGCCATCTTCTCGGTGGCGTAGACCCGGTCCTGGCCGGGGCCGAAGCTGACGGGCAGGTCGAAATACTGCTTGGCGATGACCGCTTCGTTGCGTTTCGTCACGGCCACCCAGTAGCGATAGGTGTTGGAGGCGCCCTGCGCCTGCGGGCCCTTGCCCAGCTCGAACAGCACTTCCATCTCGACCTGGATCGGCTGGTCGTCCTTGTACTGGCAGCCGGCGGAGATTCCCTGAATCTCGCCGGAATAGCCGACATTGGCCGAGGCTTCCTTGGCGTCCTTGAACTCGATGTAGCGGCCGGCGTCGTAAAGCACCTTCACGAACGGGCACGGACCAGCGTTGCGCAGGGCGGCGAGCGGCGCCTGGACGTTGTTCCATTCTTCCTTGGATTTCTTCTTCTTGGCCGCCTCCTTCTCCTGGCGCTGCTCGTCGCGGCGGGGCGAGGACTGGGCAAGGGCGATATCGGGCAGGGCGACCGCGGTTGCCATGAAGGCGCAGGCGGCGAGCAGTAGGGAACGGCGCATGGGGTCGTCCAGACAGAGGAACAGGGCGCGGAGGTCCGCGCGGTCGGCCTTGTACTACTGGCTATCGATTGAGGCCGCAACGCGGCTGGCGGTGGAAGCGCTGGACGCTTAGTTTGGGGGCATGTCCGAACCGACCCGCCCCCGCCGCCCCCTGACGGTCCTGCTCGCCACCCCGCGCGGCTTCTGCGCCGGGGTCGACCGCGCCATCCAGATCGTCGAGCGCACGATCGAGAAGTATGGCGCGCCCGTCTATGTCCGCCACGAGATCGTCCACAACCGCCATGTGGTCGACCGGCTGAAGGCCCTGGGCGCCATCTTCGTCGAGGAGCTGGACGAGTGCCCCACCGACCGGCCGGTGGTGTTCTCCGCCCACGGCGTGCCCAAATCGGTCCCCGCCGACGCCAAGTCGCGCAACATGCTCTATCTCGACGCCACCTGCCCGCTGGTCTCCAAGGTCCATGTGGAGGCGCAGCGCCACTACGACGCCGGCATGGAGATCGTGCTGATCGGTCACGCCGGCCATCCGGAAGTGGTCGGCACCATGGGCCAGCTGCCCGAGGGCGCCGTGACCCTGATCGAGACGGTGGAGGACGCGCGAGCCTTCACGCCGAAAGATGCGACCAATGTCGCCTTCGCCACCCAGACCACGCTGTCGGTGGATGACACCGCCGCCATCGTCGCGGCCCTGCGCGAGCGGTTCCCGGAGATTTCGGCGCCGCACAAGGAGGACATCTGCTACGCCACCACCAACCGCCAGGAGGCGGTGAAGACCGTCGCCGCCCGCAGCGACGTCCTGCTGGTGCTGGGTTCCGCCAACTCCTCCAACTCCGTGCGGCTGGTGGAGGTCGCCAAGCGTGAGGGTGTGGCCCAGGCCCACCTGATCGACGACGCCTCCTTCCTCGACCTCTCATGGATCGACGGCGCCCAGACCGTCGGCGTCACCGCCGGCGCCTCGGCCCCGGAGGTTCTGGTCCAAGGGGTGATCGACGCCCTGGGTGAGGCCTTCGACGTCACGGTGGAGGAGGTCGACGCCGTCCGCGAGACCGTCAGCTTCAAACTGCCCCGGGTGCTGGTGGAGGGCTGATCTCGCCGATCGGCACGTCCGCTGACCATGACGGCGGTGAGGACCCTCGGGTGGTCGCCAAGACTTGACGCCCGGCGCGGGCTCCCCCATCCCGAGCCCAGCATGGCCGTCTACACCGACATCAACGATGAGGAGCTCGCCCTCCTGCTCGCCGACTACGACATCGGGACCGCCGTGGCGTTCAAGGGCGTCGCCGAGGGCGTCGAGAACTCCAACTTCATGCTGGAGACCACGGCCGGACGCTATTTCCTGACCGTCTACGAGAAGCGCATGAAGGCCGAGGAACTGCCGTTCTTCCTGGACCTGATGCGCTGGCTGGCCCGGCACGACTATCCTTGCGCCTCCCCGGTCGCCGACCGCGCAGGCCAGACCATCAAGCAGGTGCGCGGCAAGTTCGCCGCCGTCATCGAGTTCCTGCCGGGCCTCTCGGTCCGCCGCCCCACCGCCGCCCATTGCCGCGAGGCCGGCGAAGGCCTGGCGCGGCTGCATCTGGCCGCGCAGGGTTTTCCAGGCACGCGGAGCCCCGCCCTGGGCCAGACCGCCTGGGCGCCGCTGTTCGCCACCCTGCGGGACGACGCTGAGGCGCTGAAACCCGGCCTCGCCGCCACCATCGAAGCCGACCTGGAGCGGCTGGCCCGGACCTGGCCAAAGGGCCTGCCCCAGGGGATCATCCACGAGGACTACTTCCCCGATAATGTCTTCTTCGCGGGCGGGAAGTTCGCTGGGGCGATCGACTTCTATTTCGCCTGCGTCGACACCCTGGCCTACGACATCGCCGTGGCCCTGAACGCCTGGTGCTTCGAGGGCGACGGCAGTTTCAACATCACCAGCGCCCGCGCCCTGGTGGCCGGCTACGAGACCCACCGCCCCCTCAGCGCCGCCGAACGGCAGGCCCTGCCGGTCCTGGCCCACGGCGCGGCCATGCGGTTCTTCCTGACGCGGCTCGAGGCCTGGGGGTCCACCCCGGCCGGCGCCATGGTCCGCCCCAAGGATCCGCTGGAGTACGAGCGCAAGCTGGCGGTTCATCGCGAGGCGCCGGATCTGGTCCTCTTCGGGGATCAGGCGTGAGCGAAGCCAAGGTGGTGATCTATACCGACGGCGCCTGCTCGGGGAATCCAGGGCCGGGCGGCTGGGGCGCGGTGCTGATCTCCGGCGGTCATCGCAAGGACATCTGCGGCGGCGAGCCCGACACCACCAACAACCGCATGGAGATGATGGCCGCCATCCAGGCGCTGGAGGCCCTCACCAAATCCTGCCAGGTCGAGCTGCATACCGACTCGACCTACGTGATGAAGGGCATCTCGGAGTGGATCCACGGCTGGAAGAAGCGGGGCTGGAAAACCGCCGACAAGAAGCCGGTGAAGAACGAGGACCTGTGGCGCCGCCTCGACACCGCCCGCGACCGTCACACCGTCGACTGGCGCTGGGTGAAAGGTCACGCCGGGCACGAGCTGAACGAGCACGCCGACTTCCTGGCCGGCAAGGGCCTGAAGGAAGCCCTGATGAAAGCCCGCACCTAGCTCTTGAAGCTGGACCGCCGATCTCCCATATCGTTCAACAGTGAACGATATGGAGGCGCGCATGACGACGCCAACCCCTCGCAACCCGCCCGCCGTGCAAGACCAGCCCTATGTGGAGGTCTTCACAGAGATCGGGGCCATCGAACACTACCTCCGCGCGGCCGTGATCAAGCACCTGCCGGAGGGCATGACCCACGCCCACTTCGAGATGCTGCAGTGGTTCATGCGCTACGGCGACGGCCAGACTCCCGCCGAGCTGGCCCGCATGATGCTGCTGACCAAGGGGGCGATCACCAACATCCTGCAGAAGCTGGAGAAGATGGGTTTTGTCGTCGTGCTCGCCGACTGCGCCGATCGCCGCAAGAAGCGAGTGAAGATAACCCGGGCCGGCCTAGAGGCCTCGGGCGCCATCATGAAGGACATGAAGGCCAAGACCGAAGCCCTCCGCGACGGCTTCACCGATGACGAGTTCCGCGCCGTGACACCGTTCCTGAAGGCCCTGCGGGTCTTCCTGTCGGAAATCAGCGAGCTGGGCGCACCCGCAGCCGCGCACCGCTGACCCCGGTCACCTCCATCGGGGCGCCGTCGGCAATCAGGAGGTCCTCGTCCAGTTCGGCCGCCCACTCCTTGCCGTCAATAAACACACGTCCGGCGCGGCCGCGGAAATCGGCGACCGCCCTGCCGTGATGACCCACCAGGCGGGCGGTGTTGTCGTTGATATCCTCGGCGTCTCCCGGCTGCTGCGGCGGCCAGAAGCGGCGCGCCAACAGGGTGGTGACGATGGTCATGCCGGCATAGAGACCGACCGCTCCGACCCAGCCCAGCTGGGGAAACAGCAGCACGGCCACGGCGACGGCCGCGGCGCTGGCGGCCGGCCACAGCAGCCAGCCGGAGCCGGTCGAGACCTCGGTCGCCAGGATCAAGGCGCCGATGGCCGCCCACACCCAGAAGGGGTTGGCGACCACCAATTGGATCAGGCCGTCCATCGGATCAGCTCCCCGCCCGGGGAACCGCCGTGGCGCGCGGCGCGGGCGGACGCGGCGGCGGGCTGTCGGACTGGATCGACTTCACCAGCTCGCCGATGCCGGCGATGGAGCCCACCAGCGAGCCCATGTCGGCGGGGACGATGACCGTCTTCTGCTGCGGGCTCTCGGCCAGCTTGGCGAAGGCCTCGACGTATTTCAGGGCCACGAAGTAGTTGATGGCGTTGACGTCGCCGCTGGCGATGGCGTCCGACACCAGCTTGGTGGCCTCGGCCTCGGCGCCCGCCGCCCGTTCCCGGGCCTCGGCGTCGCGGAAGGCGGCCTCGCGGCGGCCTTCCGCCTGCAGGATCGCCGCCTGTTTGGCGCCCTCGGCCACGGTGATGGCGGCCTGCTTCTCGCCGTCGGCCTCGGTGATCACCGCCCGGCGCTCGCGCTCGGCCTTCATCTGGCGCGCCATGGCGTTGGTGATGTCCGGCGGCGGCTGCAGGTCCTTGATCTCGATGCGGGCCAGCTTCACGCCCCAAGGGCTAGTGGCCTGGTCGATGACGTCCAGCAGGCGGGTGTTGATCTGGTCGCGCTGCGACAGCACCTCGTCCAGCTCCATGTTGCCCACCACGGTGCGCAGGTTGGTCATGGTCAGCTGGGTGATGGCGTAGTCCAGGTTGGTCACCCGGTAGGCGGCGGCCGCGGCGTCCATCACCTGGATGAAGACGATGGCGTCCACCTGGACCGAGACGTTGTCCTTGGTGATCACATCCTGGCGCGGCACGTCCAGCACCTGCTCCATCATGTTGATTTTCCGCCCCACGCCTTCGACGAAGGGGGTCAGAAAGGAGATGCCGGGCTTCAGGGTTCGGGTGTAGCGGCCGAACCGCTCCACGGTGTATTCGCGCCCCTGGGGGACGATCTTGATGGCGCCCAGCACAATGACCAGGGCTAGGATCAGGAAGGCGATAGACGCGATTGTGGCTGCAGCCATGACGAGCTCTCCGACACTACGTCCGGAGAGCTTAGCGCGGAGCTTGCGCGCCTGTCGCGTTCATCTCGAAGATGGTGGGCGGCGCCTCACGTTCGGTCTTGATCATCACCTTGGCCAGGCGCTTGGAGATATCCAGGCCGTGGTTGGCCGCGGCCAGTTCAGCCCGACGGCTGGCCGGGGTGCAGGCCTGGAACTCGCTCTGGCGAGAGGCGAAACCAGTGTTGAAGCTCGCCTTCAGCCGGCCATCGAGCGCCGTGTCGGGCTTCTCGTTGCTTACCAGGTTCATCATCCGCGTGCGCCAGAACTGGTCCTCAAGACCGGCGCAGGCCTGGCGCAGGGCATGGCTCTCACCCAGCACGTAGGCCAGGTCGACCAGGCTCTGGCGCAGAGCGGGGCTACGGTCCTGGGCAAGGACCGGGAGCGCCACAGCGGCGAGCGCAAGGGTGAGCATCAGACGGCGCATGGCGTCATTTAAGAAGCTCTTACCGCTCTTGTCATCCCGTCGCGCGCACGAGGCGAGCGCCATTCTCCTGCCGCCGGATGCGCGGAAATCGGCTAAATCCGGGCCGACTCGATCCAAGGACCTGTCATGCGCATCGCCACCCTCGCCGCCGCCATCGCCGCTCTGGCGGTCGCCGCCCACGCCGCCAGCCCCGCAAAGGCGCCGACCAAGCCGTCAGGCCCGTTCGATGTGCGCGATCCCTCAGCTCTGATCACCCTACTGAGGACGATGGACGCCAAGGCGGAGATCGCCAGGACCGAGGCCACCGTGGTGTTCCTGAACATCACGACCCCGGGCGGTGATTTCGGCGCCCAGTACGTTGATTGCGACGCCCAGGGGAAGGCCTGCCGCGCCCTGATCTTCTCCACGGCCTTCGCGGCCAGGGGGATCGGCCTTGGTCAGATCAACAGCTTCAACAAGGGTCAGGTGGCCTGCCGGGCGTTCCTCGCCGACGACGGCAAGCCCAACATCGCCTACGCCACCCTGGTGAACCTGCGAATGACCACCGAGGAGGTGAAGCAGCACATCGGGGTCTGGCAGGGGTGCCTGGGCAGCTTCGCCTCGTTCACGAAGAAGGTGGGCGACTAGCCTCCTCAGCCACCGCCCAGGCCGCTGTCGAAAGGCGCGCCGCCAGGAAGTCGTAGAGCACCCGAACCCGCGCCGGCCGCAAGCGCCCGGGGGGCGAGACCAGATGCAGGGCGATGGGCGGGGTTCGCCAGTCGCACATCACCGCCTCGATCGTGCCGTCCGCCAGCTCGGGCCAGACGATGAATTCCGGCTGCAGGGCCAGGCCCAGGCCCTCCCGCAGGGCCGGGATCAGGGCGTCGGAGTTGTTGACCTTCAGGGGGCCGGAGACGGTCACCGATTGCTCGCCCTCGTTCGCGTGGTCGAACCTCCAGACCTCCGGCGTCAGGACATAGGCGTAGGTGAGGGCGCGGTGGAACAACAGGTCGCGGGGATGCTCGGGCCGGCCGTGTTCCGCCAGATAGGCCGGCGATCCCACCAGCACCAGCCGCACCCCGCATAGCCGGCGCGACAGCAGGGAGGAGTCGGCCAGGTTGCCGATCCGCAAGCCGAGGTCGAAGCCCTCCCCGACCAGGTCGACCTTCTGATCCGACAGGCTGAGGTCGATGGAGACCTCCGGATAGAGCCGTAGGAACTCCGGCAACAGGGGGGCAAGGTGCCGGTTCCCGAAGGACATCGGCGCGGCCAGGCGCACCAGACCCTGGGGCGTCGCCGACTGGGCGGCGGCCTCCGCCTCCACCGCCTCGCCCTCGGCCAGGATGCGGCTGGCCCGCTCCAAGGCCGTGCGGCCGCTCTCGGTCAGGGCGAGTTTGCGCGAGGTGCGGTGGAACAGACTGGTCCCCAGCCGCTGCTCCAGCCGCGACACCGCCTTGGAAACCGTGGCCTTGGAGAGCTCCAGTTCGACGGCGGCGCGGGCGAAGGCGCCAGTCTCGGCCACCTTGGCGAAGACCGCCCAGGCTTCGAAGTCAGGCAATCGGGACATGACGAATTCCGAAACGATCTGTTTCCATCGTTTCTATTTCGGAACGTGCGGGAAGGTCTACCTTGATCTCAACAGCGGCGCGGCCCTCCGGCCAGCGCCCCTCACCAGACAGGAGACCTCGAGATGATCGAACGCAGAGCCTTTGACTCCCTCGGCGGCGCCGACCACGGCTGGCTCGACGCCAAGCACCACTTCTCCTTCGCCGAATATCACGACCCCGCGCGCATGGGCTGGGGCCCGCTCCGGGTCTGGAACGACGACAAGATCGCGCCGAACTCCGGCTTCCCGCCGCACCCCCACGCGAACATGGAGATCATCACCTATGTCCGCACCGGGGCCATCACCCACAAGGACAGCCTGGGCAACGAAGGCCGTACCGAGGCCGGCGACGTCCAGGTGATGAGCGCGGGCTCGGGCATCCGTCACGCCGAGTTCAACCTGGAAGACGAACCCACCACCCTGTTCCAGATCTGGATCCAGCCCAACAAGACCGGCGGAGCTCCCAGCTGGGGCGCCAAGCCCTTCCCCAAGGGTGACCGCGCCGGCCGGTTCGTGACCCTGGCCAGCGGCGTCGACGGCGACACCGACGTCCTGCCGATCCGCACCAACGGCCGCGTCGTGGCCGCCACCCTGAAGGCCGGCGAGACCGCGGAATACGAACTGGGCGCCGACCGATTCGGCTACCTGGTGCCCGCCACCGGCTCGGTGGAGGTCAATGGCGTCACCCTGAACGCCCGTGACGGCGCCGCCATCCGCGACGAAGCCACGGTCCGGGTCACCGCCCTGGAAGACGCCGAACTCGTCCTCGTCGACGCCGCCTAAACCCCTTCCGCCCCGGTGAAAGCCGGGGCGGCCTCTTTCCTTCTCCTCCCCAGGAACCCCGCCATGACCAAGGTCCTCGTCCTCTACCATTCGGCCTACGGGCACATCGAAACCATGGCCAAGGCCGTGGCCGAAGGCGCCCGCGAAGCCGGCGCCACCGTGGACATCAAGCGCGTCCCCGAAACCGTCCCCGAAGAGATCGCCAAGGGCGCTCACTTCAAGCTCGACCAGGAAGCCCCCATCGCCAAGATCGAGGACCTGGCCGACTACGACGCCATCATCGTCGGCGCCGGCACCCGGTTTGGCCGCATGCCCTCGCAGATGGCGGCCTTCCTCGACCAGGCCGGCGGCCTCTGGGCCAAGGGCGCCCTGCACGGCAAGGTCGGCGGCGCCTTCACCTCGACGGCCACCCAGCACGGCGGCCAGGAGACCACCCTGTTCTCGATCATCACCAACCTGCTGCACTTCGGCATGGTGATCGTCGGTCTCGACTACGGCCACGCTGGCCAGATGACCCTCGATGAGATCACCGGCGGCAGCCCCTATGGCGCCTCGACCATCGCCGGCGGCGACGGTTCGCGTCAGCCTTCCGAGAACGAGCTCACCGGCGCCCGCTACCAGGGCCGCAAGATCGCGCAGACCGCCGCCAAGCTGGCCGCGTAGCCGACAGGCCGTCGTTCCGCCCCCCCGGAGGACGACGGCCACCGCCGCCGAGGCTGACCCCCAGCCCGGCGGCCCGCGAGGGGTGGAGGCGTCGCACACACTGCGCCTCCACCCTGACCGCGCGCACAGATTGACAAGCCCCCGCGCCGCTCAAATAGTACACCGTATGGTGAACTATGAACCCCGCGACCTTGACCGGCTCTTCACCGCCCTGGGCGACCCGACCCGCCGGGCGATCCTGGCGCGCCTGGAGCAGGAAGACAGCCTGTCCATCAGCGCCCTGGCCGAACCCTTCGCCATCAAAATGCCGGCGGTGATGAAGCACCTCGACGTCCTCGGCGACGCCGGATTGATCACCCGCACCAAGAGCGGCCGCACCGTCGCCGTGCGCCTCGTGCCCGACCCCCTGCGCGCCGCCACCGACTGGTTGGCCCGCTACGAGCGTTTCTGGACGCCCAAGCTCGACCGGCTCGCCGCCCACGCCGAGGCCAGGGAGCGCGAAGCCCGCGCGACGGAGGGCCAAGGCGAATGACCAGCCTCACCCTCGTCCGCCGCATCGCGGCCCGGCCGTCCATCGTCTTCGAGGCCCTGACGACCCAGGACGGGATCGCCGCCTGGTGGGGCCCCGACGACCTGCCGCTGCTGACGTCGGAGATCGACGCCCGGGTCGGCGGCGGTTACCGGGTCCGTTTCCAGACGCAGGATGGCCGCGAGCACGAGGTGTTCGGCGAATATCTGGAGGTCAACCCGCCGCGCCGCATCGTCATGACCTGGCGCTACGCCTTCGGCGGCGAGCCTGAGGAGGGCGAGGCCACCTCCCGCATCGAGATCGAGGTCGCGCCCTTCGATGGCGGCTCCGAACTCACCTTCACCCACTCAGGCCTGAAGAATCCCGCCTCGGTGGCCAGCCACACCCACGGCTGGACCGGCTCGCTGGCCAAGCTCGTTCGCCTGTTCGACGATCCTTGGAAGAACCCGCGATGAAGCGCGCCCGCCTTGGCCAGGCTTCGCGACGGCCCACCTCCCCACATCGGCGCTGCGGGCCTGTGGAAGGACCTGAGCCTAGGCCGTCACCTTCACCAGCTTGCTCGCCCGGCCGAGTGCGGTTTCCGCCTCAGAGATAAGGTTGGCCACGATCTGGGCCGCCGGCAGCACCGTGTGGATGCCGCCCGCCGACTGGCCCATGGCGAAGCAGGACTTGTCGGCGTCCAGGCCTTCGATCTGGCCGCCGATGCCGCCCATCACCCCGGCCTGGCTGGAGATCATCGCCTGCATCGGGAAAGGCTGGATGTCCTGGGGACGGGTCTCCCAGTCCTCCACATAGGGGTTCTTGCGCACGCGCATGGGCTTGCCGGAATAGGACCGTGTGCGGACGGTGTCCTCGTCGGCGGCTTCCACGATGGTCTGGCGGTAGAGTTCGCCGGCATGGGCCTCGTTGCTGGCGATGAAGCGGGTGCCCATCCAGACGCCGACGGCGCCCAGGGTCAGGGCCGCGGCCAGGCCGCGTCCGTCGTAGAGGCCCCCGGCCGCCACCACCGGGATCTTCACGGCCTCCACCGCCTGGGCCACCAGGGGCATGGTGCCCACGAGGCCGGTATGGCCGCCGCCCTCGCCGCCCTGGCAGATCACCGCGTCGCAGCCGGCCTGCTCGGCTTTCACCGCGTGCTTCACCGCGCCGCAGACCACCATGACCTTGAGGCCGGCCTTCTTCAGCTTCTCCATGATCGGCATGGGCACGCCCAGGCCCGCCACGAAGCTGGAGGCGCCCTCGTCGATGATGATCTCCACCGAGGCCGTCAGGCTCTCAGGGCTGGCGGCCAGCAGGTCGACGCCGAAGGGCTTGTCGGTGAGGCTTTTGACCTTGCGCATCTCGTCGCGGATGAAGTCGGGCGTGCGGCCGGCCATGCCCAGCACGCCATAGCCCCCGGCGTTGGAGACCGCCGCCACCAACTCGGCATAGGAGACGCCCCCCATGCCGGCCAGCATGATGGGGTGCTTGACCCCCAGGAGGTCACAAAGCGGGGTGTGCAGGGTCATGGCGTTTTCTCCCGAAGTCTCGTTGAACGCAGGATGGCGCCGCAGCATGACGAAGGGAACCGTGACCCTGGGTCAGGGCATCCTCAGAAGACGCCGTATCCGCCGTCGATCAGGAAACTGTCCCCGGTGTGGAAGGACGAGGCGTCCGACGCCAGATAGACCGCCATGCCGCCGAAGTCCGCCGGCTGGCCCCAGCGGCGCACAGGCACCCGTTTGATCACCGCGTCGTTGAACTTGTCGTTGCCCTGGGCGCCGGCCGTCATGTCGGTGGCGATCCAGCCTGGCAGGATGGCATTGGCCCGCACGCCATAGCGGGCATGCTCCACGGCGATGGCGCGGATCATCGAGATCACGGCGCCCTTGGTGGCGGCATAGGCCTCGTTCTTCGGCGCGCCGTCGAGGGCCGACAGCGAGGAGATCACCACCAGAGAGCCGCCGGCCTTGTCGCCCGTGCCGGCGCGCTCGACCATGTGCTTGCAAGCCTCGCGGAAGGTGAAGAACACCCCGTCCAGGTTCACCGACAGCACCTTGCGGTACATCTCGGTGGAGAAATCGGAGAAGGAGGGCGCGCCGCCGCCGATCCCCGCGTTGGCGATCACCGTGTCGATGCGGCCCATCTTGGCGATGGCTTCAGCCATGCCGGCCTTGACCGCATGCTCGTCGGCGACATCCACCACCTGAGTCAGGACCCTGACACCGGTGTCCTTCAGTTTCTGCTCGGCGTCGGCGTTCTTCTTGGGGTTGGAGCCCCAGATCACCACGTCGGCGCCGGACTGGGCCAGCGCGTCGACCATGCCAAAGCCGATGCCGCCATTGCCACCGGTGACAAGGGCCACCTTGCCGGTCAGGTCGAAGGGTTTGTAGGCCATGGCGTCTGCTCCCGATGTCGTTCTTGCACGTGTTGGGCGCAGAGAGGCCGGGTTACGCCCGGTCCGTCAAGCCAACTAAAACGCTTCCTTGAACGGACGCAGGTCCAGTTCCTGGGTCCAGGCCGAAGGCGGCTGGCGGTGGATCTGCCAGTACATCTCGGCGATGGCGTCGACCCCCAACAGGCCGTCCTGCCCGCGCGCCGCGACGATCTCAGGGATGGCGTTCTTGAGACGCGCACCGTCGATGCCGCCGTCCACCACCACGTGGGCGACATGCAGGCCCTTGGGCCCGAACTCACGCGCCATGCTCTGGGAAATCATCCGCAGGCCGGCCTTGGCCGCGGCGAACTGGGCGTACTGGGCCTTGCCCCGCAGGCTGCCGGAGGCGCCGGTGAAGATCATCGTCCCACGCCCCAAGGGGACCATGCGCCGCGCGGCCTCCCGGCCCACCAGGAAGCCGGAGAAACAGCCCACCCGCCAGAAGGCCTCGAACAGCTCGGCGGTCACCTCGCGGAACGGGATGGGGCGGTTATCGCCGGCGTTGGAGACCACCACGCTGACAGGATCGAACCCGGCGCCGGGCGCCATGGCGCGGTCGAAGAGGGCGATCACCTGATCCTCCTGCGTGGCGTCGGCGACGATGGCCTGAGCGCTGCCGCCGGCGGCCTTGATGGTGGCGACGACCTGGTCGACCTTGGCCTGGGTGCGGCCCGCGACCAGGACATGGAAGCCCTCGGCGGCGAAGCGGCGGCTGACGGCGGCGCCGACGCCCTGCTCGGCGCCGACCCCCACGACCAGGGCGGTGGGTTGGGTCATTTAAGTCTTCTCCCTCTGGGCGTCCACGAAGGCGATGCGGGCGCGGACATTGTCGTCAGCCGCGGGGCCGGCGACGTATTTGAAATGGGTGTCGTCGATTTCGCGCCCGGTGTTGCGGTCCACCAGGATCGGGTCAGCCGGCAGGCCGGTTTCGGCGTCCACCATCAGGCTCGAAGGCCCCTCCGGATCGGCGAAGTGGCGGTTGCCCCAGGCCATCATGGCGATCAGCACCGGCCGGAAGTCGCGGCCCCGGGCGGTCAGCACATACTCATCGCGCGGCGGGCGCTGGCTGTACCGGCGGCGCTCCAGCAGGCCTGACTCCACCAGATCCGCCAGGCGCCGGCTCAGCATGTTCGGCGCGATCTCGAGGCTCTTCTGGAACTGGTCGAACCGGGTCAGGCCGTGGAAGGCGTCCCGCAGGATCAGGATCGACCACCACTCCCCCACCCGGTCCAGGCTGCGGGCGATGGGGCAAGCCATCAAAGAAAAATCGGTGCGTTGCATGGCGAAGAGGTAGGCGCGTTACTATCATCTTGCAAGTCACTCGTCCGAAAGGTCGGACGAGACCTGGAGAAGACGATGAAGACTCCCAAAGGCGCCGCTCTCATCACCGGCGCATCCTCCGGCATCGGGGCCACCTATGCCGACCGCCTGGCCCGCCGTGGCCACGACCTGATCCTGGTGGCCCGCGACAAGGCCCGCCTGGAAACCCTGGCCGCCAAGCTGCGGGCCGACACCGGTGTCGCGGTCGATGTCCTGGCCGCTGACCTCACCGACCGCGCCGACCGCCTGGCCGTCGAACAACGCCTCGCCACCGACGAGCGTATCGAAATCCTGATCAACAATGCGGGCGTCGCCGCCCCCGGGACCGTGGCCGAGGGCGACCTCGACCGGCTGGAAGCCATGATCGCCCTGAACGTGACAGCGGTCTCACGCCTCGCCGCCGTGGCGGCCAGGGCGTTCAGCGCGCGGGCCACCGGCGCCATCGTCAATATCGCTTCGGTCCTGGCCCTCGCGCCTGAGATCTCCGGCGCGGGCTATACCGGCACCAAGGGCTATGTCCTCAACTTCACCCAGAAGCTGGCCCTGGAGGTCGGGGCCGCCGGGGTCCAGGTCCAGGCCGTGCTGCCGGGCGCCACCTATACCGAGATCTGGGAACGGGCCGGCCAGGACGTGACGCAGTTCCCTGCCTCCATGGTGATGGGGGTGGACGAGATGGTGGACGCCGCCCTTGCCGGCTTCGACCGCGGCGAGTTGATCACCATTCCCTCCCTGCCCGATCCGGCCGATTGGGAGGCCTTCAACGCCGCCCGCCTGGCGCTCGGACCCAACCTCTCCCGCGACCACGCCGCGGCCCGCTACAAGGTCCTGACCCCCGCTTGACTTACGCGGGAGCACGGCGGCCCTCCTGGTGAAAACGCTGGGAGGACCCCGCCATGCTGACGCTCTATGACCACCCGCTTTCGCCCTATGCTCAGAAGGTCAAGATCGCCCTGCGCGAGAAGGGCCAGGCCTTCCAGGCCGTGGCGCCAGGCGGTCTAGGGGCGGGCGGCGCCCAAGGCGATTTTCTGGCCGCCAACCCCCGCGCCGAGGTCCCGGCCCTGGTGGACGGGCAGACCGCTATCTTCGATTCCACCATCATCCTGGAATATATCGAGGATCGCTGGCCAACCCCGGCCCTGCTGCCCGCCAGCCCCGCCGAGCGCGCTCGCGTGCGGATGCTGGAGGAGGTGATGGACACCCACTTCGAGGCCATCAACTGGGGCCTGTCGGAGATCTACTGGTTCCGCCGCGCCGAGGGCGATCTCGCCCATGCCCTGATCGCCAAGGCCGCCGAACAGACCACCAGCTTCTTCGCCTGGCTGGAGGACCAACTGACCGACCGCCCATGGTTCACCGGCGAAGGCTTCGGCTGGGGTGACCTGGCCGTGGTTCCCTATCTCAACGGCTCAGCGGGCCACGGCAATCCGCCGGCGCCGGAGAGCAAGCTCGCCGACTGGCTGGCGCGCGCCAATGCGCGGGCCTCGGTCGCCGAGACCACGGCGGAAGCCGGCGCGGCGGCGGCGGCCTCAGCCATGCCCAATGTCGCCGAACTGGTGAAGCAGGGCCTGTTCAAGCGCGAGTACCGCGACCATCGCCTGGAATGGATGATCAAGAGCGGCGGCGCTCAGGTGGTCATGGACGGCCTTGCCCGCGACAATATCCGTTTCAGTCCGACCTTCCGTTGAAACCTTTGCCCAGGTCGGCTCGAACTGGGGGTGATATCCGCCGTGTCGGCGCCTGGGAGATCCCGATGAAACTCGCCCCTCTGTTCGCCGCCCTGCTGTTCGCCTGGCCAGCGGCGGCGGCCGCCTTTGATCCCGGTCCCGCGATCGGCTCCCGGATTCCGCCGATCTCGGCCCGCGACATGACCGGCAAGCCCGTGACTGTCAGGGGTCTGTCAGACAGGAACGGCGTGGTGCTGGTCTTCTTCCGCTCGGCGAAATGGTGCCCCTATTGCCAGAAGCAGCTCATCGAGCTGAAGGCCGCCAAGACGCCTCTCGCCCAGCGCGGCTACCGGCTGGTGGCCCTCAGCTACGATTCGCCAGAGGTCCTGACTCGCTTCGCCGAACAGCGGGAAATCCCCTACGCCTTCCTCTCCGATACGGACTCAGCGACCATCGACGCCTTCAAGCTGCGCGACCCGCAGTACAAGCCCGATAGCTTCGCCTATGGCGTGCCTATGCCGACGATCTTCGTCATCTCACCGCGAGGCGTCGTCCAGGCCAAGCTGGCTGAGGAGGGCTACAAGACCCGCCCGCCGGTCGCCGCGGTCCTGGCCGCCGTCGATGGCCTGAAAAAGTAAGCTACAGCCGGCTGGCGAAGGCCTCGACCACGTTGTTGCCGGTGGGGTCCACGACCTTGGGTCCGACGATCTGCTTGGCGAAGTCCGAGGTGATGTAGCGGAAGTCCGGGGTCTCGGCGGTGGCGGCGCCAAGGATCACCTCGGCCACCTCGGCGCCGGTCTGGCCGTATTGGGCGAAGACCCCGGTGCTGGCGCCCATGTATTTCGCGACGATGGCGTCATAGGGCGGGGCATAGGCCGAAAGGTCGCTGACCGAGCGGACGCTGTTGACGAACTCGGTGTTGATGGGCCCCGGCTCGATCAGGCAGATCTGCACGCCCAGGCGTTTGGCCAGCGGGGCCAGGGATTCCATCATCCCCTCCACCGCGAACTTGGCGGCGCAATAGGCGTCGTTGAAGGGCTGGCCGATCAGGCCGCCGACGCTGGTCACCGAGATGATCCGCCCCGAACCGCGCTCGCGCATGTGTGGGAAGACCGCCTTGGTCATCCGCCAGACGCCGAAGAAGTTGACCCCCATCGTGCGCTCGAGATCGGCGTCGGTGGTCTGTTCCAGGCTGCCGAGGAAGCCGGCCCCGGCGTTGTTCACCAGGACGTCGATGCCGCCGTGCTTGCGAAGCACCTTCTCGACGCAGGCCTCGATGGACTTCTTCTTCTGAACGTCGAGCTTCTCGACCTTGATCTTCACCCCGGCGGCCTTGGCCTGGGCCAGCAGGTCCTTCTTCTTGGAGGTGTCACGCATGGTGGCCACGGTGACGTAGCCAGCCCGCGCAAAGGCGATGGCGGTGTGCAGGCCCACGCCAGTGGACGTCCCGGTGATCAGGACAACGGGTCCGGTGTCGGTCTTGCTCATGGTCGCGTCCCCTGGGCGGCTCGGAGCGGCCGCGCTTGAGGGGGAACCCTAGTCCGCCTAGAGCAGCGCCTCCAGGGCCCGCCGCTCCTCGCCGAAGGGATCGGACTGGATGGTGGCCGCGGCGGTGTCGAACACCATGGTGTCGCGCGCGCCGCCTTCATAGGCCGGCCATGACGGCAGACCCGGATGGTTGGGGTTGCCGGTGCGGGCGAATGCGATCCAGGCGTCCATGATCTCGCCCTCCAGTCGCTCGACCTCCGGGCCGGCGCCGGCGAAGTTCACCTGGCCCTCGATCTTCGTCGTGCCGAACACGAAGGGCATCTCCAGGGCGTGGCAGGCGCCGAGCGCCCCGCGCCGCGCGGGAGAAGCGTGGGTGAAAAGGTAGAGCCAGGCCGGGCTGTGCGGCGCCTGGGCCGCGGCGAACTTGATCGACGCGATGTGGAACTGCATATCGCTGCCGACGGCGTCCAGGATGTCCAAGTTGTCGGCGGGCAGTCCCTTGGTCTGGCGTGAGGCGATGTAGACCTCGATCAGGTCCTTGGCCTGCGCCTCGCTGGCCTTGGGCAGGCGCGCGCGAACCTCGGCGAGTAGAGCGTCGTCCCCCATCGGCTCTCGGCGGCCGGGCACGAACAGCTTCACCTCGTCGCGGTTGGAGCCGATCAACAGGCCGATTCCCTCGGCCCCGCCGTCGCGGACAACGATCATCGGGGCCTCCGGCAGTGAGGCTGGGTCGCGGGTTGGGCCAAACCCCATGCCCGGCCCAAAACCGCCCGAAGCCTGGGCCTCCAGGATCTTGGCGGCCGGCAGCTCGAACAGGTCCACCACCTGGCTACGGTCGAGGCCCAGCAGAGCCAGCAGCTTGTCTGCGGCCTTGGCGGCCAGCTCAGGCGCGCCAGCACGGCCCACGCCACTCTGCAGGATCGCTCGCCCGAACAGACCCTTGGCCGCCGGCATCGCTACCAGACAGGAAACGGCCGCGGCGCCGGCCGACTCGCCGAAGATCGTCACCTGCTCCGGGTCACCGCCGAAGGCGGCGATATTGTCAGCCACCCACTTGAGCGCCGCCACCTGATCCAGCAGGCCGGCGTTGCCGGGAATGCCCGCCTCCGGGATCGACAGAAAGCCCAAGGCGCCCAGCCGGTAGTTCAGGGACACCACCACCACGTCGCCGCGCTCGGCCAGCGGCCCGCCGTCATAGAGCGGCTCGTAGCCCGCCCCATGGGTGAAGCCGCCGCCATGGATCCAGACCATCACCGGCCGCTTGGCGCCGTCCGTCGCCGGGGTGAAGACGTTGAGGTTCAGGCAGTCCTCGTCCTGCGGGCCGCTGGCCGCGAAGCCGGGGATGAAGTGCGGGGTTTGCAGGGCCGCAGAGCCCTTCTCCGTCGCCTTGCGCACGCCGGCCCAGGCGCCGGCCGGCTTCGGCGCACGGAAGCGGGTCTGGCCGGTCGGCGCCGCCGCATAGGGGATACCGTAGAAGGCCATGTGGCGGCCGCGCGTCAGACCCTCGATCCAGCCGGCGTTTGTCTTGACCGTGGCGGCGAGCGTGGCGGCTTCACTCATTGAACTCTCCCTCGTGAGAGCCATACTGCTCCCTAGAAAGAACATCCGGCGCACCGCACCTTACGTCAAGCGCCGGCGGCAGCCTTGGCGCTCACCAGCGGCGGCTGCGGTCGCGAGAAGACCCACTCGGTCTCACTAGAGGCCTGCGGCTGGAACCGGTAACCGTCGGTGTCGAAGGCCTTAAGGTCGGCGGCCTTGGTGATGCGGTGATCGACGGCATATCTCGCCATCGCCCCCCGAGCCCGTTTGGCGAAGAAGCTGATCACCTTGGCCTCGCCGTCCTTCTCCTCGACGAAGCGCGTCGTCACCACCGGCAGCTTCAGGGCCTCGCGGTCTACGACGCCGAAATATTCCTGGCTGGCGCAGTTCACCAGGGTCGGGTCCTTGTGCCCGGCGGCCTGGTCGTTCAGCGCCTTGGCGACCTTGTCGCCCCAGAAGGCGTAAAGGCTGGGGCCCCGCGTGGTCTTCAGCCGCGTGCCCATTTCAAGCCGGTAGGGCTGGATGCCGTCGAGAGGCCGCAGCAGGCCGTAGAGCCCCGACAGGATGCGGACATGCTCTTGGGCGAAGGTCAGGGCCTTCTTGTCCAACTCCCGCGCCTTGAGACCCATATAGACGTCGCCATTGAAGGCGAAGGCGGCCTGCAGCCCTTCCTCCATGGCCGGATCGAAGGCCTGAAAGCGCTCTCGGTTCAGCTTGGCGAGGTTGTCCGACAGGCTCATCAGCCGCTTGACCTGGGCCACCGTCAGTTTGCGGGTGGTCTGCGACAGCAGGGCGATGTCCTCGCCCATCTCCGGGGTGGTCATCGGCAGGGGCTTGTCCGGCGCGGCGAAGTTCATCGCCTTGGCGGGGGACAGGACAATCAGCATGGCGGCTCAGAAGAAGACGCGGGGATTCATGATCCGCTTGGGGTCCAGGCTTTGCCGGATCGCGCTCAGCGCCGCAACCTCCACCGGGCTTTTGTAGCGTCGCGCCTCCTCGGTCTTCATCGACCCCAGGCCGTGCTCGGCCGAGATCGAGCCGCCCATGCCCGCGGCGATATCGTGCACCAACCGCGAGCCCTCATTGCGCTTGGCTGAGTGGAGCGCGTCGTCGCCGCCGTCGGGGCGGATGACATCATAGTGGATGTTGCCGTCGCCCACGTGACCGAAGGCGGTGATCCGGCACCCCGGCGCGAAGGCCTCCATGGCCGCCGTCGCCTCCCCGATGAAATTCGCCACCTGGCTGACGGGCACGGAGATGTCGTGTTTCCAGGTCGCGCCCTCCGGCTTCTGGCCCGGCGACTGGTTCTCGCGCACCGACCAGAAAGCCTTGGCCTGGGCCTCGCTCTGGGCGATGGCGGCGTCGCGGATCAGGCCGTCCTCAAGCGCCTTGCCCAGCAGCCGCTCCATGGCCGCCTCCGCCGCGCCGGGTTCGCCCGAGGCGATCTCCACCAGCACGTACCAGGGGTGGACCTCGCTCAAGGGATCACGTTGGTTGGCGATGTTCTTCAGCACGAATTCGACCCCCCGCCGGCCCATCAGCTCGAAGGCCTCGACGGCGCCACCGGCCTCCTCCTTGGCCCGCACCAGCAGCTGGATCGCCACCTCGGGCGAGTCCACCGCCGCCACCGCCGTCGACCGGCTGGCAAGGATGGGGAACAGCTTCAGGCTGGCGGCGGTGACCACGCCCAAGGTCCCCTCCCCGCCAATGAACAGCTGCTTCAGGTCATAGCCGGTGTTGTCCTTGCGCAGCCGCTTCAGGCCGTTCCAGATTTCGCCGTTGGGCAGAACCGCCTCGATCCCGAGAACGAGGTCGCGGGTGTTGCCATAGCGAAGCACCGCGGTGCCCCCGGCATTGGTGGAGACGATCCCGCCGATGGTGGCTGTGCCCTCCGAAGCCAGGCCCATGGGAAACCGCCGCCGCACCTTCAGCGCCGCCTCGTGCACGGCGGCGAGCGTCACGCCGGCCTCGGCCACGATCACGTCGTCGAAGGCGTCCACGTCGCGGATCGTCGAAAGCCGCTCGGTGGAGAGCAGTATCTCGCCTTGCGGAATCTGTCCGCCAACCAGGCCGGTGTTGCCGCCTTGCGTGGTGATCGGCACGCCTGCCTCATGGCAGATGCCGACGACGGCCGAGACATCCGCCGGGGTTTTCGGCATGGCCAGGAAGGGCGTCGCGCCTTTCCAGCGGTCGCGCCATTCCAGCAGCTTGGGCGCCAGGCGGTCGGGATCCTGACTCCACCCGCCTTCGCCGAGCACGGCCTTCAGGCGGGAGACGACATCGGCGGGAACGGAGATGGTCATGGTCGCGGAGCCTACTCCCGATGGCCCTAGCCGACAAAGCCCGCCGCGCGGATCAGGCGGTCGTTGATGGCTTCCCCCAGCCCATCAGCGGGAATGGGCGCGACGGCGATGGCCGACGGCTTGGTGCGATCCGCCGCGCGCAGGAAGGCGAAGAGGTTGGCGGCGGCTTCGCGCAGATCACGCGATGGGCTGAGGTTCAGGACATTGCCGCTCGCGGTGGTGGGTCCGAACGCCAGATAGGCCTCGCCCGCCTCAGGCGCTCCCGCGTTCAGCCGCACCGGCGCCTCGGGCGAATAGTGCCGCGCCAGCCGGCCCGGCGAACGCCTGGCGTCGTCCTCGGCTTCGGCCAGTGGCCCGATCACCGCCTCGATCTGATCCCGCGTCACCGACCCCGGCCGCAACAGGCGGGGCTGGTCCAGCAGGGCGACGACCGTCGACTCCAGGCCCACGGCGCAGGCCCCGCCGTCGAGGTTGGCGGCGGCCTTGTCGCCGGTCTCCTCCATGGCGTCGGCATAGGTCGTCGGGCTGGGTCGTCCCGAGCGGTTGGCCGAGGGCGCCACCACCGGACCGCCGAACACGGCCAGAAGCTCGCGGGCCAGGGGATGGGCCGGGACGCGGATCGCCACGCTCTCCAGTCCGGCGCGCGCCAGATCGCAGACCACGGTGTCTGTCGCGATGGGCAGGACCAATGTCAGCGGGCCCGGCCAGAAGGCCGCCGCCAGCGCCCGCGCCCTGTCATCGAACAGCGCCAGCCGCTCGGCGGTCGCCAGGTCGGCCACATGGCTGATCAGCGGATTGAAGCGCGGCCGACCCTTGGCCTCGTAGATGGCGGCCACGGCGGCGGGATTGGTCGCATCGGCGCCCAGGCCGTAGACGGTCTCTGTCGGCAGGATGACCAGCGCGCCAACGCGCAGGGCCGCGACCGCCGTCTCTAGCGGGTCGCCGTGAGCTGGACCTTCACGGTCACCTGAGCTGGAATCTGATCGGTCGCCTGCCACTCGCCCTGCCCCACGCCGAAGGCGGTCCGGTCGAGGGTGGTTACACCGCTCATGCGCGCCTTGTCGCCGTCGATCTTCAGGGTGAAGGGCAGGCGCACCGACTTGGTGGCCCCGCGAAGGGTCAGCTTGCCGTGGGCGACATAGCGGTTGGGACCCGTGGCCTCGAAGCGGTCAGCGGTGAAGACGGCCTTGGGATGCTCGGCCACGTCGAAGAAGTCGGCGCCCGGCAGGGCCACGTCGCGCTGCGGATCGCCGGTGGCGACCGACGCCAGGTCGATGCTCACCTTGACGTGGCTGCGGTCGAGCGCTTCCGGCGAGAAGGCGATGTCGGCGGTCCACTGGTCGAAGCGGCCCTCCAGGGCCTGGCCGCCCCAGGATGTCGAGAAGCCCAGGGTGGAGCCCTTGGCCAGGTTCCATTTCGACACGCTGAACAAGGGCTCGGCGGGCGCTTTCAAAGGGGCGGCCTCGGGGGGCGCCACCGGTGTCATTGGGGCCGCGACAGGGGCCGCCGGCGGCGGCGGCATGGGGGCTGAGGCCGGGGGCCGAGGATGGATCAGCCAGGCGCCGCCGATGGCCGCGATGACACCGAGCGCGATCAGGGCGAGGCGCGGCTCCAGCCAGCGGCCGGCCTTGGCGCCAGGCGCCATGCGGGCCAGGACCGGCTCGTCGCGGCCGAACAGCTGGTGCTTCAGGGCGCCGGCCACGTGCAGGCCGATCAGGACATAGAAGCCCCAGCCCAGCAGCTCGTGGCCCTCATGGGCGACGCTGTTCCAGGCCTCCCGACCCGCGGGCGCCATCGCCGCGAAGCCCGGCACGTGGGGCCAGGGCATCGCGCCCCACAGCACCGTCGGGATGCCGGTCTTGCTGGTGGAGACCATGATCCAGCCGGTGATCGGCATGCCGATCATCAGGCCGTAGAGCCCCCAGTGGACGATCTTCGACAGCCACACCTCCCAGACCGTCAGGCCCTCCGGCTCCGGCGGCGGCGGATTGGCCAGCCGCCAGCCGAGGCGGGCGAGGCTGAGCACGAGGATGGTGATCCCCACCGACTTGTGCAGCTGGATGAGGGCGAAGGCTTCCGGCGTCTTCAAGCCGTGGAAGCGCCAGGGCAGCTGCATCTGGAACAGGATCGCCGCGGCGATCAGCCAGTGCAGGACGATGGCGACCGTGGTGTAGCGATCCCGCCGCATGGCCCTACTTCTTGGTGAACTCGACCTCGAACAGCAGGTCGAGATCATCGCCGGCGAACTGGCTCATGGTGGTGACGCCGAAGTCCGAGCGCTTCAGACGGGTGGTCCCGGAGAACCCGATCCGCGTGCCGGCGCCCATCATGCCGGGGCCGACGCCGTTGAAGGTGACGTCCAGCACCACCGGCTTGGTCACGCCGTGGAAGGTGAGGTCGCCGCTCACCGTGCCCTTGCCGTCCGTCCCCTCGGCCCTGGTGGAGACGAAGGTGATGGCCGGGTACTTGGCGCTGTCGAAATAGCTCGGCCCGGCGA
This sequence comes from Phenylobacterium sp., assembly GCF_037968635.1. Classification (GTDB taxonomy): domain Bacteria; phylum Pseudomonadota; class Alphaproteobacteria; order Caulobacterales; family Caulobacteraceae; genus Phenylobacterium. The sequence continues at coordinate 33,589 of NZ_JBBKVV010000012.1, forward strand.
TGGTCTTGTCGAAGTCCGGCAGGCCGGTGTTGATCGAGGTGGGATCGGCGGTGATCGTCACCCTGGTCGCGCCCCAGGTGGCCGGATCATAGGCGAAGCTTCCATCCAGCCGGTCGAACCGCATGGTGAACTTCGAGAAGCCGCCCATGTGCGGGACCTTCACCAGCAGGCTGGCGTGGCGTTTGTCGAGGACGTAGTCGCCGGCCGGAACCTTGGCCGGATCCTGGCTGGTGGGATTGGCCAGGGCGCCCGTGACCGCGAGGAAACTGAGGGCGGCGGCGGCGAGAGCGGTACGGATCATGGGGGGAGCTTTCCAGGCGGAACCAGACGATGGTGTGCGCCGGCCGGGACCGAAAGACGGCAGGGGTCTCACGAAGCCGTGACAGCTTCGCCTTGGCGCTGCCCCAGGCATACAGGTAGAGAGCGACCTCAAGCTTCAGGAGCCCGCCCATGACCTTCCGCGCCCCGGTCCGCGATCTCGCCCTCGCGCTCAAGACGGTCGGCCACTCCGCCCTGATGGGTGAGGCCTTCCCCGACCTGGACGAGGACACCGTCGTCGCGGTGCTGGAGGCCGCCGGGTCCTTCACCGAGAGCGAACTCGCCCCTCTGAACCGCAAGGGCGACACCGAGGGCGCCAAGTACGCCAACGGCAAGGTCACCGCCGCGCCGGGCTTCGCCGCCGCCTACCAGGCCTTCGTCGCCGGGGGCTGGAATTCGCTTTCGGCCGATCCGGAGTTTGGCGGCCAGGGGCTGACCGGAGCCTTGGGCCTGGCGGTCTTCGAGATGGTGCATGCGTCGAACATGGCCTTCGGCCTCTGCCCGATGCTGACCCAGGGCGCCATCGAGGCGCTGGCCCTGCACGGCACCGAACGGCAGAAGCGGCTGGTCCTGCCCAAGCTGGTGAGCGGCGAGTGGACGGGCACCATGAACCTCACCGAGTCCCAGGCGGGCTCCGACCTCGCCGCCGTCACCACCCGGGCCGAGCCGGACGGCCAGGGCGGCTACCGCCTGCACGGCCAGAAGATCTTCATCACCTGGGGCGACCACGACGCCGCCGACAACATCTGCCACCTGGTGCTGGCCCGCCTGCCCGACGCCCCGCCCGGGGTGAAGGGCATCAGCCTGTTTCTGGCCACCAAGCGGCTGGTGGACGACGAGGGGAACCTGGGCGACCCCAACGACCTGCGCGCCGGCTCCATCGAGCACAAGCTGGGCATCCACGGCTCGCCCACCTGCGTCATGCTGTTCGAGGGCGCACAGGCCGAACTGGTGGGAGAGCTGAACAACGGCATCGCCCACATGTTCGTCATGATGAACGCCGCCCGCCTGCAGGTGGGCGTCCAGGGCGTGGCCATCGCCGAGCGGGCCTTCCAGCAGGCTCTGGCCTTCTCCCAGGAACGCCGCCAGGGCCGCGCCGCCTGGGCGCCCGACGGGGCCATCTACGGCCACCCGGACATCCGCCGCTCGCTGCTCCTGATGAAGGCCAAGATCGAGGCGGCGCGCGCCATCTGCCTGTCGACCGGGGTGCTCAACGACGTGGCCCGGCTGGCGACGGATGAGGCCGCCCGCGCCGTCGCCAAGGCCCGCGCCGAGCTCTTCACCCCCATCGCCAAGGCCTGGTCCACCGACGTCGGTGTGGAGGTCGCCTCCATGGGCGTGCAGATCCACGGCGGCATGGGCTTCATCGAGGAAACCGGCGCGGCCCAGCACTATCGCGACGCCCGCATCGCGCCGATCTATGAGGGCACCAACGGCATCCAGGCCATCGACCTGGTGGGCCGCAAGGCGCCGATGGACAACGGCGGAGTCGTGGACGCCCTGGCCGCCGAGATGCACGCCACGGCCAGAACTCTCTCCAGCACGCCCGGCCTCGAAACCGTCGGCGCCCGCCTGGAGGCCGGCGTCGCGGCCCTGGAACGCGCCACAGACTGGATCCTGGCCAACAAGGGGCCGAACGCCCTGTCGGGCGCCACGCCCTATCTGAAGCTGGCCGGCGACGTGGTGGGGGGCTGGATGCTGGGGCTTCAGGCGCTGGCCCTCGTGGACGCCGCCGACGACTGGTCGATGAGCAAGGCGGCCCTGGCCCGCGTCTACGCCGCCCAGGTCCTGGCCCAGGCGCCGGGCCTGGCCGAAGGCGTGATGGAAGGCGCCGCGGACTACGAGACGGTCAGCGCCCACGCGCTCGGGGGGTAGGACGCGGGCTCATGGATCGGGCCGGGTCCGGGACAGAGCGCCAATGGCCGGGCAGGCCCCATTGCGAATGGTTGGCCGCCATCGGCGGTTGACCGCTTTTCGCCACCCGTGTTGAAGGGGCGCCGGCCTCCTTCGTGGCCAATCTCGAGCGCAGAGCGAGCAGCCCTTGCAGGCCCCCGAACTTCAGCGTGCGGTGGCTGCGGCCATCTCGACCGCCAAGGTGCTTGGTCTCCAGGCCGACGATGCGGTCGTTCTGCAGAACTCCAACAAGCTCGCCTTGCACCTGCAGCCCTGCAACGCATTTGCCCGGGTCGCGCCCATGGCGGGGCAGGTGGCGCAGTTTGAGATCGAGCTTGCTGGGCGGCTCGCCGAGATCGGGAGCCCTGCAGCGGCTTTGGAGCCCAGGGTTCCGCCGCGTGTCTACGCCTGCGACGACTTCGCGATCACGTTCTGGACCTACCACGCGCCCGTGGCGCCAGACCTCACACCGGCCGACTACGCAGAGGCGCTCTGGCGTCTGCACGCCGGAATGCGAACGATCGAGATCACAGCGCCGCACTTCACGGACCGCGTCACGGAAGCCCAGGAACTGGTGGCGAACCGGGGCCAGACACCGGAACTCGCCGACGCCGACCGGCAACTTCTCAGCGGCATGTTGGAGAGCCTCAGGCGAACGGTTGTCGATCACGGCGCAGCAGAGCAGCTGCTTCACGGCGAACCGCATCCCGGCAATGTGCTGGCAACCGAGATCGGGCCGCTATTCATCGACCTTGAGACCTGTTGTTTCGGGCCGATCGAGTTCGATCTGGCCCACGCGCCTGAGGCGGTCCCCCAGCACTATCCCGACGTTGATCAGGCATTGCTGAGCGCGTGCCGTGGGCTCGTTCTGGCGATGGTCGCGGCGTGGCGATGGGACGTTGGCGACCAGTTCCCGAACGGCCGACAGTGGGCCGAACACTTCATCGACACCCTGCGCAAAGGCCCGCCGTGGCCGTCGCTCCAAGCCATGGCTCGGCAACTTGAGGCGCGTGGCTGACGGGCCTCTCCCGTGTAGAATCACGGGGGAGACGGGGATCTAGGCGTTCACCCCCTCGTGCGAACGCTCCATGGCGCGCTTGTAGGCGTCGCGGTCGGTGGTGCGGGCGAGGTAGGCCTGTTCGGCGCCCCTCAACTCGAACGCTCATCGAAGGCGCGGGCGTCGGGTTCGTCACGATCCCAGTCGGCCCGCGACGCGCAGAACAGGTGCGTGCGAACGCCCTTGCCAAGCGGGGCGTCGAGCGTTCCCGCCGTGACATAGACGTTCCGCGCGTCGGTTTCCGCCGGCAGCGGCGTGCCGCAGGTCTTGCAGCGGGTGATGCTGTAGGTTTCGCGCAGGGCGAAGGTGACGCCGTGATCCTCGCCCTTCACCCAGCGAAAGCGCTCCACCGGCACGATCAGGATCCAGTTTCCGTTCGCGCCCGAGGCCTTGCGGCAGAGCGAACAGTGGCAGACCCAGACCCCATCGATATCGCCCTCGATCTCATAGGCCCTGGCGCCGCAAAGGCAGCTGCCGGTTCGAACCGTCATCGGCTTTCCAACCCTCGTGGACCAGCAGGATTCCACAGGCCGACGAAACTGCACAAGTCGATGGTCACGGTCAGGTCTCCCGGCCTGTCAGTCGGGCTCGCCGGTCTCGTCGCCGATCGCGGCGGCCACCAGCCTGCGCCACATGGGGTCGGTGTCGTCCACCAGGTCGACGTCGTCCATCAGGGCCACGCCGCCACCGCCGTCGGGGAAGACCAGGCCCAGCACCTCCATGGTCTCGCCGTCCTGCGTGTCGTGAACCTCGGCCTGGACGGCCACGGCGGCCTGCTCCCCATCGTCGCTCCACCAGATCAGCGGCTGCGGCAGGGGCATCTCCAGCACCCGGGCGTTCTCGGTGTCGGCCAGCGCGAAGATCGCCGCCCGGGCCTGGACATCCTCCAGGGTCGCCACCCCGCGGGTGAAGGCCTTCAGTCGCCCCCAGTCATCGACGTCGTAGCCGCCCTCGTCTTCGTCGGTCATCCTTCGACCTCCTCAGGCCGCCGCCGCGGCGGCGATCACCCGGTCGCGCAGCAGGGTTCGCTGGACCTTGCCCAGGGGATTGCGCGGAATTTCGTCAAGCCGCAGCAGCCGCGCCGGGCGCCCCAGCTGCGTGCTGAAGATCTTCTCCAGCGGCGCCGGATCAAAGCCCGCGTCGCTGACATAGGCCACGTGCGGCGCGTCCAGCCCCTCCTCGTCGGGGGCGGCGAAGGCCGCGGCGTCCAGCACGCCCTCCACCTTCAGCACATGGGTCTCCAGTTGCGAGGCCACCAGCTTGACGCCGCCGATGTTCATCAGGTCGTCCAGCCGTCCCAGCACCGTCAGCCGGCCCTGGTCGGTCAGCACGCCCACGTCATTGGGATAGAACCAGCCGTCCTTGAAGTGGGCCTGGGTCCCGGCCAGGTCGTCCAGGTAACCCGGCACCACGTGCGGCCCGCCGATCCGAATCTCTCCCATCTGGCCCGGCGGCAGGATGGCGCCTTGCGCGTCGAACACCTGCACCACCGCCCAGGGGTTGAGATAGCCCGCCGAGTCCTCGGCGCCCTCCAGGGTGTCGACATGGCCCACCGTCACCGATCCGGTCTCGGTGGACCCGTAGGTGAGGATCAGGTTCGGCGACAGGCGTCGGCGGCAGGCCTGCGCCAGCGGCTTGGAGATCGATCCACCGGCGACCCCCACAAGCAGACCGGGCTTGGGCGCGTGATCGTCGGGCAGGTTCCGCAGCAGGACCTGCAGGTGATAGGGCGCGGCCACCATTAGATCGATTTCCAGCTCGGCCAGGGTCTGGGCCCACGGCACGCGGGGATCATGATGGCAAAGGGTCCCGCCCCGGGTCCACATCAGGAAGGCCAGCTGGATGCCGGCCAGCGACCCCACCCCGATCTCGGAAATGCCGCGCGGGTTGTTGGGCGGGGCGAAGACCTGCGTCACCGCCGAGTCGGCCACCCGCCGATCCATCATCCCCCGCGTCAGCAGAATCTTCTTGGGCGTCCCGGTGGTGCCCGAGGTGGTCACGATGCGGAAGCCGTCCTCCGGGCGCCGGGGCCGGTCGCCCGCCCAATTGGCCGGGTAGCGCGCCAGGCCGTCGAGCCAGGCCTGGTCGATCCTGTGGACCGGAACCCCCACCGGCTGCTCGGGCACGTCGCGGGCGAACAGCACCTCGGCGTGGAGGAAGGCCAGGTCCGCCGCCAGTGGCGCGAAGGGGCTGGTGGTGGCGCTGATCACGCCGGCGGTCTCCAGGCCGAAGGTCAGCACCCAGTGCAGATAGGGGTGCGGCACGGCGATCAGGGCCCGGCTGCCCCAGGGCAGGTTCAGCTCCGCCACCCAGGCCGCGCAGCGGGCGATGTCGTCGGCCATCTGCCGATAGGTGAAGCGGTCCCAGGCCGAGGCGATCACCAGCCCGTCGGGCCGGTGATTGGCGTGGAAGGCGATCAGCCGTTCGAACATTGACCCCGCCCCAAGCTCTTGATTCTCGACGGCGAACCTAGCGGCGCCGAGGCCGGTCCTCTAGCGGCGAAATCAAAACACTTGTTTGAACCTGTGGCTTGGGTCTAGCCTGTCGCCATCGCCGGGCTGTTCCGGCGGACGCGTTCTCAGGGCGGGGTGAAACTCCCCACCGGCGGTAATGCCGACCTCACCTCTCGCGAGGGGCGGTCGGACGAGCCCGCGGGCGCCTGCCAGACCTTGGTCTGTCAGGGACAGCAGACACCGGTGTGATCCCGGGGCCGACGGTTAAAGTCCGGTTATGAGAACCACCCGTGATGTGCCGCCACGCGTCCGCGCGTGGAGTCCCGGCGCGTCATCGGTGTCTCCCTGAGTCGTGGTTGCACCACCTTAGGGAAACGACCATGACCCAAGTCACCTACGAACTGCCCACCGCGCACGGCGCCTATCGCCCCGCCCGCATCGCCTTCGTCCAGTCCTCCTGGCACCACAACATCGTCGACCAGGCCCGCAAGGGCTTCCTGGCGGAGATGGGCAGGCTGGGCTTTCCCGAGCACATGATTGATGTGTTCGAGACGCCGGGCGCCTTCGAGATCCCCCTCCACGCCCAGACGCTGGCCAAGACCGCCAAGTACGCCGCCGTCGTCGGCTGCGCCCTGGTGGTGGACGGCGGCATCTACCGCCACGAGTTCGTCGCCGAGACCGTGGTCTCAGCTCTCATGCAGGTGCAGCTGAAGACCGAGGTGCCGATGTTCTCGGTGGTGCTGACGCCGCATCACTTCCACGAGCACGACATCCACCAGACCTTCTTCGCCGAGCACTTCGTCCAGAAGGGCGCCGAGGCCGCCATCGCCTGCGCCAAGACCCTCGAAGGTCTGCAACGCGTCACCCAGGCCGCGTGATGGAGGCCGCAACCCTGCCGGCGGGCTTCGAACCGCACTTTCGCAAGAGCCCCCTCACCGACCCGTGGGAGCCGCTCTACAGCCGCAAGACCGAGGGCGCGGTGGTCCTTGGCCTGGAGGTCACCGCCGCCCACACCAACAGCCGCGGCTTCGTCCACGGCGGCCTGATCAGCGCTCTGGCCGACAACGCCATGGGCCTGTCCTGCGGCCACCGGATGGGGGACGGCGCCCGGCTGGTGACCGTGAACCTCACCCTGGACTTCCTGGCCTCGGCCCAGATCGGCCAGTGGCTGGAGTTCGACACCATCTTCGTCAAACCCGGCGGCTCACTCTGCTTCGCCCAGGCCTTCGTCACCGCCGACGG